>JAEEZC010000098.1 GCA_016288465.1 Verrucomicrobiota bacterium | reverse complement strand
GAACTGGGGAGAAAATATCCCCAGGTATTTTCTAAGCTGTTCTCGCGTTTTGAACGCAATTATGCTATCATTCCCCATGTCGGTTCCCCTTGGTTGGTTTTTTGGCACGTGGCATTATACCACACCAGACAAGTGGAACCGACTTTTCGCTTATTTCACTTCCAGAAACTCATCTCGACCAATAAAATCAGGCATCCGACCAGTTTCTGGGGTCAAAAACTGGGGATATTCCAGGGTACATTATTTTTTATCGCTCAAACCTCAGCCGCCCAAGTACGTAAACTGACGATGGCAGCATCAACTGACGAAATTCGCTAGGTAGGCTTTCATAGCGCTCTCCCTGTTCCATCTTCCCTGTTACCTGTTCCCTCCATTCCCCAACCTCGGACTCGGCGAGGATGCGGCGGAATCATGGTTCGCGACAGGCCGGCTCCATTGCTGTCCAGCCACAAGAACGCACTTTCAGACGATTTTCTACGAGGAATTTGCACCACCTTGCAATGGCGTAAAGCTGTCGCCAAGGGAAATATGGTATAATACCTGCACCAAAAGGAGAACAACATGCCAGCAGTGGTGGAAGCAACAGAAGCGGAACGACTCGGAACAAGGATAAGACATATCCTCGCGAAGTGAACCTCGAATAGAACACAAGGAAAGGGAAAATTAATGTTCTGCTCAAAATGTGGTGCATCCATCAATGACGATGCGGTAGTCTGCCCCCAATGTGGCGTTGCTGTCGCCAATGGCAAAGTGCCAAATGCCGGTCCGGCTCCTCTAATTCTGGGAATCGCAAGCTTTGTAACGTGGTTAATCCCTCTTATTGGATTGCCGGTTTCTGTTGTCGGCATAGTGCTAAGCGCTAAACGGAACCGAAACGTCTGTCTTGCATTGAACATCATCGGAGTCGTGCTTTCGATATTGAATGCGATAGTCGGAGCCGTCCTTGGGGCTCAAGGTAAACTGTTCTAGCGTTTTGGGGCTTTCCGCAGGACATATTGCATCATAACCCGCTATGGCGTACAACCGTTCGGTTAGTTGCGGCGTTATCGTTCGATTAGTTGATGGGTACTTGTCGGCCTAATCATCCGCTTCAATCCGGACAGCACAGAAGAGATTGACCTTGTCGAGGACCTTGTAGGCACACGTAGTCCCGCACAAGTCACTAGGGGTCAAAAGGGTCAGAGCTTATTGATACAGTTCTATTGATACAGTAACTCATGCTAGCTTTTACTCCTGCCTCTACGCGACGCATCAGCGCAACCGCGCGGTCCTTCTCCTCGTCGTCAAGGAAGAACGTCCGGTGCGCAAGCCGGCTGATCAGGTGATAGCACCTGTTCTGCTCGACAACCCTGTTCTTTCTCATGTGGGCATTATACCAAAACTCGGCTACTGTATCAATTTTTCTATATCAATAAGCTCTGACCCTTCATTCTCCTTCCTATGCCCCTTCTCTTTTCGCCAGTAGTCTAAAATGAATCTCTCCCTAGTCTAAAATGATTTTCTCTATAGTCTAAAAAGCGAGTCCCTTTAGTCTAAAAAGCCCGCTCGTACTGGGAGACGTCCGCAAGCCAAATGGCGGACATGTTAAGGGCTTCTACCACAAGCCCGCTACTATTAGCGTCGACATTTCCCCTCCCGTCAGAATTAAGCCAAAACAACCACAGAAACTTCGCACAGTACGACTGAACAACACCCCTTTCAGCCCCCTTTCAAGGGCAAAACGCCCACGAATCAGGCCGCTAAAACCAGCCGACGTCTGGGTATTGACATTCTCGGGCTCTCTTATGCAGACAGCTTGCCCACTAGCTCAAGGATACGGTCGCGGGTCGCATCCGTCTTCTGCTCGTCGATCTTGGCCGTGACGATGCCCGTGTCCTCGACGCCCCAGTAGCTGAGGATGCCGCGATACTCGCCGACTGCGCCGTCGTACACGTCGGGTGAATAGGATGAGGCCAGAAGCGCCATCTTCTTCAGCTTGGCCGGCTTGTTCATGTTGTAGATACGCTGGATCGGCGCCTGAATCTGCGCCGAGAGCGTGAAGTAGTAAATCGGCGCCGCAAGGACGAGGACTTCCGCCTCCGCGAGGAGCGGATAGAGCTCCTGCATGTCATCATTCTGGACGCACTCTCCGTTCCCCTTGCCGTGGCAGTATTCGCAGGCCATGCATCCGGCGATCTTCTTGTGCGCCACGTCGACCAGCGTCACCTTGTGCCCGACAGCCTCTGCGGCCTTGCGGTATTCCTCTGCCATCCACGCCGTGTTCCCGTTCGCACGCGGCGAACCCTGCAGAAGCAGAATGTTCATCGGTTTTCTCCTTTCATTTGCGTTTGCCATTTTATAACAATCAACAAAAACAGATTCGCCAAATTCGCACGATTTTCCGTCGCACTTTTTGCATCAAAACGCAGCGAATTTGGCGAACTTGGATTTTCGCTTGCTATTTCGTAGCTTTTTTTCGCGTCTGGCGTGCTTTTTGGCAAGTTATCAGCCTCTTTCATGTAAATCCAAGTTCGCAAATCAGCCCATAGTTCGCAAAGCGCATTTGGGGACAGTCCCCACAACGCCCTCGGAGCTCTCCTTTTTGGTATAATACTCGTCAAGTGTGGCAGGCGGCGCAGATGGCAAAGGGAAGTCCTTATTGCTCCGTACAAGCGCAAAGGGAAAGAACAACGAAATGAACAATCCGTTTGACAAGATCGTGGGGCCTATGGGAGAGCTCAGTCTCGGCAACAAAGACGAAAGCGCCGCCGCAGAAGCAACTCCTGAAAGGGACGAGTTCATTCAGCGGTGCCTCAACTCCGCCGTGAACCTATATGGCATCGTCACGCCAAAGGAGGTCTGCGAGCTGTACAACGGCTATGCAAAGAACCACGACGCGCCCATTTCCAGTCCGCTGTCCGAAGACGAACTGCATGCGACCGTCCGGCGAATCCTGCAGAAGATCGAGGAGAAGGAAGAGAAGGGCTCCTTTGACCCCTCTATGGAGGACGCGTGGTGCGCGCCCATCTACGACCCCGACGCCGGCGAGTGGCTGTTCGTCTATGAACCGCTTGCGGAAGCGGACGACGACGAATTCGACAACGAGGAAGACACCGCGGCGGCCATGCAGACCATATTGCGCAACGTAAAGAAGCGCCGCGCCAGGTTCAGCGACGTGCCGATGAAGACGCTTCCGGAGAAGGATTTCCTCATGTACGAGGATCCGATGGGCGACGAAGAGACTACGGCGTCGCGAAACCTCGTGAAGCACATCAAGAAGGAATGCTGCGTCCCCAAGGACGAGGCGGACTACACGGTCATGAACATACAGGCCTGCCTCCGAGTCAACGGCGCAACGCTGGTCAGGGCGCTGACGGAGTTCACAACCTGGTGCGACTACGAGCCCTTGGACGACGAAGAGTACACTGAGCTGATACACAAGATTTCGCCCGTCGTCTCGACGACGCGCACGTGGAACTATCGCGGCCACACGCAGAGCGAACTGGTGAAGATGGGCGTAATCGGGAAAATCGGCGAAGAGAACGTCCCGGACCGCGAGAGCCTTTTCGGCAGCGGAAGCGACTACGACGACTTCGACGACTGACGGCCGGCGCGGCGGGCCGAAGAGCAAGAACTACCCTTCGCCCTTGTGCATGCTGCGGAAGTCGCGCATGGAAGTGCCGATGCGCTGCTTGAAGAGCCGCTTCAGGTGCTTCGGGTTCCTGAAGCCGCACAGCAGCGAGATGCGCGTGATCGAATCGTGGGTTGAAAGCAGACGGCGCGTCACTTCCGCAAGCCTGCGGTCGATGATCGCGTCGAGGATCGAGCGGTTCTCCACCTCCCGAAAGCGCAGGTCGGCAAGCGCGCGGGAGACGCCCAGATGCCTGACCACGTCCGTGACGCGGATGCCCTCGCAGGCGTAGCGGTCGATGAAGGCGAGCGCACGGTGGATCAGACGCGCGGACGGAGTGAAAGGCCTTGTAGACTCCCTCACGACAACGGTCTTCGGCGGGCACTTCACGACCTTCACCTTGTTCGTGGCCTTGCGCTTCATCATCGCGGCAAGCATCTCGGCCGCGCGGAACCCGACCTGCTCATGGTCCGGAAGAACGCTCGTGAGAGTCGGCTCCGTGAAGTCGCATATCGCCCTGTCGTTGTCCACGCCCAGGACCGACACCTGCTGCGGGACCTTCAGTCCCAGCCGGTTGCAGCAGTCGATGACCTGCGAAGCGCGCATGTCGTGGTCCGCCATGATCGCAGCCGGCTTCGGAAGCTTCGTCAGCCACTCCTCCAGCCTGGCGATGTCGTCGGGAGTGCCCGGAGAGACGGAAAGGCTCTCGGGCCCGTCGAAGAGATGCGCCCTCAGCCCTATCGCGCGGATGGCGTCGGCAAAGCCCTTCTTGCGCAGGTCGGACCACGGCAGCCCGCGATAGGACGCGACGAACCCGCAGGAATTGACGGCTCCGAGCGAGACGAGGTACTTCGCGCCCTGCTCGCCGATCCCGCTCTCGTCCATGCCGACGAACGCCAGGTTCGCCGTTCGCCCTGCCAGGCGCGGATCGGGCGAGCTCATGACGACCATCGGGACGTCAAGCGCCGCGAAGGCCGCCGTGACGTCCGGCGAAAGCCCGACTTCGCTCGTGAGGATTCCGCTCAGGCCCTGGTTCCCGAGCGCCGCGACCTTCTCGGGCGTGAGCGCATCCGGCATGAAGTCCATCTGCACGGAGCAGTAGGGGTCGGTGCGCGCGTACTGCAGTGCGCCCTGCAGAAGTTCGCGCCCCGAACCCGAGGCCCGCAGGATCAGAAGAACCTTGTTGGCTTTCGCGTTTTTCATCTTCCAAAGGGCAATATACCACACTTCGCTGCGTGCGGTCAAGAGCGTCCGCTCTCTGTAATATCGCCACCTTCGTGCAACGCTGTCGAGCACTTGGAAAGCCTTGCGCTTTTTGCGCTGACGCGCGACCACGAACCACGGCGGCTTGCCTCGCGGCGTTCCGCCACTGGAATGACGCGTCGTCGTTTTGACTTGAAGGTCTAGTTGCCAATCATGAGGCTTAACATTCGCTTTCGGGTCCCGCGACCTTCATCAAACGCCGCCGCGTCATTCCAGCCATCGGCTCTCGGCAAGCCCCGTGACACGAAAACCTGCCTGCGCAGGACACGAACGCCTTCGTTTCACGAAGGCAACACGAAAGCAACATGAAGCGCTTACGCACATTAAAGTTGGCAAATTTGACTCCGTTATGCCATATTCTTTCGTGAAGCCTGCGAGATGCGCCCGCGCGAAGCGTCGGGTTGGCCGAGGCCGAGATGCACCTGCGGCGAAGCCGTCAGGTTCCCCGACGAGCGAAGCGAGGAGCCTTGCGAAGCAAGGTCGCAAGAGGGTGCGCCGAGCCGCGAAGCATATCCGCCGACCGCAGGTCGCTGCCGAAGGCAGTCGCTAGAGCGGTGTCGCAAGAGCCTGAGCGCAAACGGCCATTTCACTTGCCGAACGCCCCTAACATGAGAATCAGCCAATGTTTTCAAGAGTGTGCTTTACGCAGGCATCCGAAAACTGTGGATATTCCAGCCCCCTCCAAGCCGGATTAGTGAAAACGGGACATTACTCTTAGCGAAAAGAACCCCCATAATAAATTGACTGTCTGGGACATGTTTGTTAGAATGTGCGTTGTCATGAGCCAGAAGAACACAGTCATAGCTCTTTTCCTGATGCCCTTTCACGCGCTGGCGGCTGACGCCTTCACCGTGCATGGCGCAAAGCCCTTCACCATGGACCTCGGCGCGCACACCGTCGGCGGCTACGCCGTGTTCGACGTGGAGGCGAAGGAGGACGAGCCGGAGCTTACGATCGAATACGCATGCCATCCGGACGGGCTCTCCGGCAAAGGCGACTTCCAGCGAGAGACGGCCGCGCGGTATCTCGGCGAGCACTTCGACCTGCCCGTTCTGCCAGGCAACATCAACCGGCACGAAATCTACCGCATCTGCCGCACCGGCCGCTTCGTCGCGCCGCTCATACAGGGCCAGGAGAGGTATGCGCGCTTCCACGTCACGCCGGCAGACGCGTCGGTGACGATTTCGGGCTTCGGCGTCACCAATGCGGAGGTGTTCGCCTCGGAACCGCTCGCAGGCTCCTTCCGCTGCTCCGACGAGAGGCTCAACAAGCTCTGGGACGCGAGCGTGTGGACGTGCCGTCTTGCATCCTTCCCGAATCACAACGCATGGAAGAATGCCGGCGGGCGCCTCATGCCGCGGAAGCTGGAAAAGGGCCTGCCCGTCGGCTGGTGCAAGACGACGGCGCCGGACGACGGGGTTCTGGAGATCGTCTACGAATTCGACGCGAACCCGCATTTTCCCGTCGGAAGCTTCAAGGTTCTCGCCGGCAACAGGCAGACGGTCGTAACGCAGGACTCCACGAACGAGCTGAAGACGGCGAAGGTGCCGATCCGGCTTGGCGAGCGCTTCGGCTTCTCCGTCGAAAAGGAGTCGTGGCCGATGATCGACTCGATCGTCCTGAAGAACAGCAAGGGCGAAACGGTCTTCCGGGACGACTTCGAAGGGTCGCTCGACGGCTGGGTGTTCACGCGCACACGCGCCTTCATCGCGGACGGCGCGAAGCGCGACCGCCTTCTCTGGAGCGGCGATCTGTGGTGGGCTGAGCGCAACATCTTCCACGCGTTCGCACATGACGTTCCGTACATGCGCGACTCCATACTAATGATGACCGAGAACCAGACGCCAGAAGGATATGTGCAGGCGTGTCCGTTTCCCGAAAACCACCGTCCGCTTGGCTCGCTCGAGCTTGGTCCGTGGGAATCGGACGAGTTCGCGGCCTGGCTCGTGCCGGTGGCCTGGGACTATCTGCTATACACGGGCGACGCGAAGACGCTCCGTCAGGCCTATCCGGCGGTCCGCAAGCTGATGGGCTACCTGATGGAGAACTGCGAGCCGGACGGGCTCTTCCGCATGCGCTCGGGGTATTCGAAATCCATTGGAGGCGACCGTCTCGGCTCGACGGCGCACGCGACATACATGAACATACTGCTCTGGATGTGCTACCGCGACGCCGCGGCGATCGCAGCCGAGCTTGGCGAGCCGGAGGAGGCGGGATGGCGGGAAGCCGGGGAGTCGCTGGCGCGGACGATACGCGAACGGCTCTGGAACAAGGATGGGCGCCACTTCAAGATATCGCTGGAAAGCCCGGGCTTCCGCGTGCTCGACAACGCCTTCGCCATAGCCACGCGCTTCGCAACGCCAGAAGAGGCCAAGGCGCTGATGCCGCGCCTCACGCGCATCGGCATCGGCAAGATACAGGCCCTGATCATGCGCGGCAAGTTCGAATACGGCTACGGCAGCTCCGCGCTCGCCACGTTCGAGGGGTCCAACTGGCTCAAGGCGCAGGAGGACTCGTGGCCGGGCGCGCACTGCACGACGGAGTGCATGTTCATGATGACGAAGTCGTGGTGGGACGAATCGCATCCCGACACTGCGATGGCGGGGCAGCTCTCGGACTACGTCCTCGGCCTTCGTCCGACCGAGCCCGGCTATCGCAAGTGGAAGTTCGATCCGCATCCGGGCGGCCTCTCGTTCGCCGAGGGCAGGGTGCCGACGCCGCGCGGCGTCTTCGAAGTGCGCTGGGAGCGTGCCGGCGACAGGCTGAAGTGCCGCGTGAAGGAGCCGGGACGCGAGGCGAGGGAATTCGAGACGGGCGTTCCGGCCGAGCCTGACGTATCGGCGTCGGGAGCTATCAAGGACGGCGTTCTCGAGATATTCGAATGCTTCTCCGACACTTCCACCAGGCCTGATTCGTATTCCGAGCTGGTCTTCGACCTCGGCAAGGTCTCGGCGGTGCGCGAGATAAGGCTGACGCCGACCGACAACGACGTCGGCTGGCCCGGCAATCTCAAGGTGGAGATCTCGAACGACCGCGACCACTGGCGCACCCTGCGCGAGTTCGATGCCCTTCCGCGCCGCGTGACTTCGATTGACGCACTCACGGTCGTCGGCGCGACCAACGCCAGATACCTGCGCCTTTCGGCCACGAAGCTCGGTCCGGCCTGGCTCGTCAACAACTTCAACCTTCAGTTCGGCAAGATATCCGTGTTCTTCGAATAACCCCACAAAGAAAGAGGCAAAAAGATGAAAAGACTGACAGTCGCAATAATGGCGGTCCTCGGAACGCTCTGCTCGGCCAACGCCGCGCGGACGATCTCCGTCTCCTCCATCTCCGACGGCAGATGCAACCTCCTCTTCGGCGAACCTGACGGCAACGCCTACACGCTTGCATGGGGCTACGGAAACGAGGACGGAGGCTCTGCCACAAACGCGTGGGACACGTTCGAGGTTATCGGCGCCGTAGCCGCAGGAGACACGTCGCGGACGGTCAACCTGCCCGCCGGATGGCCGAGCACAGTGACGCATCTGCGGTTCTTCCTGCTCGCGCCCGAATCTCTCCCCTACGCCACGCGCCTCGAATACATCGAGTCTTCCGGCACGCAATGGATCGACACCGGCGTTCGCGGACGGGTCGGCGTCTCAGCCGAGCTCGACCTCGTCTGCGTGACGATGCGCGACTCGGCGGTTCTCGGCTGTCGCGCCAATGGCAGCACCGACTCTCGCATGCTTCTCGTCTACTGGAACGTCAACGACCTGCTGGGCGGACTTGGCGGGAACGGATACTGGTACTGGGCGGGACGCAAAATCATCAACGAAGGCACACGCTATGTCATCCACAGCGTGATGGAGAACGGGAACCAGACCATAAGCGTGGACGGAAACACCATCGCCACTAGAACCTACAGCAGCACGTTCGACTCAGGGCTCCCGTTGTACCTTTTCGCCAACAACATCAACTCCTCGGCGTCATATTGCTCGTCTGCCAGACTTTATGCGGGCAAGCTCTGGCTCGACGGGAATCTGGTTCGCGACTTCGTCCCCTGCAAGGACGGAAACGGGGAGGCGTGCCTCTACGACCTCGTCTCCGGCGGATACTTCCGCAACGGCGGTTCCGGGGCTTTCGCGGCAGGTGCGGAAATCGCCCCCGGACTTCAGGTCGCTGCCACCAGCGCACTGTGCGAGCCTCCCGCCCGCACCGTCGCCGTCGCATCCGCCGGAGCGTCGAACATAACGCTCTCCTTTGGTCCCTCCACAGGCGACACATACGCGCTCTACATGGCATACGGAGCTGCGGACGGCGGCAACGATCCTTCAGGCTGGGACGAGTTCGAGGAGCTCGGCGAAATCGACAACGGCGACGACGAATACGTCAGCGACTATCCTGCAGGCTGGGGCTCGTCCGTTAAGGCGCTTCGCTTCTTCCTGCTCCGCTCCGACAATTCCGTCGCTTCGAGCACGGACACCTTTGTCTACGAGAATGCGCTTGTCGTGGCGGCCGGCGCACCGACCTCTCTCTTCGTTGACGCGGAGTACGACGTCGTGAGGCTGCGCGACACGCTGCGGCTTGCCGGCGGCACGCTCAACACCGCGAGAGTAATCGTGGACGGTCCGGCCGGCTGCCTTGACATCGACGGCGGAACGTTTCCGTCCACTGCGCGTCTCTCGCTTGACCCGAACCTCGACACCACGAACGAATACGCGACGGTGCTGGCGCTGCGGTCCGGCACGACGACTCTGCATTGCGCCACCAACGCGAATCCCGACGTCGCCGCGCGGATACACTTCCTCGGCGGATCGCTGAAGTGCACGACCTTCTCCGCCACGCCGCTCTGCTCGGCCAACGGCGGCAAGTGGATTCTGGAAGGCGCGCCCGGCCGTCCGATTCGCTTCGGCAGCCTTGGCATGCAGAGGATGGACTGGCTGACTGGCGAAGGGTCGGTCGAGACGCGCGGCCTCTGCGACGTCGTGCTGGACGACAGCCAGTACAACGCCGAGAGGGACTTCCGCGGCACCATCTACCTCAACACGTCCAGCACAGCCTGGAACCACACGGGCAATCTCGTCCTTTCCAACGCGATCGACGTCATCTGCCGCGCCGACGACTGCCTGCCTTGCGGTCCGCAGACTGGCGGCATCGAGATGAAGTGGGTGAACCGCGCAGGTCCGCCGCCGCCGAGGCTGAACCTCAACGGACATTCCGTAGCCGTGAACGGAATCGACGGCAGGAGCGGCGAGGTCTCCGTGACGAACTCGTCGTCGACGGTCGCGACGATCCGCATCGGCGAAGGCGACACGGTCGGCTCCATCACGAACCTTGTCCTTCGCCACGGCAACATCAACATCGTGAAGCGCGGCGCCGAGACGAATTTCGTCTCGATAGGCTCGTCGTCGATCGCGGCGCTGCGAGTCGAGGCCGGAACGCTCGTCGTGACCGGATCGAGGGCCGACAAGCTCAGCGCGGCGTCGCTTACGGTCGCAGACGGCGCGACGCTCGTGGTCGACGGGACGGTGGTGTTCGCGGCGACGTGCGCCATCACCGGCGCAGTGGAGCGCGTCAACGGCGGAGTGGTCGGCTCCTCGTTCGGAGGCAACGGCTCGGCGGACACGGTGGTATGGGACGACCCAGAGCTCGCCGCCGGCAACGTCTTTGCGAAGGTCGGCTCCAACCGCGCCATAGTGCAGACGACCGAGGCCATCGACGCCGACATCGACGTGCAGGCCGGCGAACTCGTCTTCTCCGGCCGCACCTGCACGAACGAGTGGTATCGCTTCGTGTTCAACGGATCGCAGTACAATCAGTCTGCCCAGATCGCCATCGGAGACCTGCGCGTCTATTCGGGCACGACGACGAACGCCGCGGAAGACGTCGCGTGGGGAATCGGCACTAACGGCTGCGTCCGCGCCGTAGGCACGGACCCTAAGGACCTCGCCCCCCGCCAATGCACCGCGAGCTTCGCCACGACCACGATCAAGCCGGCCGGCCAGTCGTCCATGAATCTCTGGGACTTGCGCAACGCCTTCGACAACAGCGCCTACAACGCCGTTCTTTCCGAAGAGCCCAAGTACATCTACAACAACTCATCTCAGGTGTGGGTCGCCTTCCGACTGGCCGCCGGAAAGAACCACGTCCAGTCCTACCTTCCCGTCAAGAGCTACATTACCTGGCACTGGCATCCAAACTCCTGGCTATTCCAGACCAGCCCGGATGGCGTCAGCTGGCAGACGGTCGATACGCGCGTTGGCGCACTGACCTCCGACGGATACGGCTCTATGCCGTTCGTGATCAAGGGCTTTGTGGCCGATGGCGCGGCCGGGTTCAATCCGGCGGCGAACGTCACGGTCGCCTCTGGCGCGACGCTCGACGTGCGCGGCGTCGCAGGAGGCCAGACGCTTTCGCGGCTGACCATCGACATGACGGCCGGCGCGGGCACGATACGCGGAGCTTCGATCGCGAAGAACGGCGTCCTCGACCTCGTGAACGTTCCCGCAGGCACGTCTCTCATGAACCTGACGCTTCCCGTGACGCTGCTCGACGTCGCCAACGGCTCCGACTTCTCGACATGGACCGTCCTTGTCGAAGGCGCGCCCGTCAGAGTCGGGCACCTGAGGTGGCACGGCAGCTCCCTGCGACTCTTCGACGGCCTGATAGTGACGATCTGGTAGAGGTGGACGATGCCGACTCCGATTCGCCATGTGTTAGCTGTTGTGTCGGCGCTCGCGGCCCTGTCCGCCTGCGCCGACGTCCAGCTGCCGTCGCTTTCGTGGACGCCAAGCAACAACAAGGCGTCCATCTCGGGCAACATCGCGACGATCGCGCTTCCCGGCACGACGAAGCAGAGCGGCTACGTCAAGACGCCCTTTGACATGTCGGCCTTCGTCGGCAAGGCGTTCGAGCTCACTGTGAACGCCTCGCTCGAAGGCGTGGGCGGCCTGACATACGGATGGGAGGGGCTAAAGTTCCAGTTCAGCTTCCACGACGACCTTCGCGGCGAAGACAACCACATCGACGGCGACATTCCGCAGAAGGAAGGGACGACTTCTGGCTGGGAGCAGCTGCGCGTCAGGTTCGACCCGAGCAAATACAGAACGACGAGCGGGACTCTGACGCTCGGCATCCAGTCAGCCTACGGGACCGCGCGGTTCGACCTCTCGTCACTCGCGATCCGCGAAACTCCTGCAATCTGCGAGGCGACCAACCAGAACCTCGTCGTCTCCTATCCGGCCCGCATTCGCGACCTGCCGCAGCGAAAGGGCGCCATGTCGCCGACGGACGACATGAACGAGGGCGACTTCCGCACACTCGGCAGCTGGGGCGCGAACCTTCTCCGCTTCGAGATGGCGAACTGCCCTTCGGCGTCCATCACGAACGTTCCCGCATACCTTGAATGGGTCCGCGGCCGCCTCGACCATCTTGAGAACGTCATCCTGCCGCTTGCTGAGAAATACGGCATGCTCGTCGTCGTCGACCTGCACAACACTCTCGGCGGACGCATCGGCGGCTACTCCGACTTCGCGATCATGGACGACGACGCGCTCTTCTCCACATGGATCGACCTCTGGCGCGAAATCGCCGCGCGCTTCAGGGGCGACAGGCGCATCTACGGCTACGACCTGTGCAACGAACCGCGGCAAGGCAACGCCCGCAAGCGCAGCTACTGGCAGATACAGCAGTCCGCCGCAGAGGCGATCCGCGAGATCGATCCCGACGCGACGATTGTGATGGAGGCGGACGACATGGACGCGCCTGACGCCTTCGTCTACCTCTCGCCGCTCTCCCTCGACAACGTCGTCTATCAGGTGCACATGTACGAGCCCGGCAGCTTCACGCACCAGGGACTGGACAGCAATCCGTACGGCGCCACGTATCCAGGCACGCTTCCAAACGGAGAGACGTTCAACAAGGCGTGGCTCCGCGAGAAGCTCGCTCCGGTCCGCGCATTCCAGCAGAAGCACCATGTCCGCATTCTCGTGGGCGAGTTCTCGGCAATCTGCTGGGCGCCCGGAGCTGAGACGTATCTTCGCGACCTTACGGACATCTTCGCCGAATACGGCTGGGACTGGTGCTACATGGCATTTCGCGCATGGGGCGGATGGAGCCTTGAGCACCAGGAGCGCAACGCCGGAGAGCCGACGAGATGGGATTTCGTCGCGTCCGCCGACAACCCGCGCAAGAGAGCCGTCCTCTCGGCACTCGCCGCAGAGCCAACAGCTCCCTACTTCGCGGAGACCTGGCGTCGCGTCGAGGTGTCGTCACTCTCTGCCTCGTCCGCCACGCTCTCCTTCGGTGCGACGGACGGACGTGCCTACTCGCTGGCTGTCGGATGGGGCGACGAGGACGGAGGCGCCGAGACCAACGCCTGGGCGAACTTCTCAGTTGTCGGCTCGGTCGCGGCGGCCGAGACAATCCGCACGGTCGCCCTGCCTCAGGGCTGGGGAGACACCGGCGCGACACGTCTCAGGTTCTTCCTCCTCGGCGACGAGCAGACGCCTGGCGACCGGCTGGAATACGTCGAATCCGACGGATCGCAGTGGATCGACACAATGGCGCGAGGCGCATCCGGCGTGATCGCCACGGCCGACGTCGCCTGTCTCGCAACCGCCAACGCGACTCTACTCGGCAGCCGCACCTCGTCCGACTCGTCAACGCGCTTCTTTCCGCTCCGCTGGACGTCCGGCGGCAAGTGGTCGTACGGCTACGGCGCGGCGAAAACGCTTTCGTCCGCGACCGTCGGAACGGGCATACGCCACAAAGTGCGCGCGGCGCTCTGCGCAGGCGAGCAGTCGGTCGTAGTGGACGGCGTGTCGGCCGGCAGCGCCGGAACCGACGCCACGGAGCGCGACACGGAGCTTCCGATGTACCTCTTCGCCGCAAACGTCGGCGGAGAGCCGGCCGAGTGCGCGTCCGCAAGGCTCTATGGCGCAAGGATAGAGGCGAACGGACAGGTCGTGCGCGACTTCGTGCCATGTCGCGATCTCAACGGCGTCGTCTGCCTCTACGACCGAGTGTCGAACAGATACTTCCGCCCTGAAGGCGCCGCACTCGTCGCCGGACCAGTCGCCGCTCCCGACATGACAGTCCGCGCCACCGGACCTCTCGTGAAGGCTTCAGGCAACGGCGATCTCGTTGTCCAGCACGGCTCCCCGATCACGCTTTCCGAGAGCGCAGCCTACAGTGCCGTCCGCCTGCACGACGCCCTTACGCTTACAGGCGGGACGCTCTCGGCAGACACCATCGAAGTGCTGCAACCAGCAGGAGGCGTTCTTGTCGCCAACGGCGGCGCTCCCTCTTCGTCTGCGAGGATATCTCTTGCCGCGGACGCCGCCTCCGCTACAAGCGTGGCGGACGTGCTGCGTCTCGAACGCGGCGCCACTACGCTGCAGTGCGCCACGAACTACAATCCGGATGTCGCCGCCCGCATCGCATTCGCAGGCGGCTCGATGCGCGTCTCTTCCTGGAACGGCACGCCG
>JAEEZC010000097.1 GCA_016288465.1 Verrucomicrobiota bacterium | reverse complement strand
GGTCGCAACTGCGTCTTTCCAGACGTTATCCGCGCCACAGACTGCAAATCCGCGCACGGGACCGGCCATTTTCACGAACCGGCTGACGTTCTGACCGTCAGCCATTTTGTAAAATCCAGAAGTGAGTCCGTTAGCAGTTCCCGGTTTGAACGTGATTCGAACTGAACCGTCCGCATCGCGAACCGCGCGGGAGAAGACTGGCCCTTCCGTCTGAAGATCGGACTCGCCATAGAGATCTCTCCGGGCGAACAGCGAAAGGCGACGACCGACGAAGTTCTTGTCCACAGGATGAAGATCATGACGGCCCATGCACCGAACATGATCGACAATGACAGCAAGTCCGTGCGTTCCCGTGTCAGAGATATCCCAGCGCCGCTGACCTTCGCGGACTCGTACATAATTCGAACCGCTGGAACTCTCGGTCGGAGTCGGATACTGGTCCAGACCGATTGTCATGATATCTCCCGTCTGGGCGTAGCCAGGCGTGCCGATCTGCACGGCATAGAACGGCAGATCGCCGTTCTCGCCCCAGCGGTCGCGGCGGTCCTTCACGAGGACGTCCATCAAAGCCTTGTACTGATCCGGCTGCATTCCGGCGTCCGAGCAGCCCTGGTACCAGAGGATGGCGCAGAACTTCGCGCGGAGGATCGGTGCCATCATGGTGTTCCAAAACACGCCGTCGTTAGAATCAAACGCATAGCCGTTCACGTTCATGGTTGCCTTGCTTATCCAATTGCGGATTGTCGTGGAGCCAGACGAGGCGTGGATAATGCCGATCGGTATATTCTGATTCCTCTCCGCGTTTGCAATGCGGATATAGCGGGCGAAATTGAGGGCGACGCTGCTGACAAAATTCTTGTTTTCGCCCGTAGCCGACGCCCAGTCGTGCCCCTGCCCCCAATACCTGTCCCCCGTAGGATCACTGGCGACGGCCTTGATGGGAGGAAGGTCGAAAAGATGTTCGTAAGTACAGTCCTGTTGACTTCGTGCGATTCGGATGAATCGGATACCGTCATCGTCCACGCAGAAGTCCTTGATCGACTGTGGCTCCACAAACTCATCTCCGTGAACAAGTCGTCTGTCCATATTGCTCTGTCCGCCTGCGAGGAAGACGTCGCCGACGAGGACGTCCGAAAGCGTTATGGACTCGCTCGCGCTGTCGGTGATCGTCAGCGTCTGGGGCGTTGCCGAGACTGCGAACGGCTGCGCAAACGTCGTCTCCCAGAACCCGTTGGTGTCCGTCGTGGCGTTCGCAGTCTGATTGGCAAAGTGCACGGACACGCTGCGGCCCGCGGCGTCCTTGCCCCAGACGGTGATCCTCTTCCCGCGCTGGAGGACCATGTGGTCCTGCCAGTAGGCCGAGACCGCGAGATCGCCCGCAGCCGCAACGCCCGCAGCCATAGCGCCGACCGCCGCCAACAACAATGTCTTGAGTTTCATTTTAGTCCTTTTTCCTTGCAAGTTGTCCTACGCCAAGATTATACTCCCAACTGCATGCTCTTGGGAACCCCTCCAACTGGAGGGTGCAAACTTTGGGATCAAACGTGTCAATATATGGTATAATCCAACCATGAAGAAAGCGACCCGGACACTTCTGTGCGCATTGTCGTCAATTGCGCTCGTCGATCTTCCTGGTGCCGTGACGAACACGGACATCAGGTCGATGATGAACGTCTGGGACAGCACGACGCCGGGGCACCACAACTTCTTTGCGCTCACAGGCACCGTCCACACGATCCAGACTGCCGACAGCGACCCGTCAACAACCGCCTGCTTCGCCGTCGACGACGGCAGGCTGCTCGTGTCCGTCTTCAACCGAACTGACCCTCTCTGCAACCCGCACCCCGGAGACCGCGTCGTCGTCAACGGCATCTTCGGCCTGAAGAAATGCGCCTACGGCAACGAGCCTTACGCCGTCGCCCATGAAATACAGATTCTCGAGACCGGCGCCACGGTCAAGCCGGTCCGGAGAAGGCTCCAGGACCTGTCGAGCATCAGCGACAATCTGCGGCTCATCGAGACGACAGGAACCGTAATCGACTGGCGCACGAGCGAAGACGACCCCAACTACCTCTGTCTGACCCTGAAGGACGGCTCGACAACCATGCCCGTGCTCGTCTCTGCGCAGGACACGGACGACGTAGGCCGCCTCCTGGAGTCGCAGGTCTCGGTCGTCGGGACGTTCAACTGGGCGCTTCCGTCCGTGCGCAGATACGCAAGGCCATTGATCGTCTCGCAGCTCAGGGACATCACGGTCCTCACCCCGCCTCCCCCGCCGCAGAACATCCCCTTCCTCGAACGAAAGATCTATCTGACGCCCAAGGACATTCTCTCGCTCGGAAAGCGCAAGACCTGCGGCGAGATCATCGCCGTCTGGCAGAAGCGCAATCTGCTGCTGAGGGACGACGACGGGCGAATCGTCCGCGTGAAGCTTTCGCAGCGCGACGAGACCGACCCTCGCCCCGGCCAGCGCGCCACGATCTGCGGATACCCTGAAACGGACCAGTTCAACATAATCCTGGGAACGGCCACGGTTTCATCCTGCACGCCCAGTAAGTCAACGCCGCAGTTTCCAGTCCGCCTTCTTTCCCTCTCCGACATCATCGGGCAGAAGCCGTCAGGCTCGACCTCCTTCCAGACAGCGTACTACGGAAAGCTCATAACGCTCAAAGGCACTATTCGCAACCTTCCCTCGCCCGGCAACTCCGAAGGGCGAATCGGCCTCGACTGCGACGGTCATCTCATCCAGCTCGACTCGAGCGCCTGTCCTGAGGCGACCACGGGTCTTGAGCTCGGCTGCCAGATCGAGGCGACGGGAGTCTGCCTTCTTGAGACCAACGACTACGACGCCCAGGCCGACATGCCGCACATCAGCGGACTGACGCTCATACTGCGCGGCAGGGACGACATCTCCATCCTCTCGCATCCGCCCTGGCTGACGCCGACAAGGTTCCTGCTGATCCTCTCCGCCATGACTGGCGTCCTCGTCCTCTTCCTCATCTGGAACTCATCGCTGCGCGTCCTCGTCGAACGCCGCGGACGAGAACTCGCGCGGAAGCAGATCGAAGCGACCAACGCGAAGTTCAAGACCATCGAGCGCACACGCCTCGCGACAGAGCTTCACGATTCCGTCGTCCAGAACCTGACGGGCGCGGCGCTCGAGATACGCGCCGCGCAGGCGACGCTGCCCGCGGCGGACGAAGACTCGGCCCCGCACCTTGACATCGCGCTCAAGACGATCAACTCCTCTCGCACCGAGCTGAGGAACTGCATCTGGGACCTCCGCAACCAGGCGCTCGAGAAGAACGACATCGCCGAGGCGATCCGCATAACGCTCCAGCCTCATCTGGTCGAGACGCAGCTGCAGGTGCGCTTCAACGTACCGCGAAGGAAGATACCGGACAACGAATTCCACAACATCCTCTGCATCATACGCGAGCTCGCCGTCAACGCCGTGCGCCACGGCCGCGCAGCGACACTCAGGGTCGCAGGAACCATAGACGGAGGCCGTCTACTGTTCTCCGTCGCGGACGACGGCTGCGGCTTCGACCCCACGGTCCGCCCGGGCATGGAGCAGGGCCATTTCGGGCTCGAAGGCGTGATGGAGAGAGTCAAGGCTTTGGGCGGCACGGCCGACATTTCCAGCGCACCGGGCAAAGGGACACGCGTAGCCTTCGACGTCCCCCTTCCAGAGGAGTCCTAACCATGAGCAAGATCTCAATCCTTATCGCAGACGACCACAAGATAGTACGCATGGGCCTCAAGTCCCTGTTCGCGGCGGAAAAGGACCTCGTGGTCGTCGGAGAGGCCGACGACGGCGACCTGACAGTCCGCCAGGCGCTCCAGCTAAGCCCGGACATCATCATCATGGATCTGATGATGCCGAAGATGGACGGCGTCGCGGCCACCGCCGAAATACACGCCAAGCTGCCGAAGACGAGAATCGTCGTCCTGACGTCCTATTCCACGTCCGACACCATTGCCGCGGCGCTCGCGGCAGGCGCGGCAGGCGCGATAATGAAATCTGCGGACGACAGCACGCTGCTCACGGCCGTCCGCTCAGTCGCCGCCGGCAAGAAATTCATCTCGCCCGAGGTAAAGGGACTTCTCGCGTTCGACCCTCCCGCGCCTACGCTTTCGCCAAGGCAGCAGGAAGTCCTCGTCTCGCTCGCCAAGGGCTTCAACAACACCGAGATAGCCAATCAGCTCGGCATCAGCAAGACGGTCGCGAAGGAGCACGTTGAGACGCTGCTCGTAAAGCTCGACGCCGCCAACCGTACCGAAGCCGTCGCCATCGCCCTTCGCAAGCAGCTCGTCAAGATCTGACACCGGCCAGCGACACCCGTCCCGCCGCACGTCTTCCGCATCGCCCCGACAAGAATTTTTCGCGCCGGAGCGGAAATGCGAGCCGTAATTTGGTATACTGTCCTCAAATGAGAACAGAGTAGGGAAGATGGACAAGATAGACCTTCGCAAAAGGCTTAGGCAGCTCTCGCTGCCGGTTTTCGTGGACATGTCGCTCACGATGCTTGTCGGCACTGTCGACACATTCATGCTCTCGCGCTGCGGTGACGGTGTAGGCCCAGTCGGCGCGGTCGGCATGGTGAACATGCTCGTCACGCTCGTCTTCATGGTCTACCAGTTCCTCTCGACCGGAGTTTCGGTGCTGTGCGCGCAGTACTACGGCGCGGGCAAGCAGCGCAGATTCATGCAGACGGTCGTGCTGGCCCTGGCCCTTAACGCCACGCTCGGCATCGCCATAAGCGCCACGCTCTTCGTCTTCGCCGAACAGATACTCGTCGCCATGGGCCTCCGGCCGGAGGCCATGATCTACGGAGAGTCCTACCTGCGCATCACCGGCGTCATGTCCGTCTTCCCCGCGCTGTCGTTCGCCCTCGGAGCCTCGCTGAGAAGCGCCGGCAAGGTGAAGGAGCCGATGATCGCCAACGGCATAGCGAACATACTGAACGTGATCGGCAACTGGGCGCTGATCTTCGGCCACTTCGGCTTTCCCGAGATGGGCGTAGCCGGCGCGGCGCTCGCCACGGCCTCAAGCCGCTTCATCCAGTTCGCGATCCTCGCGCTGATGCACAGGCTCAGGCACGTGAGGCTGCTCGTCGCGAGGCTGATGAGACCGTTCCCGTGGCGAGAGCTGAAGAATCTGTTCTACGTCGGCATTCCGTCTATGACGGAGCCGATGTCGTACTGCCTCAGCCAGACGGTCGTCGTGTACTTCATCAACAAGATTTCGACGGAAGCGCTTGCGACAAAGGCGTACTGCGCGAGCCTGATAACGTTCGTTCTGCTATACTGCGTCTCGGTCGTCCAGGCTGGAGACATCCTTGTTGGCCATCTAATAGGCCAGAAACGCTACAGGCCGGCGTATCTCGCAGGGAACTACTTTCTGAGGAGATGCATGTTCGTGACGCTCACCGGCTCCGCCCTCCTTGCCATCGCCGGGCCGCTCGTGCTGCCCATGCTGACGCACGAGCCGGACATAATCAGCTCGGGAACGGCAATTCTCGCCATCGACGTCATACTGGAGATTGGGCGCGTGCACAACATATTCGCATGCAGCACGCTTCGCTGCGTAGGCGACATCATGTACCCGGTCGTTGTCGGCGTTACCGTGCAATGGCTAGTCGGCGTCGGCGTGGCCTGTCTCCTCGGCCTGCCTGCCGGGCTCGGCATAGTCGGCGTCTGGATCGGATTCCTGCTCGACGAGAACCTGCGCGGAACCATCCTGATTCGCCGTTGGCACTCAAAGCGCTGGATGGGCAGGTCCTTTGCGTAACGCCCATTGCCAAGCTTAAGACGCTTGCACTCGATTCCGTGCGCACAATGGTCGAGCGTCCGCTCGGCCGTTGCCAACACTATAAACTGTAGCCGGTTTGGTGGGTTTCCGCTGCGCTGGCGCGCGCCAGAGGGCGCGGGCGGCTGCGCGGAGTGCAAAAAAAGAGCCGGCGACGTCCTACTCTCGCACGGGCGAGTCCCGCACTACCCTCGGCGATGGAGCCCTTGACTTCCGTGTTCGGAATGGGAACGGGTATGACAGCTCCTCTATGGT
>JAEEZC010000010.1 GCA_016288465.1 Verrucomicrobiota bacterium | reverse complement strand
GCGCGGATGTGGTGCGCGGAAACTGATGGGGGGCCCCATCATGGTTGAATAATATGAGTGTAGAGAAAGAAACACGAAACACGCTAAATGCACGAAGAGCATTCCGGTCTACGTTGCAGTACGAAGTGCCGGGCGCCAACGGTTCGTATTAACGCGTTTTCGCTCTTTCCTGTTGTGTTTTGCGCGTTTACAGCCCGTGTACGCAGCGTTTACTAGGCGTGTACGCGGAGTTTACTAGGCGTGTACGGGGGATGCCGCGTACACCGTAAGGAAACGCCTCGTACACAGGCAGAGCAAGGTCAGTTCACGCACGGCGGAACCGCCGCGGACAGAACGGGCGAAGGTCACGCTGCCTACCAGTGAACGGTAGCGCTGCCGAAGGGCCGAAGTTTGCGGTTTCGGACGCAAAAACCAGAGGCACTATCGCGCCACAAAGGCATGAGGAAGCGAACGAGCGACGAAGAATGCGGCGGGGAGAGCGCTAGAGCGGAAGAGCGGAGAGTGTGCGGAAGCGGGAGCCATTGGATTCGGCAAGGGAGATGATTCGCATGGCGGATGCGCCGATGCGCCATTCCCGGTTTAGTCCAAGCCAATAGAATCCCCCTTCTCGCCTCAGGTGTCGCTCGTCGAGAGAGGCCTCAATCCGCTCCGCAGTGTCCGCATCGCCGCAGGCGCGCGCAGCCGCAGCGAGAAACGCCGCGGCGACGCTGCCGGGCATGGGCTGCGGATTGCAGCAGCCGGAGGCGCCGCGCTCGTCGCCGCACTCCGAAAGCCGCGTCCAGTCCAGCTTCTCGCGGGCACGACGCCAAAGCGCCGTGGCAAGTCGTCTGTCCGACGCCCACGCCTCGTACCAGAGCAGCGACCAGCCGTCCAGCCCGTCCATTCCCCTCGGATACATGAAGTTGCCGCGGACATGGTACACGAGGCTGATCGCGCCGCCGCCGAACATGGGCGAGAGATAGTGCGAAAGAGCCCACCTCTCCCAGCGCGCGGCGTCGCCGGACCAGTCGCCGTAGCCGAGCCTGGAGAAGACCGAGAGCGCGACGTGAGGATGGTTGTTGCAGGCGAAGAACATGAGCCCGGGCTCGCACGAGATGCCTCCGTTCGGCCCTTCGCGCATCTGCTCGACTGTCACGGCGACGAGCTTCTCGACGTCGTAGTGGACCTTGCGGCCGTCCTTCCACACAAAATCCCATCCGCCGCCTTCGCAGTGGTACCGCCGGTCGCCGCTGAACAGCTCGTAGTACGCGAGAAGATGGAGGAGATGGCCCGTGTACATGACGTTCTCCCTAAAGCACGGGTCGGGCGCCCACGGCTTGCGTCCCCAGTAGTTCTCGGACATCGAATAGGCCCACACGTCCGTATCGAGCATGCGCCTGACGCAGTCGCCCAGCACCTTGCCGACGCGCGCGCGGACATCGGCGCCGCCGCGCATGCCGACGGCCGCGGCGGCGTATCCTGCGAAGGCGATGTTGTATCTCTTCGCGAAGATTCCATGCTGCGAGCCGCCGACATCCCACCATTCGCGCTCTTCCGCCTCGTCCAGAGGCCCGGTGACATGCTCAAGCCATGCGAGCGCGGCAAGCTCGTCGGAGGAGAGGGGACGGGGCTCGGGCAGGTCCGCGGCAACCGGCTCGGACTTCATGATGTCCGCAGGCGTGGGACCTGTGACGCAGGCCGAAAGGAGCGTGAGCGAGGCGACCGCGGCGGTCGGCAGGACGGAGACAAAGGCGGAGAGCGCGCGACTGGCGCCGCAGTACGCGAGGAACAGCAGCCATGAGGCGAACGAGAGGATGACGAGCTTCTGCGAGGTCGGCACCCAGGGAGAGAAAGGCGTGTGGCAGCGTTCGTGGCAGAAGAGGGCGGCTGCGAGGGAGGCCATGGAGAGGAAAAGCAGAAGCGACCAGACGACGCGGACGGCGCGCGAGCGCTCCCTCCTCAGCCAGACGAAGAGCATTGCGGAGCCGCCTGCGACGGCAATCCAGCAGCCGACGTCGTGCCCGAGCCGGTTCACGTTCTCGGGAACGAGCGATATCGTGACGAGACCTGCCGCATTAATGACGGCGCCCCAGACGCAGAGGCGTATGCAGCAGGAGCAGACCACGACCGACGCGCCCGAAAGGAACATGCCGACGATGAAGAAGTAGTAGCACCACGGATACTCTACAAGGTCCACCTCGGTGCGCCCGAGCGCGCTGAGCATCTTGAAGCACGGGTTGTAGCCTCCGCCAGGCCAGCACATTGCGGCCATCACGAAGCTGAGCAGCGCGGCGAGCCCTGTAAGAGCGACAAGATGCCGGTGTCTGCCCATGTCACGCATCCTGCGCTACTTGAGAAGGATCTTGAGGTAGGCGTCGACGAGCTCGGGGCCGGCGAACATCCAGACGAGGCAGCCGAGGCAGATGTAGGGGCCGTAGGGAATCTCGACGTTTCTCGCGAACCTCGTCTTGGAGAGCGCCATCATGGAGACGCCCGCGACCGAGCCGAACACCGACGAGAGCATGAGCGTCACAAAGACAGCGACCGGTCCGAAGAGCGCGCCGACCGCGCCCATGAGGAAGACGTCGCCAAGGCCCATGGCCTCGCGTCCGAACGCCTTCGAGCCGAGCCAGCGGACGAGCCAGAGAAGGCCGAAGCCGGTGGCGAGGCCGGTGAGCGAAAAGGCGAGGGGGAGATACATGTCGAGATTCGCGAAGTCGAAGGCGAAGTTGTTGAAGCTGACGCTTACGAACGCCCAGTAAGCGACGCCGAGCACCATTCCGCCGACGGTCGTGAAATCCGGCAGAAGCTTGTGGTCGAAGTCGATGAACGAGCCGACGATCATGAGGGCGATCCATATCCACCAGACGGCCAGGGTCACGACGCGCACGACATACGAGCCTTCAACCGCGCCCATGCGCAGAAACGCCGCGAGGAACAGGCTCCCGCCAAGCGTCTCGACGAGAATGTAACGAGGGGAGATCGGCTCGCGGCAGCCTGCGCATCTGCCGCGCAGGGCAAGCCAGGAGACGATCGGGATGTTCTGCCACCATCTGACCGCCGCGCCGCACTTGGGGCAGTGGGACGGCGGGCTGACGATCGACTCGCCGCGCGGAACGCGCCAGATGACGACGTTGAGGAAGGAGGCGATGCATGCGCCTGTCGAGAACGAGAAAAAGCCGAGTATCGTCGTCAGGTCACTGTCCATCGCCAGTCGCCTCCCCTCATTCAGGCTTGAGTTCGCGGCCCATCATCGTCTGGACCGCGTCGCAGGCGTTGAAGCCGCCGTAGCAAAGCGCGTAGACGAGCTCGCAGATCGGCATTTCGACGCCGAGGCGCGCGGCGATCTCGTGGACCACCTTGGCGTTCCACACGCCTTCGGCGACCATCTGCATCGACTTCAGGATGTCCTCGATGTGCTCGCCTCTGCCGAGCCTCTCGCCGACGTAGTGGTTGCGGGAATGCGTGGACGTGCAGGTGACGATGAGGTCGCCGACGCCCGCAAGGCCGGAAAGAGTCTCCGGCTTGCCGCCGTAGGCGAGGACGAAGCGCTTCATCTCGACGAGGCCGCGGGTTATGAGCGCCGCGCGAGTGTTGTCGCCGAAGCCTCTGCCGTCCGAGCAGCCGACGGCGATCGCGAGAACGTTCTTGACTGCGCCGCCGATCTCGACGCCAACAGGGTCGTCGGACGTGTAGACGCGGAAGTTCGGGCCCGACCAGATGGTCTGGACTCGTTTTGCCTTCTCCTCGTCAGTGCAGGCTGCGACGACGGTCGTGGGCATTCCGCGGGCGACCTCCTCGGCGTGCGAGGGGCCTGCGAGAGCCACGACAGGACCGATGCCGAGCAGCTCCTCGGCGAGATCCGTCATGCGGCGGTTCGTCTTCTCGCAGAGCCCCTTTGTTATCGAGACCACCAGCGCGTCGCCCTTGACGAGGCCCTTGAACCCGCCGACGACGGAAGTGAAGTACTTCGAAGGCGGCGCCAGCACGACGACCTCGGCTCCCTTGACAGCCTCGGCGCGGTCCGCTGTGAGGTTCAGGCTCTTCGGAAGCAAGACGCCCTTCAGATATCTCTCGTTGCGGCCGGTCCTGCGCATCTCCTCTATGTAGTCCGGGAACGCGCCCCAAATAGTGACCTCGTGGCCGTAGCTCGTCAGCAGGAGCGCATTCGCGGTGCCCCAGCCTCCGTCGCCAATCACTGCAATCTTCATATATGCCTAACCTCTTACAAAGGACAGAACGGCCGGTGCGCCGCCTGGAGAATCAGAACAGCGCGCGCACGGCGTCGTCTATGCCGCCCGCGTCGCACACGGCCTTCTGCGCGACCGGCAGACGCTCGAGCTCGGCAAAGGCGGGAGGCGGCGACGTGAGGACGTCTTCGCCATACGCTCTCATGCACGTCTCGGGGAACTTGTACGGAGTCGCGGTTGCCGCAACAACGCACGGAACATCGGACTTGGGATACCCCAGCTTGCGCGCGACGCATGTTGCGACGGCTGTGTGCGGGTCGAGGAGATAGCCGGCGGAGTCGCGCATCCTGCGCATCTCGGCCTCGGTCTCCTCGGGCGTCGCGACGCCGCCTTCGAAGTCCGCGAAAAGCGCCTGCTTCGCCTTGTCGGAAAGCTCGTAGCGGCCCTTCGCGTCCAGGTCGGACATGAGGCGCGCGGTCTCGGCGCAGGCGGAGGCGTCGCACCCGTTGACGGCCCAGAGAAGCCGCTCGACGTTGGAGGACTTGCGGATGTCCATGGACGGCGAGTTCGTGACGGTGAACTTCGGGCCGGGGTCGTAGACGCCTGTCTTCACGAAGCGCGCGAGGACGTCGTTGACGTTCGAGGCGACGACGAGCCTGCGGATGGGCGAGCCGAGAAGCTTCGCGTAGTAGGCGGCGAGGATGTTGCCGAAGTTGCCGGACGGAACGACTACGTCGAAGACGGTCCTGCGGCCGGACTCCTCGGCTAGCTTCGCGCCGGCGAGCACGTAGTAGGCGATCTGCGGGACGAGGCGGCCGATGTTGATCGAGTTGGCGCTGGAGAGAGTCACGCCCTTCGCGGCGGCCTCGGCGTTGATCGCGGGATCGGCGAAAATGCGCTTCACCGCGGACTGCGCGTCGTCGAAGTTGCCGCGTATGCCGACGGCGTGGACGTTCGGCTCGGAGGGCGTCGTCATCTGGAGACGCTGGATTCTGGACGTTCCCGAGGCGGGATAGAAGACGACTATCTCGGTGCCCTCGACGCCAGCGAAGCCATGCATCGCGGCGGAGCCGGTGTCGCCGGACGTCGCCGTAAGCACCAGAACCCGCCTTCCGGCTGCGGCATGGCGCATGAAGACGGGGAGCATCGAAAGCGCAACGTCCTTGAACGCGCCGGTGCGCCCATGGAAAAGCTCGAGGACGCGGAGCCCGTCCTTCTCGACGAGAGGAACCGGGTCTTCGGCGGGAAAGCGGTCGCAGAGGCGGTCTACAGCGGCGGCTCTCACGTCGGCCGGGAGGTCGTCGAAGAGTCGCGCGAGGCACCACTCCTCGCATGCGCGGAGAGTCGCCGGCATGTCGGGCGCCTCGCCCGCCTTCGCGCCGATGGACGCGGGCACGTAGAGCCCGCCGTCAGGCGCAAGACCGCGGAATATGCTCTCGGCGCTGGACGCCTCAAGCCCCTTTCTCGTCGAAACAAAGGTCATTTTCCAATCTCGCTCTCGTCAAGTGTCATCCATCCGGCGTCCGCAAGGGCGCGCGCGGCAGTCGCGTTGTCGGCGAACCTGAACACGAGGACGGCCTTCTCGCCCTTGTGGAAGGCGAACGCGTAGCTGTACTCAATGCTGGCGCCGGCCTTGTCGAGCACGGCCATCACCTCGGCCATTCCGCCCGGCCTGTCGGGAACGCATACCGCGACGACCTGGCTTACGTTGACGACGTGGCCCTTGCCGGTAAGTATCTCCTTGGCCTTCTCGTGGTCGTCGACTATCATGCGCACTATGCCGAAGTCGCTCGTGTCGGCCAGGGAAAGCGCGGCGATGTTGATGTTCGCCTCTGCGAGCACGCGGCATATGGCCGAAAGCTGCCCGGGCCTGTTCTCCATGAAAATGCTAATCTGCCTGATCTGCATGCGGCACCTGCCTTTCGTATCGCCGACGGCCGGACGGCCGACGGCATCGTTTCAGTTGAACATGAACTCCACCACGTCGCCGTCCCTCATCTCGTAGTCGCGGCCTTCGGGGCGCAGCACGCCGTGCTCGCGGGCGCCGGCCTCGCCGCCGTACTTCACGTAGTCGTCGTACGAGACGACCTGCGCGCGGATGAAGCCCTTCTCGAAGTCGGTATGAATCACGCCGGCGCACTTCGGGGCCTTCCATCCCTTGCGGAACGTCCAGGCGCGCGCCTCCTTCGGGCCCGCCGTCAGAAAGCTCGCGAGGCCGAGCGTGTCGTAGGCGAGCTTGATTGTCCTCTCCAGCGAGCTCTCGCTGAGCCCGTAGCTCTCGAGGAACTCCTTCGCCTCGGCGTCGGAAAGGCCGGCGAGGTCCGCCTCCATCTGGGCGCAGACGACGACCATCTCGGCGCCCTGGCTCTCGGCGTAGCCGCGAAGCGCCGCGACGTGCGGGTTGCTCGCGCCGGTCACGTCGTCGTCGGAGACGTTGGCGCAGTAGATGACCTTCTTGTCGGTGAGGAAGTGCAGCTCCCTGAGAACGGGGAGGATCGGCGAGCCCTCTTCGCGCGGGAACGAGCGCACGGGCTTGCCCTCCTCCAGATGCCTGAGAAGCGCCGCGCACGCCTCGGCCTCGGGACGAAGCGGCGGCTTGGCCTGAGCCTCCTTGCGCACCTTGTCGTAGCGGCGCTGGAGCTGCTCCATGTCCGCCAGGACAAGCTCGGTCTCGATGACCTCCGCGTCGCCGACGGGGTCGATGGGAGCGGACTTGTTGCCGCCTTCCTGCACGTGGATGATGTCGTCGTTGTCGAAGCACCTGACGACGTGCAGGACGGCGTCGCACTCGCGGATGTTCGCGAGGAACTTGTTGCCCAGGCCCTCGCCCTTCGACGCGCCCTTGACGAGGCCGGCGATGTCGGTGAACTCCACGGTCGCATGTATGACCTGCGCGCTCTTCGCCATCTCGGCGAGCTTGTCAAGCCGCGAGTCCGCAACCTCGACGACGGCCGAGTTCGGCTCGATCGTGCAGAACGGATAGTTCTCCGCCGCGGCCTGCTGACGCTTCGTCAGCGCGTTGAAAAGCGTAGACTTGCCGACGTTTGGCAGTCCCACTATGCCTACAGACAATCCCATCTCAATGACTCCAGTTTCTTGCTACCCAAGTACGCTCGCGGGGAAGAACGTTCCGGCGGATCGGCCCGAGAGTATCGCCTCGAGAACCCGCTTGCGACCGTTGGCGATGTAGACGTCGATGCCGCTTGCGACGGCGGCCTTCACCGCGCGCAGCTTCGAGTCCATCCCGCCCTTCGAAAGAGTGCCCTTCTCGCCCGTGCGCACGAGCCGCGAGACGTTCCTGAAGCTGTCGACCTCGGCGATCCTCTTGCCGGCGGCGTCGAGAAGGCCGTCAACCGTCGTCAGCAGGACGAGGACGTCGGCCTTGACGAGCTTCGCTATCAGGAACGAAAGCCAGTCGTTGTCGCCAAAGGTCTGGCCCTTGAGCTCTTCGTCGGCGACCACGTCGTTCTCGTTGATGATCGGCACGATGCCCGCCTTCACGAGATGGTCGAGCGACTTCTTCACGTTCTGCGAGCGGCGGCGCGCCTCGAAGTCGTGGTGCGTGAGAAGGACCTGGCCGATCTTCACGTCGTGGGCGCCGAAAAGCGCCTCGTACTCGCCGATGAAGCGAGCCTGCCCGACCGCAGCGCACATCTGGACGTCGTTCACGTCGCATGGGCGCGCCGTGAGACCGAGAGCCTCGACGCCGGCGGCGACTGCGCCTGACGACACGAAGAACACCTCGTTGCCGTCCTTGCGCAACGCGCAGAGCTGCGCCACGAGCCGCTTGAGCGCCGCATGGTCCGGCCGACCCGTCCGCCCGGCTATGGCATGGGTGCCAACTTTAACAACGATTCTCATTGGGTGCGTATTATACCAAAAATTCGGGCTCTCAGGGCATATGATAGCGCATATGGTCGATTCTGGACACTTTTCAGAGCCCAGAATCTCCGGACGGGCCGACGGCCTTCCATTCCAGAACGCCATCCTCCGAAATGCGGACCGTGCGGCCAAAGTCGACCGCGAAGCTGCGCGGGACGTGTCCGTATGGATAGCCCGAAAAGACCGGGCATCTCGCCTTCGCCGCGAAACGAGCGAAGAGAGCGTCGACGTCCTCCTTCTTCCAGTCGCGGTTGAAGTCGCAGAAGACGACCGCGGCGGACTTGTCGAAGACGCCCTTCTTAAGAAGGCCGTCGAGAATCGATTCCGAGGCGTCCGCGTACTTCGGCGTGCATTCGACGAAGACGACGCGTCCTTCGAGGGACGGCAGAAGGCCAATGTCCAGAAGAACGGGAAACCGCGAGACCAGCCCCGCGAAAGGCTTGCCGACGACCGCCGCGGCGCACGGCTTGACAGGAGTCAGCTTCAGAGGCGGCGGCGTGCCGTCCAGCACCTGGCGCAGACGCTCGCGGGACTCTCCGGAGCAGTATGTGGAAAGCGTCGAGACCATCGGACCTGAAATCGGCCTGCCGGCGCCCTTCGCAAGCATCGCGCCAAGGACGACCGTTACGTCGCTGAAGCCCATGACGCGCATGCCGCGGCCGCGCAGCCGGTCCCAGTCGACAAGAGGGACGACTTCGGCGGCGCCCTGGCCGCCCCTCGAGAAGAGAAGGAAGTCGATTTCGGGATCCATCCACGCCTGCTCGAACAGCCGCGCCCTGACGGCCGGAGGCTCCATCTTGCGCACGTTCGGCATCGCCTTGACGCGGTATCCGGCCCTTGCGAGGAGATTGGTGCCGCGCACGAACGAGCTTTCGGGGACGAGGGACGAGACGGAGACGATGCCGACCGTCCTGACGTCTGGCGGAAAAAGCCCCTTGAACGAGGGCTCGTCCTTCCCTTGGCTCCGCGCGCCCTCTGCGCACAGTGCGGGAGCGAGCGCCGCCGCGAGCGCCAGAGCGCATGCTGCCGCAGACCTGGTCATGCCATCACCCTTCACGATCGCCTTGGCAAAGCCCCGCAAAGCTCACCAGAAGTCGGAGAGCTCCGGCGGCAGGATGTGCTTGGAGTGGCGGGCGCCGTCGAGCGCGCCGCACGTGTCGAGTATCTTCTTGCACTCGTCAAGCTCCTCCTGAGGACGCTTGCCGGCCTTGACGTCGTAGTACACGTCGATGAGCACGCCGATCGCGACGGCGTAGCCGTGGGGCAGCTTCCACGCGCTCTTCGGCTCGAGCTCCGCGGCGGACGAAAGACCGAGCTCCGTACCGCCCTTCTTGCGACGGAGGTTGACGGACATCTCGACGACCTTCTCGAGCGTGTCGAAGTCGCGCTTGCCGTAGCGTTCGGCGAGCGCGGAGAGCGTGGAGAGCATCTTCACGTCCTTGTCTACGGCCAGGCGGACGGCCTCGCCAAGGCCGGCGCGCCAGACGCCGTCCAGCACCGTCTCGGCGAAGCGCTCGTTGATGATCACCGCAGAAGGCGAAATCGAGAGCCTGAAGGCGTCCTTTACCGAGGGCGTGTCAAGCGACGCGTATTCGGCGAACGCCGCGCCCATCATCGACGCGGGCGTCGTCGGCACGCGGATGAGCCTCACGCCGCCGCGGACCTGCGCCGCGACCCAGCCCGCGACGTCAAGGAGCGTGCCGCCGCCTAGCGCGAGCACGAAGTCGCTCGAGCCGAGGCCGGAGCTGACGGCGGCGCTCGCGACGCGCAGCGCGCTCTGGAAGCCGTCCGCCTTGATGCGCTCTCCGCCGGTCATCACGACAGGCTGGCCTGCGAGCGATATGCGGTGGGCCTTTAGATACGCGCCGATGCGAGTGCCAAGGGACTGGGTGCGCTGCACAACGTTCATGTCTGCGACGATAAGAACACGGCTGTCGCCGATGATGTCGGCCAGCACGGAATTGTCGCCGAACACGTCATCCACGAACTCAACGGGATACTTCAAGGAGCTCTTCTGCATGTTTCCTCACTACATCTGATGGATTCTCCCCGCCTAGCATGCGGGCTATCTCTGCCGCCCGGGCTGAACCCTCCACCCTGGCGACGCTTGTGCGGGTGCGACCGTCCGAAACGGACTTACTCACCACGAAATGTCTCTCTCCGCACGCCGCGCTCTGCGGCAGATGCGTAATGGCGATCACCTGGCGACGCGCGGCGACTCTGCGAAGACGCTCGCCAACGGCCTTGCCGGCCTCGCCGCCGACGTTGGCGTCGATCTCGTCGAAGACCAGCGTGCGCCCGCCGGAAAGCTCGCCGTCCGCACGGGAGACCGCGACCACGTCTATCGCGAGCATCACGCGAGCCAGCTCGCCCGAGGACGCGATGGACGCGAGCGGACGCGACGGCTCGCCAGGATTCGGCCCGAACACGTACGTCACGCGGTCCGCACCGGCAGGCCCCGGCTCCGCAGGCTCGACGGACACGCCGAACGTCGCCTGGAGAAAGCCAAGCCCCTTCAGCTCGGCGGAAACCGCCTTCGCGAAGCCGGTCGCCGCGCGCCTGCGAGCCTTCGTAAGCGCCGCGGCCGCGGTGCGCACCTCGTCCTCGGCGACCTTTATGTCGCAGACCAGCTTTTCGAGCCTCGCTCCGCGTCCCTCAAGAGTCTCCAGCCGCGCCTTCTTCGCGCGGTACGTCTCGACAAGCGCGGCGACGGTGTCCGCATGATACTTGCGCTTGAGCTTGTTCACCACCGACAGCCTGGCGTCCAGCTCGTCAAGGCTCTCCTCGCCCTGGTCAAGGCCCGAGACGGCGTCCGCGACAGAGCGGGAAAGCTCCTGGATGCGCAGGACTATCTCCTCTGCCTCGTCGGCCCATGCCGCGGCAGCCTGGAGCCTTCTGGCCATGGAGGCGAACCTGGGCCGCACTGAGATAAGCGCGGCCGCGGCGCCGGCGTCGCCGCCAAGCGCCTCGGTCACGGCGACGGCGTCTTCGGCGATCTCTGCCGCGTGCGCGGCGGCGGCATGGCGCTCCGAAAGCGTCTCGTCGTCGTCCGAAAGGCCGGCCTCCTCTATCTCGCCGACCTGGAACCTGAGGAATTCAAGCTCCTCCTCGCCCGCGCCCTCCGCCTCAAGCGCCGCCTTCTCGTCCTTCAGCGACGAAAGCCCCCTGAACGCCTTCTCGTAGGCCGCGAGGCGCACGCCGCCGAAGGCGTCAAGGACCTCTCTCTGATACGTCTCCTCGAGAAGCCTCAGCCCCGCCCTCGGACCATACACGTCCACAAGCCCTGCCGCGGAGTCCCTGAGCTCCGCCACCGACACCGACTCGTCGTCTATCCACGCGCGCGACCTGCCTTCGCGAGTGACCGTGCGACGCAGGGCCTTGCCGTCGAAAACCGCCTCGACCTCGGCCTCGCGGGCTCCTTCCCGCACGAGCGAAGCCTCCGCCCGCCCGCCAAGCGCAAGCTCCAGCGCGCCCATCAGCACGGACTTTCCCGCGCCCGTCTCGCCTGTCACGACGTTGAGCCCGGCGCCGAATTCGATCTCGGCGCTTTCGACAACCGCAAGGTTCCTTACTGTAAGACTTGTCAGCATCTGATTGACGGCGCTCCCCAGCAACCAGTCAAAACCTTCTTCAATCTCAATAATGGAGCGGGCGATGGGAATCGAACCCACGTAAGAAGCTTGGGAAGCTCCTATTCTGCCATTGAATTACGCCCGCAGAAAAATCCTCACTAGTGGCGGAGAGAGAGGGATTCGAACCCCCGATACCCTTGCGGGTATGCATGATTTCGAGTCATGTGCATTCAACCAGGCTCTGCCATCTCTCCTGCAACGGGCGTGTATTCTACCAAAAATGTTCCCGCAAAGTCAACCGCCCTGCGCACGAAATTGCGCCGAAATCTCGCATGAGGTGGAATTGACGGCGGGGTTATGGTATAATTTGGCCTGTTGGACAACAATCTACTAGGGTGATGCTGAATGAGTGAGAAGACAAGTGGGGATGGCGCTCGCTGCACGGTCCTCGTATGCTCCTGCGACAAATACGCCGACCTGCTGCCCCCTTTTGCGGAGCTTTGGGGCCGTTTCTGGCCGGACTGTCCGTTCGAGACGGTGCTTGTCACCGAGACCGATCCGCACGTCGCCGGCTTCAAGAAGGTCATAGCCTGCGGCGGCGGCACGAACTGGGCGGGCCGGCTGGTCAAGGCGCTTGACGCAGTCACAACGCCCTACGTGATGATGCTCTGCGACGACTACTACCTCGAAAAGCCGGTCGACACGGCGCTCATGCTTCGCCGCCTCGCCGAGATCGAGAGGTTCGACGCCTTCAATCTGCGCCTCATTCCCAATCCGAAGCCCACTCCGTCCAACTCCAGGCCTTTCGGCCACGACACGGACCTCCTTCGCTACAAGCCGCTTTCCGCCTACTCGATCGCCACGCAGACCGGCTTCTGGAACCGCGAGTTCCTGAGGGCGCTTGCAGTCGGCAAGGCGTCGATCTGGGAGTTCGAGAGATTCGGGTCGTTCGACCGTCAGACCGAAGAGAAGCCTCTGCTCGTCACTCCAACCAAGGAGTTCCCGTTCCTGGACGCCGTGCACAAGGGCTACTGGGAGCCGTGGGGACTGCGCGTCTGCCGCGAGAACGGAATCGATCTTTCCGGCGTTGCGCGCACAGCGCCGCCTTTCAAGGTGCGCATGGTGGAGGGCTTAAAGGGCCTTGTGTTCGCCGTCTTCCCGTGGAACTGGATAGTGCGCGTGCAGAACGCGTTCGGCCTCGGCGCCAAAGAGCGCGGCACACCGCAGACATCTGCCTAGCCGGCGAACATGCGGGGACCGGCCCCGAGTTTTACCATATCACCGATTGACATGCGTACGTCGGCCACGCGTACCGCGCGCTCACCATTTGCCGCGTTTGTGATGGAGCACTACGCCTGAAGGGCAAAGAAGCTTGACGGGACACGCGTCAAAAGGCCATGGCCCCATCGGTATTTAGCATAAGACTTCGGACATCAGACTTCTGAACTTTCTTCAGTCCGAAGTCAATCAACAGGAGCACAGAGCCGACAGTCCCCTTGGCCTTGGAATCGCGGCGTTTATGGCGAAAAGACGCTGAGTACGCAGAGGCAATTACCAGTTGAAAGACCGAGGAGGCTAGACCTCTGGCGCTTATAGAAGAAACTCCGACGGTTATGGTTCTCGCTACCGCTTCACTGCTTCGCACTTTCAAACCATATCCAAGGGTGTTGATTTGCCGTATTTTTAGCGGCCTTCGGCAGAGGTTAAACAGATGAACCACAAATCTTCACCTATCGACACAAATCAAGATGAGCCGACGGGGACAGCCATCAGTTTGCCGCGGACGCGGCGAAAACCTACGTTGGAAATTTCCGTTTCCAACGTTGGAAATTCTACCGGGCCCCGTGGGCGATGAAATGCACGTGGCTGCCTTTCAAGTCAGGTCTTCGGCATAATGCGATGCGCTTTGCTTGCGCTCGGGCTCAGCGTCCCGAATCTACAAGTTCCGCCTGTAGGAATTTACAAGCGGAAACGGTTGAATCGTCAGCGGCAGATGGTGTATAATTGGCGGCAACAACTAAAGCTAAGGAGAATCGCGCGCATGATGACACGCAGAGAGCTGATTTTCGCGGGGACGGGCTCGGCGGTGGCCCTTCTGTCCGGCTGGCGCCTGCCGAGCGAGAATCGAGCCTACTCCGTCCCGCTTCTAGGGGACGTGCACTACGACCGCCCGCCAATCGACGTGTTCCATTCGGACTTCCGCAGGCTGCATGACGCCGACGGAATGTTCGCAAGATACCAGAAGGAGTTCGAGAGCTTTTCCTCGATGTGGGGGAAGGACGGACGCAGCGCGGCGCTTTTGAAGGCGTCCTCCCTCTGCCGCCTTGAAGATTCCGCCTTCGCGCTCCAGCTCGGAGACCTTGTCGAAGGCGACTGCGAGTCGCCTGCTCTCCACAGGCAGATGCTGGACGAGGCGTTCGCGCTCATGAAGAGCACATACGGGAAGCTTCCCTTCGTGACCGTCGCCGGCAACCACGACGTTCGCCGCGGCGCAGATCGCCTGGGCGAGTACGACTCATACTGCAAGATCGCGTCGGACCGGCATTCGAAGGAGCTTGGCGTCGAAGTCGCGGGCCCGACGTTCGCGTTCAGGCAGGGGCCGGACTATTGGGTGGTTGCGGACTTCAACCGTCCGAACGTGCCGCTTCTCGAGAGCCTTCTGGGCGAATGCAGGGACGCGCGATACACCTTCTTCTGCACCCATGGCGCCGTGCTCACGACCGGAGAGCGCTCGCCTCGGAGATGGTTTTTCCTCGGCGGCCCACAGTATGACGCAAAGGGCCGCGCCAATGTGTCCGAATTCGGCAGGCCGCAGCCGGAATGGGACGACTCAAGGCGCCGCATACGGCGGCTCCTGGCCGAACGCAACGCAATCGCGCTGACAGGGCATTCCCATCGTCTGGAGCTGAGAGAGTGGGTCGGCGACGGCGGACGGATAACCGAGTTCGTCATGAATTCCGTCACAAGGACGGAGAAAGGCGTGATCATTCCCGAAACACCTCGTGTCGTCGGCAGCCGCCCAGAGGACTTCGGCCGCTCTCGGCGTGCGGCGAACGCGAAGACGAACGACGTCATCGAGGCGCTTTACGCGGAGTACGAGCCGGGAATGCGCCGCTACTACACGGCCGACGCGACCGGCCACGCCAGACTGAGGATTTCGGACGAGTCGGTCGTCGCCGAGTTCTTCCCCGGCGCTGCGACGGCGCCCGCCACGACATTCAAGCTGACCCCAGGTCGCTCAAGTTAGGCGCAAAGCTCGACGGGGACCCGTCGAGCTTGGTTTTAACTCCGATGGGGTCTTGTCGGCTTACTTGTCTGCGGGCCGACCGGAGTTCGGCCCTTACCGTCATTCCGTCCCTTCGGTCCCTTATGTCCTTTACGTCCCTTATGTCCCTAAATCCTGTAAATCTTGTTAATCATGTCTAAAAAACAGGCTCTTCGCAACTTTCGCGCCTTATAGACATTAATTATCAACGGTGTGAATCCCATTTGTCGTCACAAAGACAACTTTACCATTTCTTCTGTTATTAATCACACGAATCAAACCATCTTTTGTTGGGGGAATCATGGTTTTATAGCTCGTCCCATTTTTAACCTTGTTTAATCCGCCAAATGTCACATTGAAAAATGCATCCATAACAGGTGTAGTCGCAAAAACTTCCGAGCTTGTCGCACCTGATAAACTGGAAACAGGTCCGGGTAACCGCCCTCTCTGAGTAATATTTTGTCCATTTATCTGATATATAATACCATCCGCCCCCCCAATATATGGATAGCGCATAAATACATTATCTTCCCTCAATATAGTTCCAAAATCTCGCTCTAATCGGCAATAGCCGATAGAAAGACTTCCCAGACATGTTTTCATTTCAGTCTTCCCTGTGTATTGGTCAAAATATTGAAGATTATATAATATGTACCGAGAAGATGGATCATATGATAAACACTTTTGTTTTCGGGGTTCCAAATTTCCTGTTTGATAATTATAGTCTGTTTCTGGTTGTCTCATACCTCGTTCGGGGTGATAAATAAAAGGCACCCCATAGCTATCTGTACAATAAAAATACAAATATCCATCATAATTTGCGCCAATCAATTTTCTTTTTTTCATTTCTTCAGCATTGTTTTCTTCGCCAGAGGCGGTTGTATCAATAACATCACCATGTTTACTTGGAATACCATTTTCATCCACCGTAAAGTGAATCACTTTTGTTCTGTCCCCATTTTCTCCTTCTACATGGGCATAAAAATTGATGCCATCCTCATCACTCACAACAGAAATCGCATTTGTCGTGAAATCGTTGGCAAAACCACTTTTCCCGTCAGGTCTGACAAAAATCCAAGGAGTCTTCTTCTGAGCAATTGTTGCTGTCGGGTTGTTAACTAAAACAGTTTTTAGATTCTGGAAATCGTCACGATATTCCTGAGCTGAAACGATATCTGCCATTAGAGCCAATGTGCCGCTGGCGAAAGCCACCGAGACAATGAACCTGATCAAGAGACTATTCATGTTGACCACCTTTCCTGCGCCCTGAGCACACAAGAAGACCGCCACATCAAGGCGCAGAAAAGAAAACGTGGCGTGCCTTAGAATCCATATCTTACGCGAGGCACGACCAAGCGCCTTGTAGAGAATACGAATATAAGACACGCCACGTGGTTGCCACGTAGCGCATCTCACATACTCGGCATTCTACATGAAGATTTGGTCGTTTTCGCGTAAAGCCAAATACGCAAGATTGCGTACGATGCCAGGGTCCTTTTGGGATTCCCCGGCTCCCCGCTCCGTCGCCGTGATGCGCGGCTTCGCGAGGTTCTGCCATCCGCCCTTTCGGACTTCAGGCCGAAGGTTCCTAAATGACAAAACAGGTCAGACCCGAATTATCATTTCGAACCGATGTCAAAGAACAGTGTCAACGGTTGCCCGCGACATGTAGATTATACCAAATCCACGAGCGCCGCGGCGGAAAAACTTACCTCGGAACAGGCGGGGCCTGTCCCCGTCCGCGTTCCACGTAGCTCTCTTCTACCTGTGTTTTCCGCCTGTTTCCCTTATGCAAAAAACATTCCCTAGCTGTGTTCGCAGTAGAAATGACGTCATTTCACCCCTCAAATGACGTCATTTCAGGGGGCAAATGACGTCATTTGGACCATGAAATCACGTCATTTCTACTGCTTACACAGGCAGGGGAAGAAGCTCGCACAGTTAGGGAAAGGAGCTTACATAGGCAGGGGACGGAGCTTACATACAAGGAGGAAGGCGCTTTGACACCTGAAGCCACCCCTTCAAGCAGGCGAAGGAACGAGGATCGACAGAGGACTTCGTTCATTATGTTTGAAACTCCGAGCCGTGAATGCTCGTTCCCACTTCGCTGAACGCAAAAGGTTGCACGCCTTAAGTTCGCCTTCAACGGACTTTGGAAAGTTTGGGAGCGAAGCGAAGCGCAAACAGACCTCGCAAGTCTAGTGGTTTAATTGTGCGAAGCGGTGGAATGGTAATGAAACCCAACCATCGGAGTTTCAAACTTACAAGAAGAGAGTAACCTCCACTAAAAGTTGCGAAGAGCCGAACATCTGGCGAGCAGCCCGAAAAACTCTGTCGCAAGGCTATTGACGGCACGGCGGAGAAAATGGTATACTGCACGCCGAAATGTGTGCAACAGCGTTCATGAAGGAGAACTGGTGGCGCCCTGCGGGTTCGGATTCGCAGGGAGCGTGAGTTTTCGCAAGTAACGCAGAAGAAAACACGTGCAAGGGCGGACCGAATCCAGAGGATTCGGTCCGCTTTCGGTTTTTAGACAAACATAACAACATCAAGGAGAAAACATGCTGAAACTTCTGACAAAGGAAGAGTTCGACCGGCGGGCGACCGCAGCCGACCGCGTGGCCGTCTTCAAGGAATTTCTGTCCGACCGCGAAACGCCGGTTGCGGCGCTCTCGCGTCTGGGAGAGGACGAAGAGGCGTTTCTTCTCGAAAGCGTCTCCGGCGGCGAAACGCGCGGGAGATACTCGTATCTCGGCATCGAGCCGTCGGGACGGGCCGAGGGCGCGGGCGCCCTTGACGAGCTGAGAGAGCGCATCGCGGCGGCGAAATACGTCGCGGCGGACGAGCTGCCGCCCTTCCAAGGCGGCGCCGTCGGCTACATCGCCTACGACGCTGTGCAGCTCTTCGAGCCGCGCGTCGGGCTGAAGTGCGAGAAAGGCACGCCTCAGATGGCGTTTCTGCTCTGCGACGCGTTTCTCGTCTTCGACAACGTGCGCGACACTGTGACCGCAGTCGTCATAGCCGAGGCGAAGCGTCCCGGCGCGTACGAAGAGGCGATGACTCGCATCCAGTCGATCTACGACCGCATTCTCAGCGCGGAATCCATCGCGCGCGTCGCCGGAAGGCAGAGCCCTGCCGCAGTCGACGCCGCGTTGTCCGGCGACGTCACGCCGCCGGCGTTCCAGAGCGAAATGACCAAGGAGGAGTTCGTCTGCATGGTGGAGAAGTGCAAAGCCGCCATATCGGCCGGCGAGGTGATCCAGATCGTGCCTTCCCAGAAGTTCACGACGCGCACCGCCGTCTCGGGCCTTGCGCTGTACAGGGCGCTCAGGACGATCAATCCCTCGCCCTACAACTTCTTCATGCGCATCGGCGCGAAGACGCTCGTGGGGTCTTCGCCGGAGGAGCTCGTGAAGCTCACAGGACGCACGGCGTCCACTTCGCCTATCGCAGGCACGCGTCCGCGCGGCGCGACGAGGGCGCGCGACCTGGAGCTCGAGCGGGAGCTCAAGGCGGATCCGAAGGAGAACGCCGAGCACACGATGCTGGTGGACCTCGGGCGCAACGACCTCGGGCGCGTCTCCGAGACCGGCAGCGTGAAAGTCGAGAGCTTCGCCCGCGTCGAGCGCTACTCGCACGTGATGCACCTCGTCAGCAGCGTCAAGGGCACGCTCGCGAAGGAGTACGACGGCTTCGACCTTCTCAGGGCGACGTTTCCGGCCGGGACGCTCTCCGGCGCGCCCAAGGTGCGTGCGATGGAGCTTATCGCTGAATACGAGAAGTCGCCGCGCGGCATATACGGCGGCGCGGCGGGATACTTCTCGCTGACGGGCGACATGGACTTCGCCATAGTGATCCGCACGCTCGTGAAGGAGGGCGACATCGTCGCGATGCGCGCCGGCGCGGGCATCGTGGCCGACTCCGACCCGGAGAAGGAGTACGAAGAGACGATAAACAAGGCGAAGGCCGTCTTCGAAGCGGCCAAGTTCGCCGAGACACTGTAATGTGGAAAGGAGGCCGAAATGATCCTCGTCATCGACAACTACGACTCTTTCACCTACAACATCGTGCAGGGGCTCGGCGCACTTGGCGCGGACGTCAAGGTGGTCCGGAACGACAAGATCGACGTCGCCGGAATCGCCGCGCTGGCGCCTGACGCGCTGCTGCTTTCGCCAGGCCCCGGCAACCCCGACTCCGCCGGCGTCACGCTCGACGCGATCAGGGCGTTCGCGGGCAAGATGCCCATATTCGGCGTATGCCTCGGCCACCAGTCGATAGCGCAGGCCTTCGGCGGGCGGATCGTCCGGGCGAAGCGCCTCATGCACGGCAAGACGAGCCGGATACGCCATGACGGCAAGGGGCTGTTCGCGGGCCTGGACCAGGGCTTCGCGGCGATGCGCTACCACTCTCTTGCAGTGGAGCGCGCCACCCTGCCCGACTGCTTCGAAGTGACCGCAGAGAGCGAAGACGGCGAAATCATGGGCCTTCGACACAAGACGCTGCCAATCGAGTCGCTGCAGTACCATCCCGAATCAATCGGCACTCCCCAGGGCGCGAAGCAGCTCGCCAACTTCCTTGAAATGGCGACGGGGCGGCACAACCGCAAGTCGCTTGCGCAGTCCGTGAGAAAGGCGGTCGTCGCGCGGGCGATTGACGGCACGAGCCCGAGCGAGGAAGAATCGGAGGGATTCTTCGCCGCCATCCTCGCCGGAGAAGTCGGAGAGCCGGAGCTCGCCGCGTTCCTGACGGCGATCGCCAGGACGCCTCTCACCGCCGGCGAGCTGGCCGGTGCCGCGAGGGCCATGTCGGACGCAGCGGTCAAGGTCGACCTGGGCGGACTGGACGCCGTCGACATCGTCGGAACCGGCGGCGACGGCTCCAATTCGTTCAACGTCTCAACGACCGCGGCGTTCATCGCGGCGGGAGCTGGCGTCACGATAGCAAAGCACGGCAACATCGCCTCCACTTCCCTCTGCGGCTCGGCGGACGTTCTTAGGGAGCTCGGGCTCAACCTCTCGGCCGGCCCGGAGAAGATGGCCGAGTGCGTGAAGCGCGTCGGCATAGGCTTCCTCTTCGCGAAGGAGCTGCATCCGGCGATGAAATTCGCGGCGCCTGTGAGAAGGACGCTCGGCTTCCGCACGCTTTTCAATCTCCTCGGGCCGCTCACAAACCCTGCCGGCGCCAGAAGGCATGTCATAGGAGTTCCGCAGGAGAAGATCGCGATGGTCGTCGCGGAGGCGCTCGGACTCTTGGGCTCGACGCGTGCGATGGTCGTTGCTGGAGCGGGCGGACTCGACGAGATCAGCCCGGACGGCTTCACGTTCGTCTCCGCGCTCGAAGGCGGCAGCGTGCACAACAGGCTCTTGGACGCAGGCAGGGAGTACGGAGCGAGCTACCCTCTCGACGCGATCAAGGGCGGCGACGCCGAACGGAACGCGAAACTTCTGCTGTCCGTCCTGAACGGCGAGGAGCACGGCCCCTACCGCGCCGCGGCGATCGAGAACGCGGCGGCCGCGATCCTCGTCGGCGAAAAGGCCGCGGACTACAAGGAGGCTCTCGCGGCGGCGGCGGAGTCGGTGGACTCCGGACGGGCCGCGGCGAAGCTCAGGGACATGCTGGAGACGGCGCGATGAGCGAAGACCACAACCGACAGCGCAAGGCTGCCGTCATAAACGACTTCACGAGCTTCGGGCGCTGCTCGCTCGCGGTCGCGATTCCGATCCTGTCGGCGATGAAGGTGCAGTGCTGCCCGGTGCCGACGGCGTTCTTCACGAACCACACGGGCTTCGACTCGTTCGCGTGGACGGACAACACCCCGCACCTCGACGCCTACATAGAGGAATGGAAGAAGCTTGGCCTCAGATTCGACGCCATACAGAGCGGATTCCTCGGCTCCAGCGAGCAGGCGGAGTTCGTGCGGCGCTTCGTCGCGGCGTTCAAGGCTCACGGCACGATCGTGTGCGTCGACCCAGTCATGGGCGACTACGGCAAGCTCTACCCGACATATGACCGCAGGCGCGCGGAGTCGATGCGCTCGTTCCTCGACGTGGCGGACATCCTCACGCCAAATCTGACGGAGGCGTGCTTCCTCGCGGACGAGCCGTACCGGACCGACTTCACGGACGCGGAGCTCGAAAGCCTCTCAAGGCGGCTTTCGGAGCGCAACGGGTGCAAGGTCGTAATCTCGGGGATTGCGAGAGGCGATGCGCTCGTCAACTTTGTGTACGAGCCGGGACGCGGCAGCTCAATCCACGCCGAGACGAAGATAGGCGGCGACCGCAGCGGCACCGGCGACGTGTTCGCCTCGGTCATACTCGCGGACGCGGTGAACGGCGTCGACTTCGCGGAGTCCGTCCGCAAGGCAAGCTCATTCACGGCAAATGCCGTCCGCAGAACAGTTGAAATGGGACTGCCGCCAAAAGACGGCCTTGCAATCGAGGAGATACTAGGAGAGCTCGCATCATGACAATAACATACCAGGTAAAGGAGTCCATCTACGTCAACCTGACGAACAGGTGCCCGTGCGCCTGCACGTTCTGCCTGCGCAAGAACGCAGACGGCGTCTACGGTTCCGGCTCGCTCTGGCTTGACAGGGAGCCTACGCTCGAAGAGGTCAACGAAAGCCTCGACGGATGGGACTACACGCGCTTCCGCGAAGTCGTCTTCTGCGGCTACGGAGAGCCGACGGAAAGGCTCGACGTGCTGCTCGCGGCCGCCGCGCGCCTTAAAAGCCGCGATCCGTCGCTGCGCATAAGGGTCAACACGAACGGACTCTCCGACCTCATAAACGGCAAGCCGACCGCACTGCTCTTCAAGGGCAAGGTAGACGCGCTCTCGATAAGCCTCAATACCGACGACGCGGCGGAATACCTCGCGGTATGCCGTCCGAAGTTCGGCGAAGCGGCGTATCCGGCGCTCATCAGGTTCGCGAAGGAGGCCGTCGCCGCAGTTCCCGAAGTCGTGATGACAGTCGTGGACGAGCCGGTCACCAGCCGCGAGAAGCAGGAGCGCTGCCGGGCCATAGCCGAGGGGATCGGCGCAAGGCTGCGCGTGCGCCCATACGAGGAGAAGAAGTGACATGAGCGACATACTTGTGGAGCTTACGAACGCACGGCGCGCCGACGCCGCCCTCCGCGAGGCCGAGGTCCCCTTCGCCGAGATGATGCGAAGGGCCGCTTCGGCACCGCGTCCGCGCGACTTCGCGGCGGCGTTCCTCGGCGACGGGACGAACGTCATCGCCGAGCTGAAGAAGGCAAGTCCTAGCGAGGGCCTCATCAGAGGCGACTTCCATCCGGCCGAGCTCGCGAGGGAGCTGGACGCCGCAGGCGCCGCGGCGCTCTCGGTCCTCTGCGAACCGCACAGGTTCCTTGGAGGCGAAGAGTATCTCGTCGAGGCGCGGTCCGCCACTAACCTGCCGATTCTCTACAAGGACTTCCTGTCGACGCGTTACCAGATCTCGGCAGCGAGGGCCGCCGGCGCGGACGCGGTGCTGCTCATCGCGGCAGTGCTGGACGACAGCGCGCTCAGCGAGCTTCTCGGCTTCGCGCGAGAGCTCGGCATGGAGGCGCTTGTCGAGACGCACGACGAACGCGAGATCAAGCGCGCGGCGGAGTGCGGGGCGAAAGTCGTCGGCGTCAACTGCCGCAACCTCAGGAACTTCTCCACGGACGTCTCGCTTCTGGAGCGGCTCGTCGGGGAGATCCCCTCCAGCTGCACGAGGATCGCCGAAAGCGGCATGCACACGCCGCAGGCGATACGCGCGGCGAAGGACGCCGGCGCCAACGGATTTCTCGTCGGAACCGCGCTGATGCGCGCGGAGCGCCCCGGGCGTAAGCTCGCGGAGCTGATGTCACTCTGAAACAGTCTAAGGCACCAAAAAGGCAAACACCATGAAATCACACTACGGAATCTACGGCGGACAGTACGTCGCCGAGACGCTCATGGCTCCGCTCCAGGAGCTTGAGGCCGCGTACGAAGCGGCCAGGAAGGACCCCGAGTTCAAGCGGGAGTTCGACGAAATCATGCGCGACTACGTCGGGCGGGAGAGCCCCATCACATACGCAAGGCGGCTCTCCGAGCATCTTGGCGGCGCACGCATCCTGCTCAAGCGCGAAGACCTGAACCACACAGGCGCACACAAGGTGAACAACACCATCGGGCAGGCCCTGCTCGCAAGGCGGATGGGCAAGAAGCGCCTCATAGCCGAGACCGGCGCCGGCATGCACGGCGTCGCGACGGCGACCGTCGCCGCGCTCTTCGGAATGCCCTGCGAAGTCTACATGGGCGCCATAGACGTCGAGCGCCAGGCGCCGAACGTCGAGCGCATGAAGATGCTCGGGGCGAAGGTCCACCCCGTCACCGAAGGCAGCGCCACGCTGAAGGACGCCATGAACGAGGCCCTTCGCGACTGGGTGTCGAACTGCGACGACACGTTCTACGTGATCGGCACGGTCGCCGGCCCCGCGCCCTATCCCGAAATGGTAAGGGACTTCCAGAGCGTCATAGGCGTCGAGGCGCGGCGGCAGTGCCTCGAGAAGTTCGGCAGGCTTCCGGACGAGGCGATTGCGTGCGTAGGAGGCGGCTCGAACGCGATGGGACTGTTCGCGGGCTTCATCGACGACCCAGAGGTCAAGCTCGTCGGCGTCGAGGCCGGCGGACGCGGGCTCTCGGGCCACGAGCATGCAGCGTCTATCAATGGAGGCAGGCTCGGCGTGCTGCACGGCGCGAAGACGATGCTTCTCCAGACCGACGAGGGCAACGTGATCGACACGTACTCCGTTTCGGCCGGTCTCGACTATCCGGGCGTCGGGCCCGAGCACTGCCATCTGCACGACACAGGGCGCGCAGAGTACGCCGTTATCGACGACGACGAGGCGATCGCGGCCTTCGACGCGCTCTGCCGGTTCGAGGGCATCATTCCGGCGTTGGAGTCCAGCCACGCGCTCGCAGAGGCCATCAAGCGCGCCCCCAGGCTCGGCAGGGACCGCCTTCTTCTCGTCAACCTTTCGGGACGCGGAGACAAGGACATGGAAAACGTCATGCGCTACAAGGCGTCGAGGAGCGGCGCATCCGCCGCCGAAGGCAAGGCCGCCGTCTGAGCCCGAAGGCATAAGCCAAAAAGGAACCACGCTATGAACAACAGAATCAAAAACGCATTTGCAAAGGCAAAGTCCGAGGGACGCGGCGCATTCGTCGCGTATCTCACGATCGGCTTCCCGACGATCGAGGCGAGCGAGGCGGCAGCCGACGCGCTTGTCGCCGACGGAGCGGACGTGCTCGAGCTAGGAGTGCCCTTCTCCGATCCGTTCGCGGACGGCGGCGTCATCCGCTCGGCCGCGTACAAGGCCCTGGAGAACGGAGTCTCGCTCCGCGACGTCATCGCGCTGGCGAAGCGGCTGAGGGCGCGCCATCCCGAGACTGGCCTCGTGCTGTTCTCATACTACAACCCGATCTTCTCGATGGGCCTTGAGGCGTTCGCCGACGTGATCGCGGACGCGGGAATCGACGCGGTGCTGTCGGTCGACCTCCCTCTCGAGGAGCGCGAGGAGCTTCTCGCCGTCCTTCGCCCGAAAGACATCGGCTACATTCCCCTGATCGCGCCGAACACTCCGATCGACCGCGTTAAGAAGAGCGCCGAGGGCGTCGGCGACAGCTTCGTCTACGTCATCACGGTCAAGGGCACTACGGGCGCGCGCGCCGAGCTGCCGCCTGACCTCGCGTCCAGACTCGAGGCCATCCGCGCCGCTTCGCCCATTCCCGTCGCAGCGGGCTTCGGCATATCGACGCGGGCGCAGGCCGACGAGGTGACCCGCCACGCCGACGGCTTCATCGTCGGCTCGGCTCTTGTGAAGTGCCTTGCGGAGGGGAAGCGCCCGTGCCTCAGCTGAAGGTCTGCGGAATAACCGACGCCGCCTTCGCCGTCGAAGCGGCGCGGCGCGGCGTCGACTATCTTGGCTTCATCTTCGCCAAGGGCTCGCCGAGGCTCGTGTCCGCTGAGAAGGCGCGGGCCATAGCCGAAGCGGTGCGCGCCGCCGCGCCGCGCAGGCCAAGGTTCGTCGGCGTCTTCGTCGGCACGCCTGCGAACGAGGCGGCGAACATCGCGTCTTCCGCCGGACTTGACGTCGTCCAGCTGCACGGCGGCTACGACGCCGACGACGCAAGAACCGTCAAGGCTCGCGGGTTCGAGGTCTGGCGGCTTCTGGAAGGAGATGCCGACACGGGCAATGCAGGCGAGGACGCGATTCTTGTCGACGGGCGGGACGGCTCGCGCAGCGGAGGGACGGGAAAGCTCGCGGACTGGTCGGCGGTCGGCCGGCTCAAGGGCACAGGACGCCGCGTTGTGCTGGCAGGCGGCATCTCGTCCGCGAACATCAGGGCCGCCGTCGCGACAGGCGCGGACATAATCGACGTAAACAGCGGCATAGAAACCGCGCCAGGAACGAAAAGCGCCGCCCTTCTCGCCGCCCTCCTTGAAGCCTTCATCTGCTGAGCCCCCTGTCTTATCTCTCTTGTCCCCCTCGGTTTTAACTCTGATGGTTTGGTCTCTCGCGCAGACGCTTGCGCGAGAGACCAACCGCTCGGAGTTAATATACCTAGCCCCCTCGGTCTTTCAACCGGTAAACGTCTCTGCGTACTCCGCGTCTCCGCGTTAAACATTCTTGTCTGCGGGCCGCCCGGAGTGCGGCCCCTACCGTCATTCCGACCCAAGCTCTTCAAGGGGGCTTGTCGGCTTACTTGTCATTTAACCTAAATTCGGCATTTCACTTTCTATTCACTCCGTTATATCTCACGCAGAGACGCAGAGAGGCGGAGTTTTAAGAGGTTATGCCGCTTGATTTGGGCCGTAGTTGTTTTCAACAATTGGGTGAAAGAAAATTTCTGATCGTTTCTTGCCATATCTTTCCTCTTCTTCCGATTTCTCCGCGCCCTCTGCCACTCTGCGTCTCTGCGTGAGTCATTCAACTGACGCGCGAGTATAGGTTTAGCCACGAAGTCCTTCCTAGAGACCACGGAAATTTGGTATAATTCGCAGTTGTGAGTGAAAATAGCGCAAAGCAGAATACATATCCGTTCAAGATTCCTCCGCCGCAGACGCCGACGCAGGAAGGTCCGCGCGGAATCCGCTACGATTTCAACGACGGGGCGCGCGTACTGCTGCCCAAGGGCGCGTGGCACGTCGAGCTGGAGGACGACGAGTCCGGCAACATCCTCTTCTCATGCGACGCGGAAGACGGATGGGTTGCCAGCGCGAAGAAATACTACGTGCCGTTCCGCATCCGCGTCTGGGACCGCGCCGACATGTCGAAGCCGGTTCTGGACCATCTCATGGATCTCAGAGGCAAGCCGGTCCACATCAAGTTCCCTGTCGGGACCCTCGGCGACATCATCGCGTGGTTCCCCTACGCCGAGAAGTTCCAGAAGAAGCACGGCTGCAATCTCGAATGCACGATGGCGGCGAATCTCGTGGAGCTTTTCGCCGCGCAGTATCCCGACATGACGCTCACCGCGGCGCCGGACGTGAAGACTGCGGAGCCCTACGCCTCGTATCACATCGGCCTTTTCTTCGGCGGCGACCAGAACAACCAGCCTTACGACTTCCGCCAGGTGGGCCTAGCCCAGACCGCAGGCCACATTCTCGGGGTCGATCCGCAGGAGACGCCTCCCCGCATGCCGCCGCCCGGTCCGCGCACGGTAGCGGAGCCTTACGTCTGCATAGCCTCAAAATCCACCAATCTCGCGAAGACGTGGCTGAACGGCTTCGGCTGGGAGCAGGTGGTCGAGCATCTCAAGGGCCTCGGCTACAGGGTGCTCTGCATAGACCGCGACCGCACTTCCGGCACCGGCTGGACGTGGAGCCACATCCCCTACGGCGCGGAGGACTTCACCGGGAACCTTCCCCTTCCAGAGCGCGTCGCCCTGCTGCAGCACGCGGAGTTCTTCGTGGGGCTTTCAAGCGGCCTTTCATGGCTCGCGTGGGCGGCGGGGACGCCGGTCGTCCTAATAAGCGGCTTCAGCCTGCCGATATGCGAGTTCCGGACGCCATACCGCGTCCACAACACGCACGTCTGCCACGGCTGCTGGGACGCGACGGACGTCTGCTTCGACCATAACGACTACTACTGGTGTCCGCGCCACAAGGGAACCGACCGCCAGTTCGAATGTTCACGGGCCATCACCGGGCGCCAGGTGATCCGCACCATAGAGCGACTGCTCGCCGACCACGGCCTTGTCGCACCGAACGAGAAGAAGCAGGCAAAATGAAGGACGGCACCGAGATTCTGGATCCTGATCCGTTCAGACGTCCGCCGCCGCCGACGCCGACGCAGGAAGGTCCGCGCGGCATTCGCTACGATTTCAACGACGGGGCGCGTGTCCTGCTGCCCAAGGGCGCGTGGCACGTCGAGCTGGAAGACGACGAGTCGGGCAACATGCTTTTCTCGTGCGACGCGGACGAGGGGTGGGTTACCAGCACGAAGAAATACTACGTGCCCTTCCACATCCGCGTCTGGGACCGCGCCGACATGTCGAAGCCGGTTCTGGACCATCTCATGGATCTCAAAGGAAAACCGGTTCTCCTCAAGTTCTCGGCCGGCGCCCTCGGCGACATCATCGCGTGGTTCCCATACGCCGAGAAGTTCCAGAAGAAGCACGGCTGCACGATTGAATGCACGATGTCGGCGGATCTCGTGGAGCTTTTGGCCGCGCAGTACCCCGAGATGACGCTTTCCGCCGTGCCAGAGGTGAAGACGGCCGAGCCCTACGCTTCGTATCGCGTCGGCCTTTTCTTCGGCGGCGACCAGACCTGCCAGCCGTACGACTTCCGTCAGGTGGGCCTCGCCCAGACCGCAGGCCACATTCTCGGGGTCGATCCGCAGGAGACGCCTCCCCGCATGCCGCCGCCCCGTCCGCGCACGGTAATGGAGCCTTACGTCTGCATAGCGGCCAAGGGCACCAACCTCGCGAAGTCGTGGCTGAACGGCTTCGGCTGGGAGCAGGTGGTCGAGCATCTCAAGAGCCTCGGCTACAGGGTGCTCTGCATAGACCGCGACCACACTTCCGGCCAAGGGTGGACGTGGAACCACATCCCCTACGGCGCGGAGGATTTCACCGGGAACCTTCCCCTTCCAGAGCGCGTCGCCCTGCTCCAGCATGCGGAGTTCTTCGTCGGGCTTGGAAGCGGCCTTTCGTGGCTTGCGTGGGCGGCGGGGACGCCGGTCGTCCTAATAAGCGGCTTCAGCCTGCCGATATGCGAGTTCCAGACGCCCTACCGCGTCCACAACACGCACGTCTGCCACGGCTGCTGGAACGCGTCGGACGTGACTTTCGACCGTACCGACTATTTCTGGTGCCCGCGCCACAAGGGAACCGACCGCCAGTTCGAATGCACCCGTGCCATCACCGGACGCCAGGTGATCCGCACAATAGAGCGACTTCGCGCCGACAGAGGCCTTGTCGCGCCAAAGGAGAGAAAATGAAGAGAAAGAGCGACTTTCGCGTGATTCTCAACGATGGACGATATGTCGCGGCGGCGGCCGCAGCCGCGACCGCCGCGCAAACAGGTGTGCCGGTTGCCGCGCCGACTGTCGCCGGACCTGCCGCCGCAGCCGTGGTCGCCTGCGCCGCGCAGATGGCCGCAAATCCCGCTTATGCCGCACTGTACCAAGTGTCGAGCGGTCAGACATCCACAGGCATAGTGCTCAGGACCGGTGACCAGATGCATGTCTCCAGCGGCGGCACGGCCACGGGCACGATCATCTCCGGCGGCACGCAGATCGTCAGCGACGGCGGCACGGGAACGGTCGAGACTATGTCCGGCGGCACGCAGATCGTCAGCGGCGGCGGCACGGGAACGGTCGAGACTATGTCCGGCGGCACGCAGATTGTCAGCAGCGGCGGCACGGGAACGGTCGAGACTATGTCCGGCGGCACGCAGATCGTCAGCGGCGGCGGCACGGCGACGGTCACCGCGTTGCAGAGCGACGGCACGCAGGTTCTCTATGCCGGCGGCTCCTCGCTAAAGACCCGTGTCTTGAGCGGCGGCATATTATCGGAAGAAGCCAGCGAGGCCACACTCACCGACGTCATCTTCGAGGCGGGCGGCATCCACCGTCTTGCAAACGGAGCCACAAGGGAAGGTATAACCGTTGCCGGTCATATCCTGGAGGTCGGGAATGGCGGCTCCGCTTCGAACATCACTGTCAACAACGGCGGCGTACTGAACATTTCAGCGGGCGGCACGGCGACAGACACCATCATCCAGAGCGGTGGCTTGCAGAATATCCTGAGCGGCGGCATGGCGTCGAATATTACCGTCAGCAGCGGCTGTATGCAGGTCGTCTTCGACGGCGGCTCGGCCGACCATACGACCGTCGCCACCTCCGGCTCGCAGGTCGTCAGCGGCGGCAGGGTCACAAGTACGCACGTTGAGAGCGACGCCGCGCAGCACGTCTACGGCGGCATGGTCATCAGCACCACCCTGGGCGGAAGCGGTGCCTGCCAGAACCTCAGCGGCGGCGTGGCCAGCGGCACGATCATCAATCATGAGGGCGCCAGCCAGAATATCAACGCGGGGGCGACGACCAGCAATACGATCATCAGCAGCGGCACACAGTATGTGTCCAGCGGCGGCACGGCGGAGGGCACGACGGTCTCCGGCGGTACGCAGAATATCCTGAACGGCGGCACGGCCAGGGGCACGATCATCAATCATGCGGGCGCCAGCCAGAATATCTACGCGGGGGCGACGGCCAGCAATACGATCATCAGCAAGGGCGCGCAGAACGTCTTCAGCGGCGGCGTCGCCTCGGCTGCGACGGTCTCCAGCGGCACCCAGAACATCCTGTACGGCGGCACGGCCACGGGCACGACGGTCTCTGCCGGCGGCGCGCTGACTGTCAGCGGCGGCGGCTTGGCTACGGACACGACGGTCTCTGCCGGCGGCGCGCTGGCCGTCAGCAACGATGGCACGGTCAGCGGCACCACGATCAATTCAGATGGCGTTCAGCATGTCAGCGGCGGCACGGTCACGAACACCACCGTCAATTCCGGCGGCATGCAGACTGTCAGCGGCGGCACGGCCACGAAAACGATTATCTCCGGAGGCTCACAGATCGTTGACGGCGGCGGCACGGCCATGAGCGCTACGATCTATTCGGGCGGCACGCAGGTTCTCTATGCCGGCGGCTCCTCGCTGAATACCGTTGTCAAGAGCGGCGGTATGATAAAGGAAGAATCCGCCAATGCCGCAATCATCAACGTCATCTTCGAGTCTGGCGGCACCCACCGTCTCGTTAACGGAGCCACGAGGAACGGCCTGACCGTTTCCGGGCACATCCTCGAGGTGGAAAGCGGCGGCACCGTCATAAGCGCCGCCGTCTATAGCGGCGGTACGATGGCCATCGGCAGCGGCGGCACGGCGATTGATACGACCGTCAACAACGGCGGCGTGCAGAATATCCTGAGCGGCGGCGTGGCCGATGGCACCGCCAGCAGCGGCACGACCATCAACAGCGGCGGCAAACAAAATATCGAGTCCGGCGGCACGGCGAAGAATACCAAGATCGAGAACGGCGGCCTGCAGACCGTCTTTTCGGGCGGCACCGTCTCCGGTGGCACGCTCTACGACGGCTCCACGCAGAACATCTTGTCGGGCGGCATCGTCTCCGATGTCACGATCAACGACGGCGGCACCCAGAGTGGCTAGGCGGGCGGCACCGTCTCCGGCGGCACGATCGGCTCTGGCGGCAGGCCTCTTGTCGGCAGCGGCGGCACGGCGATTGATACGACCGTCATCAACGGGGGCGTGAAGAATATCCTGAGCGGCGGCGCGGCATCGGGCACAACGATCTGTTCCG
>JAEEZC010000009.1 GCA_016288465.1 Verrucomicrobiota bacterium | reverse complement strand
CTTGAAGACAAGCCACTTGCGTGCAGGGCCTGTCGTCAATGCTCCTCGAACGGAACTTGAAACGGATGGCGCAAAATTGTTGGCGACACCGCTGTCCCCCCGCCAGCCACTGGTAAACCACAAATCATTGTCACCTGTCAATAGCCCAGTCGCCGTGCGCCCATACAGCTGGTAGAGCAAGTCCCCATGACCGAGTTCTGTCGCATTATAGGTTACCGCACCTTCAAATTCCGGATCGAACCAGCCTACGCGGTTTGCGTCCGGCACATCGGCTTCCGTAGGCGGAAGCGGCTTTTCGATAACAAGTGTCTTGCCCTCCGGTATCAGCACCGTTCCGGAGAAAGAGCCCTCAGCCGTGATTTCCTCGGCGCTATCGTATGTGGCTCTGGCATCATCGTAGAGAATCACGTTTCCCGAATTTCCGCTGACGGCAGAACTTGAGTTGTCCCACTGCACGTAAGAGTCCTCAAGACCCCACTTTTCGGCAAGGTAGCGTTCGCATGCAGCACGCTCGACCACGGTCGGCTTCTCGTTGAAGAATATGACTTCCGCATAGTTCTGCCCGCCGCAGTCAGACTCGGTGGAATTGTCATCCCTCGTACCTAAGCCGTGTATGACTGTGTTGGTGGCAGTCATGTCAATCGAAAGTATCTGCCATCCACCGTTGGGCTTGTCGCTTTTCGGATTTGTCGTAAGGCCGTCGACATGCATTGAAAATCCATCTTTTTTCGTCCACGCATTGCCCAAGCCCTTGTCGCGGAGAAGATAGCCGTTTGTTGCTACGCCGAAGCCGTCAGTCCCCAACACAGCCAGTCCACCACCATTCTGCGAGCCAAAGACCATTATGGCATACTTCGCAGGGATCCTCGTGTAGTCGCCAGCTGGTTTAGAGTTGCCAGTTATCTCCGTCGAATCCCAGAATCTCAAGCGGCGATTTTCGCCAGCAGCAACAAGACTGCCGCTCGAATCATATCTCGCGCCATTTTTCGAATCCCCGCGCGTTCCGCAGCAAAGGTAGTTTTTTCCATTCAAACCGCCTTCCACGATATACGGCATGACATGAAGATAGTACGCCGACGCCTGTGCCGTGCTGCCGGAAGTCCATATACGCCGGTTGTAGAGTGAAATGGTCGAGCCCTCCACCTTGTCCTTCATGCCGATTACTATCCGATGCCCCTCGAACTCGTTCTTGGCATTGACCCAATTTCCGCCCCATGACGACGGGTCGAAATCAAACGGCACGATCGTATCGGCATCTGACGCGTCAAACCAGTGCGACACCTTGGATTTCCACGATTCTTTCGGCGCCGGCTCGTTTGCCGTGTCGACCGGGATTGACAGTGAAGACGATGTCGACACCTGATATGCCATGCCGCGAAAACGCGTGATGACAGTTCCCGAATTCGGCTTGAATAGTATTTCTCCAAGACCGGTGACATTCGATTCGCAGCGGATGTTGTTCGAGTTTGAATTTGCGAAGCATACCTTCGCACCGCGCCCGAGAAGCTCGATGTTGAAGCGTCCGGTCGCGCCGGCGTCGGGAGTCAGAGACAGGCCGTCCGCAGACAGTTTGTAGAGGTCGAACTTGAATGTGCGTCCGGGAGAGACCTTGACGTGGCACCTGGGTGGGAGCGCGGTCGACGTAAGCGCGATCGCGTTGAAGTTCGTGAGCGAAAGCGTGTTGTCCTTCAGCAGCGGCGAAGCTGCCTCTGGGTCCGCGCAGGCGAGAGACACGACCGACACGACTTCGCTGTCGCCATCCAGAACCTCCACCGTGCAGTTCGGAAGCCGACGCACCGTCGCGTTGTATCTAAGGAAGAGCTTTCCGGGGCCTGAGGCGAAGCTCAGGTCGCCGATGTCGCAGAGCGGCCCCGTAGAAGGCATGACGTCAGTAGAGCCGGGAATCGTCTTCCTGTCTATGGAAATCTCGGAGGCGCCCTCGACCACAAGCGAGCCGCCGGCGACAGAGCGGAGTCCGGAGACGAAGCGATAGCGCGACCACCCCGAGGAACTGACGCGCACGACGCCGCCCGAAACGACGAGGTGGGGATAGAACGTCAGATTGCCGCTTCCGCTCGGAAGGACGAGCGTCGACCCGGCCGCAGCTACCATTATCGTGTTGCCTTCGCCGCTGCCGTAGTCGGACGATGCCAGGTTGGCCGTCGCGTTCTCCGCGACGTTGACCACCTTCGCCGCCGCCAAGGCGTCGAGCGACACGGCCGCGCCGAATGCCAATGCCAAAAGTCTGTTCATCATAGCGAAGTTCCTCCTTTGGTTTTCTGGTTGCCATCATTCTACCACAAAGATCGGCAAATGCCTATCTAGCCTAAAGGCTAACTTCAGTTCGCTCGAAGCGGATTTGTGGTATAATCTAGCGTATGACATTCCTGGTGCCAGCCCTTGCCACGGCGATTGCGAGCGTCGCGGAACTCCGACAGGCCGTGTGGAGCGACGGACACATCGGCGACACGTTCGCCGTCACCTGCACTGTCTCGGCAGTGACCCGGGTCGAAGGGCATATGCGCGCGTACTGGATAACCGACGGCAGGGACTACGGCTATGTCAGGACGACCAACGACGTCCGCCTCGCGGCATCCGAGCGCGCCGTCGTGCGCGGGCACGTCGGCGCGGACACGTACGGATGGACGCGCGCGTTCGTCGAAAGCGCCGAAAGGCTGGGCACGGGAGAGCTGCCTCCCCCGTTAGACGCCACGCCTGAGCAGCTAAACGACGAAGCACTGGACGGACGCACCGTCGTCATGCGCGGAACGGTCACGGACATCGTAAGCGACGAGATCGACCCTGGCTGGAGGTTCCTCCTCATGCGAACCGAGACAACGCCCTTCTTTGCAGCCGTGAGAGTCCGCGAAGGCGTCTCGCTGGACAACCTTCTCGGAACGACAGTCTCAGCAAGAGGCGTGGCGAACGTGCTGCCTGACGGAGGGAAGCGCAAATTCCAGACCCCGCAGCTCACGGTTTCCGACGTCGCGGACATAACGGTCGACGCTCCTTCGGACGACGACCCCCGCCACGCGCCACCGATTCCGGACAATCCGCAGAAGGGCATGGAGAACGTGCGGTACAAATCGGTCACGGCGCTTTCGCACATGGGAATGCGACGGGTCGAAGGCTGGGTGATAGCGGTCTTCGGCTCAGGCACCGGCATACTCGTCAGGACAGAGTCGGGGCAGGTGTTTGGCGCCGAACTGCGCCGCGCGCCGGCGCCGGCGTACGGGGAGCGCGTGGTCGTCGCGGGCTTTCCGGAGACGGATCTCTTCCTTATAAGGCTCACCAAGGCAGTCTGGGCGGCCTCGCCCGGCGCACCACTCGGCAACGAGGACGTCGTCGACCTGCCGAAGGACTTTGCAATGGACAACGTCCTTCGCTGCATCTGCGCAAAGGGCGGAGCCGTGAGAGTCCGCGGGCTGGTCAAGGACTCTTCGCAGAGCGGCTTCTCTGTCATTGTCGGAGGCCATGAAATCAAAGTGGACGCAAGCGCAATAGCCGACTCGGCCGCAATGCCGCAGACCGGCAGCGAAGTTATTGTCGTCGGAACATGCGTCCGAAACATCTCCGACATAGCCTCGCGCACGCTGTTCCCGCGGACAGAGGGCTTTACCATCGTGCCTCGCACACGGGACGACGTATGCGTCCTGTGTTCGCCGCCGTGGTGGACACCGGCAAGGCTGTTCGTCCTGGTCGCGGTCCTTGCGCTTTCGCTGCTGGGCGTATTCGTGTGGAACCACGTCCTGCGGCGCATTATCGAAAGACGCAGCCGTCAGCTGTTCAAGGCCGAAATCGCCAAGGCCGAAGCAGACCTTCGCGTTGACGAACGCACCCGTCTTGCCGCCGAAATCCATGACGCCATCTCTCAGACGCTTACGGGGGTTTCGTTTCAGATCGACGCCGCCGAGAAGACGCTTCATGAAGACTGCGAAGCCGCGTCGGGCTACCTCTCCGTCGCCCGCCGCACACTGCTGTCATGCCGCGAGGAGCTGAGGCGCTGCATCTGGGACCTCCGAAACGACACGCTCGCGTCCCCGGACTTCGCCGAGGCGATCAGGATGACCGTCCGGCCGAGCGTCGGCAACGCCGTTGTCACAATACGATTCGCAGTAAGCCGTTCGCATCTCACAGACACCACGGCCCACGCCGTCCTCTCGATCATCCGCGAACTCGCAGTCAACGCAGTCCGGCACGGCAAAGCGGGGCATGTGTGGATAGCAGGCGAGCATCGGGACGGCAAGTTCCGCTTCTCCGTGCGAGACGACGGCTGCGGATTCGATCTCAATTCGCGTCCGGGCCCTGCGCAAGGGCATTTCGGGCTTCAGGGCATAAAAGAGAGAGTGGCCAAGTCGCGCGGAACGCTGAAAATCGCAAGCTCTCCCGGCGCGGGGACGAAGGTCACGGTGGAGATTGGACGATGAAAACGACGACTGTCATGCTTGTTGACGATCATTCGGTGGTTCGCATGGGCCTTTCCGCAATCATCAACCTTGAAAAGGACCTCAAGGTCTGCGGAGAGGCGGAAAACGGCCCCGACGCAATCGCCCTTGCGCAAAAGCTTAGGCCGGATGTCGTGGTAATGGACTTCATGATGCCAGACATGGACGGAGCCGAAGCGACCGCCGCATTGCTTGAGGCCTCTCCGGAATCTCGCGTGCTTGTGCTTACGACATACGGATCTTCGACGGACATTTCGCGGGTGCTATCTGCAGGCGCAACAGGCGCAGTCACAAAGAATCTCACCAACTCCGATCTCGTCGAGGCAATACGCGCAACCGCAAAGGGCGAAAGACGACTTTCGCCGGAAATCGCATGCAGCATAAGCGAGGCCGCGGACGAGCCCGCGTTCACGCAACGCCAGCGAGAAGTGCTTGACGCCATAACGCGAGGCCTGTCAAACGACAACATCGCCACGCTTCTCGGAATCTCCAAGGCCCGCGTAAAGCAGCATCTGAACGAGGTCTACGAGAAGCTTGGCGCGGCAAATCGGGCAGAAGCCGTTGCGATCGCCATTCGTCGACATTTGCTGAAGGTATAGCCCGGCGCGTGTGAAGTCGGGGATGTTGGACTAGTCCTTCATGCAGAACTGCGTCTGCGCCATTGCAAGTCCCTTCGCGTCGAGAGCACTGGCCCATATCACCGATAGGATGGATGCAGCAAGGCCGATCGCAAGCTCCCGCTACTGTGGCAATCATGCCCGGCGTTGTTACTGCAGACAAGTCCAGACCGCCTTGTCCGAGCGTCCGCCGGAGCAGACCTCTATTGTGTTTTCGCCGGCGCACAGGCCGACGTCACGGAACAGGACCGTCCTCGCGGAGTCTGGCTCCTGCGATGCAACAGCCTTGCCGTTGACCTTGAGCACAACCTGTCCGCCGTTCGAAAAGGCGAGGACGTTCACCTTGGATGAGCCGACCTGCTTCATGCGCTTTCCGACGAGATGCAGAACCGGCTCTTTCGACCAGTTGGCCTTGTAGAACCAGAATGCGTCCTTCCTATGCAGGCGGTCGCGGGTCACCATGCCCTTGTCGTTTATGCCGGGCCTGTCACCTTCAGTGCGGTAGTCGGACGCAAAGTCGAACATCACCCACAAGAAAGTGCCCCATATCCGGCCGTCCTCGACCATGCGCTTGTACATATAGTAGTGCAGATACGCCTGATACTCCTCGGTATGGAGACTGGACCTCTCCGTGCACTGCGTCAGCGGATCGCCATGGTGCAGTATGCTGCCACCTCCGCCGTATTCGCTTATTCCGCAGCAGGTGCGGTTTGTGTTGACGGCGAAGATTCCATCCAGCAGCTCCTGCGTCCGCTTGACCGGCCCGTTGTACCAGCCGGGATAGCGGTTGAACGCCACGGCGTCATGCGGTATCGCGTTGAGCCTTGCGCGCTGCACCTGGTCGCTTGCGGCGACCTGCGGACGAGAGCGGTCGACGCCCCTCGCCCACTCGGCGAACCTCTCGACAAGCGGCTCGGCGCTCTCCTCCGGCATCGGGAAGTTCTCGTACAGCTCGTTGTATATCGACCACATGACGATGGAGGGGTGGTGCCTGAGCTGCGCGACCATCTCGCGGTACTGGTCCCTAAGATTCTCCTCGAAAGCGGCGGAGTGCGTTACGCCGTTCAGCAGCGGAACCTCGCACCACGCAAGAAGCCCCTTCTCGTCGAAGAGCGTGTAGATGCGCTCGCTCTGCGGATAGTGCGCCGTCCTCACGGCATCTGCGCCCATTTCGAGAATCAGCGCGACGTCGCGCTCCTCGTCTCCGGCGCTCATCGCCCATCCCTTGCCCTCGATGTCCTGATGGCGGTTGACCCCCTTCAGCATACGCCTTTTGCCGTTGAGGTAGAACCCATCGGGCCTGAATTCCACGGAGCGGAACCCAAACCTCAGCGAGACCTCGTCCCCGCTCGCAATCCGCACACGCGCTTCGTACAGCCTTGGGTTCTCGGGCGACCACAGCTCGGGGTTCGGATAGTAGAGCTCGTGCGTCTCGTCTGGTCCGCCCAGCACATGCACCCTCGCCGTGACATGCCCGTCCATTGATATGTCGAGTTCCATTCCGGGCCCGCCGTCCCTCGTCCTGTCTATGCAGACCTGCGGCGTCTCGATCAGCCATACGTTCCTGTACAGACCGCCCTGCATGGAGTAGTCGCCGGAGATCGGCGCGACGTCCACGTCGCGCCGATTGTCGACGGTTATCTCAAGCTCGTTGCCAGAAGGCTTCATGAACTGCGTGACCTCGTAGCAGAATGCCGTGAACGCGCCCTTGTGCACACCGACCTCGCTCCCGTTCACCTTCACAGTAGCGACAGTGGCGGCCGCATCGACCTTGACGAACTGGCGCCGTCCTTCAGACGGGTCCGGCAGCGGCCGCCGATAGACCACTGCCTTGCGCGAATATGACTCCAGCAGCTCAAGGGACGTACGGCGGTCCTTGTGCGCTTCGCGCTCTCCGCCGGGTCCGTCCGCGGCGTCCACGGCGTTCCATGTATGCGGCAAGGACACTGGAAGCCCGTCGGCAGTCCACCCTTCGGACAGTGAAACCTCCGAGACGCTTCGTTCGGACGCCACGTGCGCCGCGGCGGAACACAGCGCCGCGGGCAGCAGAAGAAGCATTGTTCCGATGAATTGAACCGACTTGGTTTTGATTGCCATTTGCTTAGTCCTTTGCTCTTCTTGGGCTCTTGGCCCGTTTTACGACAGGTCGACCATTACATCGCTATCTGGCGATTTCGTACTGCAATACGCCTTTGCCGTCATCGCCGCGCGTGGAGACGGAGAAGCGCAGAGCGTTCCCGTCGACGCGGATGACACTCAGGTCGAGCGCGCAGAGATTTCCGCAGACAACGCCGCACATCAGCGTCACAGCGGCGGCAATTGTCCTCATTCGCTTCATGGCCGTTCCTCCAGATGTTGGATTATCGCCCTTTGCCAGATGGTATATCCTGCGGACGAAGGATGAAGCTCGTCAGGGAAGAGAACCTTGGGGAACGTTCCGTCCTCGGCAAGGAACTTGTCCCAGATGTCGATCCAGACCACGCGAAGGCTATCAACAGGGTCTTTCTGCACGGCGTTCACTTCTGCATTGCGCCGCCCGTCCGCGTCCGCTGGCGTTCTGCCTCGCGGGAAGACTGCAAACAGAAGGACCTTCGCGGAGGGCTACTTCTTGCAGAGGATGTCCAGCGCCTTCACCGACCCATGTATAGGTGTCGCTGAAAGACGAGAGCGGTGCAATCAGCGTCGCTGCCAATGCGCCAATGAACACATTCCTGTTTTGCATGAGTTACCTCCTTGTTTCACTGTTCGAGAAAATTATATCACACTACAATGCAGACAGTCGTGTGTGCTGCGCAAAAATAATCGTGTAAATTGCGCAATGCGCAATGCTCGCCGCGACGCCCCAGGACTACTTGAGCGAGCTTCTGGACCCGCACGACAACAACGCCGTCGTGTCCCTCGCCGACTTCACGAAGACCGTGAAGGCGTTCCCGCCAGGCGCGTTTCCCGCGCACTGCCACGCCGTCCGCACGCTGGAGTTCACTACCAAGCACCTCATCGCCACCCTTGGAACGCTCATCGACTCGTCCGTCTTCAACAGCTCCCTGCGCGCCCTCGGACTCTTCTTCGCCGCAATCTCCGACCCCGCCAACCTCGCGCTTCCGAGCCACGACTTCGAAGTCCGCGTCGACGCGAAGCTCGAGAAGCGCATCGACTCGTTCCGCGCCATATCCCGCGAGTTCGGCATCCGGGAGCGCACCATCGCGTTCAGCACTCTGCAGGAGCCGCCCGCCCATGACGACGGGAAGACGGACGAAATCCTCTCCGCCGTGAAGGAGACGCGGCAGATCGTGAAGCGCATCGACGCCCGCGACGTCAAGCGCGGTAAGCGCCAGGCCGAGATCGACAGGCAGGAGAAATGCTACCAGTACTGGACGTCAGGCAGCCGCCTGGACTACATCAGGTCGAAATCAACGAACGGCAGGGCGACATACGATGCCGTGTTCGACTACTACAGCCGCGAGCTGAAGTCAGTTGGCATAACGTCTCCGGCGAAGTTCCAGTCCGCGCTGCGCAATCGCATCAAGCGACTGTCGCGGCAGTCTGAGGCAGACTAGCCTTGTCTAGTTGATGAGCAAAAGTCCCGTTTGACGAGCAAAAGTCCCGTTTGAAATGGGACTAGTCCCGTTTCGAGGGGGCAAAAGTCCCGTTTGAAATGGGACTAGTCCCGTTTCGAGGGAGCAAAAGTCCCGTTTCGCGAGCAAGAGTCCCGTTTCGAAATGGGACTAGTCCCGTTTTAAGGCGTCAAGGGACTTTTTAAGTTTTCACCAAATTTCTCTGACAAGCGTCCGGCCCCTGAAAACATAGGCTTTCAGGGGCTTTTTTGTGCCCTGAGCGCAAAAGGGCAAAAGTCTACTTTATACAGAACTGGACTTTTCGCATAGGAAAATACCCTCGTCCGCAAGGCGTGTCGGACGG
>JAEEZC010000096.1 GCA_016288465.1 Verrucomicrobiota bacterium | reverse complement strand
TCTTGCCGTCATCTTCGCATCCGTCCCGAAATCGGCCCGAACGAACGGAACTGCATATTCGCCCGCCACCTGCGCCATCTCGAAATCCTTCGTCGCATTCGGCCAGAACACGCCGCGGACGACCACATTGGGCCGAACCTTCTTCCCTTCTCCCATAAAGCGAAAAGCGGCATGTCCAACTGTCAGGCATTCAAGGAGAAGATGCAGGCGAATCCGGACATGGCATTCGACTTCGTCATGAGAAAGGAGGCCTAAAGTAAATTACCATGAGCCAACTCGCTAACCACTTTGTTCGCGACATACGCCCCACGACATCGCGACATACATCCTATGCCGTCAGAACTTATACTCCCCGTCCTAGCAACATACACCCACCAACCTCATTGGCCTTCTCCCAATTGTCAATGAAGACTAACGTCTCTTGCGTATCTTCGCATATCCCGATGCCGGAACGGCGAGGCGACGCAATCCCCTTGCCATGTTCTCCGTCCCGACATGAACCCCAAATGCGTCGTAGATGTCGGCGACGCAGTCGCAGCCAACGTCGACGACAACGCCTCCGAAGCCTGTGCCGTCGAGGACGAAAGTATCCTTGCCGTCCGGCGGAATCTCGACAACCACGCCGCGCCGATACGCTCCGACGATTCGCTCGGCATCACTTTCGCCGACAAGAATCGGATACCCCGCTTCCGGCGCGATGCCGCGGAACCGTCCCCTCGTCAGCACGTCCGCGTGTTCGCGCGAAAACGAAATCCAGTGCCGAACGGTGCGCAGATGTTCTTCGGGCAGATCCGACAGCATCATCGAGTACTGCACCGTGCCGAACATCGCGGAGAGGATTGTCGCCGCGACGTCCTCGAATCTTGCCGCCGGATTCCACTCGATCATGTCGGAATGGACCGCCGCCCCTCCCGATGTCAGGCGGAGGTCGGCGATGCGCGTGCGGTTCGCCTGCCTGTCGCCGGGGCAGTCGGCAGCGCGGAACATGTTGCCATACTGCGTGACGACCGGCCCGATGTAGTTCTGCCTGAACTCGATCAGCACATCCGGGTTGTTCGCCCGAAGCCTCTCGACGATTTCGCGGAGAAGCACGTTCACAGCCTCGGGGACGGTCATGATGTCGCGGCCCGCATAGTTCTCCACGATCGCGGGATCACCGCCGTCTACGCGGAAGCTGTCGATGAAGTCGAGCTTGAACCCGTCCAGTCCCCACTCCCGCTGCGCCCTTTCGTAGGTCTCCGCGAGGAATCGCCTCACTTCCGGGAATCGAGGGTCGAGGACACTCGCGCCAAGCCTCTTTTCGTGATATAGATACTTGCCATTGAACCGGTCGAAGTTCCTTGACTTCTCGCCTACAAACGGAACCGAGAACCACATCATGTACTTGAGCCCCATCGCCTTTACGCGGGCGACGTGCGCGGCCATGTCAGGGAATCGCATTTTTGACGGCTCCCAGTCGCCGCAGTACGCATAGCCCCTGCTCGTGTCGTCCGTCTGCCATCCGTCGTCGACGATGATCGTCTTTATCCCGAGCGACGCGGCGATCTTCGCCTCCGCCTCCACCTCCTCCGCCGTGACGTCCTGGTGGAACTGATACCACGTCGAATAGACCAGCTCAAACGCCGCGCCCGGCACCGACGGAGCCGAAAAGCCGTTCTCGCGGCGAATCCAGTCCGCAGCGTCCGACACCGCCTCGCCAAACGCCACGCGCCGCGCATCCATGCGAATGGCGACGTCGTAGGCGGTTCTCGGAGCTTCCTTCACGGCGAAGAAAACGAAGTCGATCTTTATGAGACAACCTTCCTCCCGAAGCCGCGCGCCGAAGGCAACGTCCCGCATTGCCTCGGACGCCGCGACCGTCATGCGGTTGCACCCGGAATCGTCGTATGCGCACGCCACGGGAAGCGAATATGCGACGGACGACTTCTGCAGACCTTCCCAGTCCGACACCAGCCCCCTGTCCGAACGCAGCGCGGAAGTCCAGACATGGTGCATGGCGTCCTGCGCCAGCGTCATTTCGACACCAAACTTCGGCGGCACAGCAGGCGTCGGCGACTTCATGGACACGCGGAATTCCCACACCCCGTCGCCACATTGCGCCATCTTGCCGTCAAACGTCCAAGTGCCCGCGTCATTGCACAAGATGCGCGGCACGCACGCATCGGCGGAATCCGCCGACACAGACGGACAAAGCGCAGGAGATGCTACCCCACTTGCCATGGCGAAAAGTTTCCAGAATTGCTTCATGCTAGGATTCTACCAGAACCGCCCCGCGCAGCCGACAAAACCCGTGCGAAGTTCACAAAGTGCGCAAAGATTCATCAACTCACCTAACGACTATGACAAAACCTTTCTTTGGGCACAGATAAATAGTAGTGACACCATTTTCCAGCTTGGTACGAATACGCCATTTGTCGGTTGCGGATGCATCAAGCGTCAGTTCTCCGACCACATTGCCGCTTACAGCAACCACAGGAATCGGCTCGGCAGCGCGAAGACCTTCGGCGGGGATGAGCGTCGCGACGGCCGAGGATCCCGTCGCCGGCGCGAACGAGCAGTTGCCGCCAACGGTAATGAGCGGCGTCGCGGACGTGCGGGCGACGGCAACCGTTCCGCGGAACGAAGCGTATCCGGCGACTGCAAGGGCGCCGTTTTCCGTGATGGCGATGGTGCCAAGCCCCTTCAGGTCTGCGTCGTTTGCCGTGGCAGATCCGGCAAAGACAAGCGTAGCGTTGTCACGGACATCAAGACCCTTGAACGCGCTTGTTCCGCCGAGCGTGATGTTGCCGGTAATCGGAACCTGCGTTCCGGTGTCCATGGCAAAGTCGCCATCGTAGCGGAATGTCGCGCCAAGAGAGACTGTGCTGCCATCAACAATACGCAGCGTCCCGGCGGTGTTTTCGGCGAGCGTCGCCGTCGCGGTCGCGGCCGTCACGTTCGGCTTGGACGGCACCACGAAGGAGACGGCGAGAGTGTCGCCAGAAGCGTAGCCCTCGCCTGGACAGGTGACGATGATATTTGTCACAGCGCCGGTGTCGTAGTCTATCTGCGCTACCGCCGTCGCATTGGAACCGCTGCCACCGGTGATATCGACGAGCGGCGGCAACAGATATCCGGAGCCTCCGCTTGTAACGGCGATGGACGCGACGCCCCATCCTCCAGCCTTGCGGAACTTCGCGTTGGTGAGAGTCATGCCGCTTACCGCGCCATCCGATGTTCTGGCTTTGAGTTTGCCGCCGCCCGGATAGACCACGGCATCGACGCCCTTGAGCAAATTCTTGTTCGCATCGGAGTCTGGCGATCCCGTCACACGCTCCAGCGTTCCGCCGTTGAAGGAGAGCGTGGCCCGCGTGGTGCCGGAGGCATTGACCATGAATGTGTCGGCGAGCGAGAGGAGTCCGCCGCCGTTCAGGTTCACCATTGCGCGCGACTGGCCGCTATAACTGGAATACTCGGCATATGGGTATATTTTTTTGGCGGTGACAACGGCATTTTTGGCGATTGTAAGAACTGACGGCAAATCAGCCAAGTCGCTGGCACGGTTCACAAGGTTCAGCTTCTGACCGTTGAACGAGACTTTGCCACCATCGATGAACGCCTCGCTGCGTCCCCAGTAGCCCAAATGCATATTCCCGTCTAACGAGAGCAGTCCGCCATGAACATAAAGGCTGGCCGCACCGGCGGCATTTGCAGCATTGCCGCCGTTGTATGAGAGCCAGGTATTCCCGGAAAACGTATTCGTCCCCTCGAACATCTCCCAAGTGCCAAAGGAGTTTGCGTTGTAGCCGAATTTGACGTCGCCGGCATTCACCGCGCCACCGCGTTGGACGACGCCGCCCCAGGTGTTCTGGCCGCGCCCAGGCTGCATTTCCGCTCCGGACATGGCGAGCGACGCCGTGTCGTTGATTTCAACTCGCGAACCCTGCGTGTTGTTGTCTCCCGAAAGGAGCAACATCGTGCCAGAGAGCGTCACAGCGCTGTCGCCGGAAAGAATAAGCCGCGTCGGGCCGTCGCTGCCGCCGCCGGTGAGGAAGAACCGCTTGTTGGACGCGTATGGAACTGCGATGTTGGCGGTAAGACCCGAAAATTCCAAAGGGCCGCCCGTAATTTGAAGGTCGCTCGCCGTGTTGTTCACGGTCAGCGTCCGCGCTGACGGAGACAATCCCTGAAGGATTAGTTTCCCGCCGCCGGAAAGGGACGTGCCGGAGGGAAAGGCCACCGTGGCCGTGTTGCTGACCGTCACGGTCGTATCGGCGTTGTATGTGCCGCCGAACTGCACTTCGTCGCCGACGGCGGGGATGCCGTTGGGCGTCCACTTGGCGCTGTCGTCCCAGAAGCCGGAGACTCCCGGCGTCCATGTATGCGTATCGGCAGAAGCCGTCGCGGCAACGGCAAGCAAGGCGGCGAGAGCCGTCGCATCAATCAGTCTTTTCATGTTCGTCTCCTTTGGGTTTACGGGAAGATCCAAGACCGGCAAGCAGGGCGCGCTTGCGCGGATTGTCGGCGGACAGGGTCATGTGCGAGATGTCGGCGCCCTCATGCTCCACGCTCCATCCGCTCCAGCCCCTGAAGGAATGATACGTCCAGTCCCAGCCGTACTCATCGAATATGGGAATGCAGTCCGCAATATATCTGTCGGCACCTTCGGCCCACGCCACCGCCGAGAACTCGCCGACATAGATTCGTGCGCCATGCCGCTTCTGGAAGTCTCGGACATTCGACAGCGCCCGGCGCAGATAGTTGGAGTCGTGGCCTCGGTCCGGGTTTGGCCACGGCAGGGGGCCCCCTCCATGGACGCTCTGGTGCGTGTAGTCGCTAGGAACGTAGACATGGACGGAATAGATGACGTTTGAGATCGAAAAAGGCATCATGTACGCAAACGCCTGAGGGGAATCCATGTTGTTGGCCTCTACGATTATCGGCGTGTCTGGATCAATTTCACGCACGGCCACTGCGGCATCGCGCTGGACGCTCCAGTAGTCGAACGGCGCGGGGCGCAGCTGCTGCGGTTCGTTGATGAGATCGTAGCCGTATATCACGTCGGTATTGCCCTTGAAGCGGGTTGCGATCCTCCGCCACAGCGCGACGAAGCGGTCGCGGAAGCGGGCGTCGAAGAACATGTTCATCTCCCCTGCGGAATTGCGTCCGCCAGGGGGAACATGAACGTCCACGACGATCCTCATACCGTATTTGCGCGCCATCGGCAGCACGAAGGTCTCAAGATGGTCAAGGCGGCCGTTGATCCAGGAGTCGTATTCGTCAAGGTCCTGGTCCGTTCCCGTCGCTCCCCAGTTGCGGATCATCTGGCAGCGTCCAAGCCGGACGCCCCAGCGCGCCATTTCGCGGAAATCGTCCTCCGTCATGTCCCGCCCGCCGGGCAGCATCACGCCCCGTAGCTGCGGCATGTCGGCGACATCTGGCGAATACAAAGCCTTGCATGCGGCTTCCGGTTTCGGGAAAAGATTCTCAACTGGCTCCAAGACGAGTGACGACAAATCGAATTCGACTTCCCCGGACGTGCCTTGCAGTCCCAAGTGCAGCGAAACATCGCCGTCGCTTTCCAGTCCCCCCAAGACGGCAAAAACATCAAGGGTACGCCACGGAAACGTTCCGTGTTTAACAGTAGCCGTGTTGGGATACCGCGCCATCCCCGTCATGTGGTCGAAAACCCTGAATTGGAACTTAAGCCCATGGTATTTTACAGCCGGCTTTGCAATCCCCGTTCCCCTCGCGCGAATCGTCGCCTTGACGGCCTGGGCGGGACCTATCTTTCGCATCGGAACCACGCCTGAAATACCCACAATGGACGATGGCGTTTCGCCGTGCGGAACATTCACGACAAGATTGCCACCGTCAAGCCACGCATACTGCGTGGGCTTGCCCCAGCGCACATCGTGCGATGTAAGCGCGACGCGCTGCGTCGCAACGCCGCAACCGTCAGGCACTGTCGCCGCCATGCATGCAAAGGCTATGATACAGGGAATTATCATGCCGAAATTATATCAAACGAGCGGTTCTCTATTGCGTCATGCGCAGTCCTATTTGGCGAACAGGAGAGCTGCATATGCTATAATACCACTGCAATGAAGTACAAACTGCTCGTCCATCTCAACACGCAACACGAAGCCGCTCGGCAGATACTGAACGGCATCCTGCGCTACGTGTCCGTCTGCCACAGGTTCGAGATACAGTTCACGAACAGGGATCCGCCGTTCGACGACCTGAACCGCTATGCGGGATGGCGTCCGGACGCGATCATCACCGACTCCAGATGCCATCGCTGCAGGCCGGCGCAGTTCGCCGCGGTGGGAGGGAAGGCCGCTGTATTCATAAACACCGACCCGTACAGGGGCTTCGCCATGCCCCACGCCATGTTCACCACCGACGACGGCGCAATAGGCCGAACCGCAGCGGAGTTCTTTCTCGGCAAGGGATGCGTCAACTTCGCGTACGTGGAGGATCTGCGGCCCCGGCCATGGGACATCGCCAGGTTCAATGCCTTCAGCGATTCGGTGGCCAGGCGCGGATTCTCGGCAAAGGTATTCAAATGCCCGGCAATCCGGGACTGGCTTGCCTACGAGAATCGTCTTTCCAAGTGGCTGGCGAAGCTCGACAAGCCCTGCGCAATCCTCGCCGCATACGACATTCTCGCCAAGCAGGTGATCGACGCCTGCGACATGGGCGGGATATCCGTTCCGGGGCACGTGCAGATAATGGGGATCGACAACGAGACGTACATCTGCGACAGATGCAGTCCGACGCTGACGTCAATCGCGCTGAACTACGAGGCCGGCGGATTTCAGGCGGCTGAATTCATATTCAACGCGCTCGAAGGCAAAGAGCAGGGCGAATGCAGGCGGTTCCTCTTCGACTCGGCCGGGATCGTGGAGCGGATATCCACTGAAGACTCCAACGGCGTCATGCGGCGCGTCTCCCGCGCACGGCACTTCATGAAGCAGCATGCCGCGTCGGGCATCGGCGTGACGGACATCGCGTCGTTCCTGGCGATCTCCCCGAGACAGCTGGAGAAGAACTATCGCGCCATTATGGGGCGCTCGATTCTGTCGGACCTGCAGAACGAGAAACTGGCGATCGCGAAAGATCTTCTACGCAAGACCGCAATTCCAGTCAACAATCTGCCGACATTCTGCGGATTCCGATCCTCCGCACATCTCAAGACGCTTTTCCGCAAAAGCTTCGGCATGACAATGAGCGAGTTCCGCCGTTCCTGGAGCGCTACAAGCGGATTTGCGACGCCGCATACACTTGCATTCGAAATGCCCTGAGACGCTACTGCCCACTCTACGCGATGCGCGCTTGGGACGATGGCATAATGCGCCTTCTCACTGTCCCCCCAATGGACAATGAGTCCGCCGACCTATGGCTGGGCTTCAATCTTGAAGACGCCAGATTCATCGAAAGCTGCTTTGCCCCGCTTGTTCCGCTTTTTGCCGCGCACAACAAGAAAGTCAATCAGGACCGCATTGTCGTTCCAAGCGCATTGAACGCAATATACTGCGCGATATCAAGGTCGCTTGAGCAAAGCAGGGAGCGAGGCGAAAAGTTCTCCATCTTCAATGTCCTTTTCGCGGAAAGCGAACTGATGCCTGACAGTTTCGAATTCAGGCTTCGCTACACAGGAAAGATGGCGTGTGCCCCCTGTTCGATTCGTCGGTCGACGACCTTGACGAGTTCTTGTCCCGCGAGGACAAGGAACTGCTGGACCATTACGCGGCGTTTGTGCGCGACGACGAGCGATACGATGCCGCACAGGAGAAGCTCGACTCCTACAACGACAGCCTTGGGCTGGAGCAGATTTCGGTAAGGCACATCATGGGCTTCATCGAGTCGTATGGCGGAGATGCGCCGATGCGGCCAACGCCGAAAGTCGTCCGCGACCTGACGGCGATTTTCCGCTTCAGCCCTTGCAAAATCTTCGAAAGCGAAACCGGTCTGGACCATTGCTCCATCTACGAAACGCATTATCATCGGTATTCCCTTGACGGCAAGAACATTGGCGAAGAGATTTCCCCGATCCAGGATACGGAGAAAATTGACCTTATAAATATGCCTCAAAGACAAGCCGCTCGCAAGTTTGTGAAACGCTGGACGTTCCGGTGCGGAAGCGAAAAAGGCGAAGGAAAGACGATCCTTGTTAGTTGACAAAAACATTTTTGCCGGTTGACAAAATTTCGTTTGCCGGTTGATGAAATTTTATGGTTGACTACGTAGGTTTTCGCCGCTGCCTCCGCGGCAGATTCAGTTCCGTGCGCCGTCCGCGGCAGTTGTAAGACCAGGGGGGACTGTCCCCGTTATGGCCTTTTGATGCGTTATGACTGACTTTTTGCGAGATTCACACAGTTATGGCGATGGGGGTTGGCGCGGCAGAGCGAAGGGGGAATGGCTGTCCCTTGAGCTTTTGCCGCAAGCCCTTCAGGCAGAGCTTCCAGTCGCATCAAGAAGGTAGCGCTACCTTTTGTCGGTCGGTAGCGCTACCTTCGTCCGCCGTGTTCGCGGCGGTTTCGGGGTGAGTGAACGGACCTTGCTCTGCCTGTGTACGAGGCGTTTCCTTACGGTGTACGCGGCATTCCCTAACTGTGTACGCGGCATCCCCTGCCTGTGTACGGAGGAGTTTTGACGTCACTTCAGTGGT
>JAEEZC010000095.1 GCA_016288465.1 Verrucomicrobiota bacterium | reverse complement strand
GTCGTCGCAAATGGAGATTGAATGGGCATTGACGAACTTGTGATAAGATATCACGACATGAAACGGTCCGTGGAGAAACGGCCGCGCATTCTCGCCAAACGACTTGCCTTCTTTCTTGAGCAGTTCCGCCGCGTAAAGCTCGTTCGTGTCCGCATTTCGGATGGCGAAGACCCTGTCATATGCGACCGCGCCTCGCTTATACCCTATCACGCGAAACGGCGACGCCCATTTCCCGTCGTCCTTCAGCGTGAAGAACACATCTGCGCCGTCGAACTCGACGAGCTTCTTCGTTTCGTCACTCAGAGTGCACTTGCCGACGATTGAATACTTCTCACTCGAACGTTGTGGGCCTTTCCACGTGCCGTCGAAGTGACTATCGGCGGCTAAAGCGGCGCGGACAGCGAAACTTCCGAAAGCGCCTTGATGACGGCATCATCCGCAGCATCCGTATCGATGTAAACCCGCCCGGAAATGTCAAACGCGCCGTCCTTCGTCTCCATCGGTTCACCGTCCGGCTCTTTCCGAAGCGTGAAAGCGAAGCCAGACGGAAACGATATGCGCCCCTTCCCTGTGTTGTGCCACATCGTTACGGTGCGCCTCCCATTTCTCGAAAAGAGAAACGCCGACACGAGCCCACCGGCGACACCTCGAATCTCACGGACTGGCACTAGCTCGTACTCGCCATTGCCGTTGACGAGCAGGTGATGCTCCTGCGTTGCGTTTCTGAGCGATTTCTTCTGCTCCGCCGTGAGCCAGTCCCTTGCGCGAACATCCTCCCAGCGTCGGACGACTTCGAGAAGATCGCCGAGGCGCGGATGCTTCGTCGCCTCACCGACGTGAAAATTGATCGTCATCGGGCAATCCCATGCGGCGGCACGGCTCGTGCCGAACTCCCACATGTCAGGCTGTGTTCCGATGCTGGGCTTTCCATGCTTCCCGTCAACGTCCGGCAGGTAGAGCTGCCACCAGCCGAAGTTGAGCCGCGTGAAGTTGCTGCGCATCAATGGTGCCTCGGCAAATGGGAACTCAATGATCTTCTCTTTGAACTCCTCTGGCTTGAAGATGTCAAAGGCGTTTGCCCCCGCCAGCATGTGCCATCCGAAATGCGCCTTGGCTGCCGCCTCGGCGAAAATCGGCTCTGGCGCCAGCTTCTTCCATACGCGATACTGCGCATATGGCACGTTGTAGTTGTATGGCGGATGAACGCCTTCCGAACCATCGAAATACGCGAATTCAAATCCCGTGCCATAGACGGCAGCGATCTTGTCCGCGATTTCGTCCTGAAGGCTGGTGCGTTCATCAACATAGCAGCTCTGCGGCAGCCAGTATTCGCTGACATCAAGGATGCCGCCGTATTCGCCCGCCGGATGGGGAACCTCCTTCGTATCCCACGCGCCGCGCTTGATGCCAGTAAGGCGATAAGGTTGTTCCGTCGTGTAGCGCTCGTAGGAGATCAGCTCACCGCCGAACTTCAACACGCGGCATCCATTTTCCATTACGGAATCTGACGGGTTCTCCTCGACGAACAGCTCCGAATCCCCAGCTTCGAGCGGTCGTGCCAGACGGAAACGCCGCTTCAGGTTCAGCCGATGGTCGGCAACGGGCGTGACGTATCTGGAGCGCAATCCCACGTGAGTATGAAGAAAGTGAAGCCCGGGCGTGATTCCGGCGGCCTTGATCTTGTCCAGCATCCGCCTAAGATCGGCAAGCCCATTGGGATAGACGTCCTGCATGTCCCAGTTCCCGTTAAACCCCCACGAGCTAACCTCTTTCACGATACATGTGTAGTAAAGAAGCATCAGGCGGAAGCCTGCTTTCTTGGCGACGTCGATGTATTGATCGACGTTATTGGGATTGAGGTCTGAAACGCGAAGCATTGATGCATTTATGAGCGGCGACTGACGACTCTTCACCCCATGCGGCAGGCCGAAGTCCTCCTCCATCTGCCCGACGGCATCAAGGAACGCTTTGGGCGTCGCCGCCGCCACAAGCGCCGCCGAACCGCCGCGCAGACGGTAGCCATGCTGGAGGTCTGCGGTGAGAAGCATATGGCGACGATATTCTTCGTTGTCGATGAACGTCTCGACGGACGTGCCGAGCACACCCACCGCACCTTTCTCGTCCCACATCGCGTTGATCCAGTCTCCGAAGTTCTTCCGCTTGCCGACAGGCAGCTGCAACACGCGGAACGACGCGACCGGCGGCGTATCCATCTTCAGGTCGCCGTAGTCTTCCGGCTTCACGATGAAGTCGACGAGCCTGAACGTCATGTAGGACGGTTTCACGTCCACCTCGACCACAGCCTTGTATGGCGCAAGCTTGAAGCCCACGGTCAGGCTCTTGTCCCCTTTCCGTCTGATCGAACAAGCAGGATAGGTCGTCCGCTTGTGCATGTGGATGAGCTTGATTTCATTGTTGAACGGACGCTCCTGGGTCACGGCGAAGAGCGGCGTCGGCTCGGCATCCGACAGGCATTCCTCGCCCGTCGCCTTCACGACCAGTGACTTTGCAATGGCATCGTCGCCCAAAACCAGCCTGAACGCCGCGTTCTCCAATGTGACATCACCGCGCGCCGACGCAAACACTGCGGCAACCGACGAAACTGCAATCCCCACCACTATTCTGACATTCCTCATTCTACCTTCGCTTCCTTGGAATATTCTGCTGAATCCGCCTCAGCAACCGCCCATGAGCAATCTTCTGGCGGCACATACGCCGCACCGGGAGCGATGGCTACGCTCTCATGCGGCTTGAAGCCGGCATCGGGATGCACGCTCCCGTCCTTCGGACTGACATAGTACCTAAAGAAGTCGTCGGCGTCCTTTGCATCCGTCCACAATCCCCATATTCTTCCCGTCGCAGGATCGTTCCACTCCGCCCGCTTTGGCTCCTTCCACAGGCTCGGCACCTGCGCTTTGTCCACCGTGGCCGCCGCGTATGGCGCATATTGGCGGAAATAAATCCGCTCCAGCTTCAGATCGGCCCGCCCGACATTCTCGATCTTTGCGCATCTGGCACGGAAGATCGGCCTTGCCCCATCCATATCTATTTCATGCGTCACCGCAAAACGGATTTCCCCTGCTCCGCCTTCGGCGAGGATCGTGAGCACTCGCCGGGCTGCGTTCCACTCCACATCCACGACTCTTGCCGTCTCGCGCCAGACGGATTTCCCGCAATCCACGAACTGCAGCATCGCGTTCCAGGAACCTATCTCCGCGCCGTGAAGCGACACCGCATCGACCATCTGCCTCCCGCCGATGCGCCCGCGCAACTCCATTCCGCCATGATTCCTCAGCGAATACGCATCGCCTCTGCGCGAGAAGACGGGTGGACGCATCCGCGCAAACACATCGACCAGCGGATACGGCTCGTCGTTCTCGTTCAAGAGGCCATAATTGGAATCCTCCGGCAGCTCCTTGCGGATTCCCCAGTACGGCTCGTCAACCCACATGAAATAGGAATGCCCGACAATCGGCTTCGACGCAATCATGGCGCGAAGGAATATCTCCGTCGCCCGCGTACGCTCGTCCTGGGTCCTGAACCTCTGCCCTGCTCCGTGCAGACAGGGAAGTCCGGAGTCTATGGCCGGAAAGCTCCACTCCGTCACCATGAACGGTTTCCGGGCCCAATTGTAGCGCTCGGCCAGCGCGTCGTCGAAACGCACATTCCGCAGCGCTGTTCCGGCCATGACTACGCCAGTGTCGAGATCGACCCATGGATAGCAGTTGAACGTGACGATGTCGCAATGCCGCCCTGCGGCCCGCCACACGACTTCGTGCGCACCCTTGAATCCGGCGAAACGACAGCCGAGGATCAGATGGTTCGGATCAGCGCGGCGGATGGCCGCCGTTGCTACGGAAAAATAGCGCTCGGCGAGCACTTCGAGGAATGCGACTTTCGAGGTTTGCCCTGCCAACGCCTTGCGCGCCGGATTATCCTGCGGAAGTGCGGCCACAATGTCAAAAAGTCCGCCGGCGAGCGCATCGTCCTCCCACATGCCGCCGTCCCCCCACCACGCCAGCTCGTTGTCGATGAAGTAGCCGACGAGATCGGGATCGTCCTTCGCCTTCGCGCACATCTCCCGGGCGACCTTCTCGCACATCCATTCCCATTCGGGCGCAAACACGTTTGGGAATCCGCCGCACGGCACATTGCCGGGATTCGGACGGATGGCGCATTCTCCGCCTTTTTTCGCCATCTTCCCGCCGATGTCAAGATAGACCGTGTGGGCAAGGCCGCGATGTTGCAGATCATTGTCGCACCCCGCACCTAAAAGATTGAAGCCCCATTTCCCAAGGCGCGCAAGCGTGTTCGTTTCCCAGACTGCCTTTGCTCCGTACTTCTTCCGGTTCGTCTCGTGATACGCCGCCCGCCTCGTGCGCTCGCACCACTGCCCTGTCCAGTTCACATGATCGACGCCAGAAAGGAACGTCGCGCTTCCATCGGGCGCGACCATTTGCCAAGTGCCGTCCGCGGATTTTTCCGTGCGGTAGAACCCCGCATGCGCCGCCGAGACGGCACATGCGACGATTGCCAGAATGCAGAAGTGGAATCTCACTGTTCTTACCGTATGATCACCATGGTGCCCGGGCGGTAGGCCGTAGCTCCGGCCCCGTCAAACGCCACTATCATCGACTTTCTCTGCCCGTTGATCGCCACGCTCCATCCGTTCAGCCGCGCAAGCGCGCCGTCGGGAAGATTCGCAAGCCGGATTTGCACGTCAAGCGTCTGGGCGCCCGATGGCGCGTTGACGAAATTGACGACGCCGTTTTCAGCGAAATCAAAGCCGTCGATCGTGCCGTTCCCGTTCGCCGCGTCAAGCGTAAGGCAATGGAGAGTGACCGCCGATCCTTCCGCCTTGAGCGTAGCGCCAGGCGCGACACTGACGGCACTTGCGTTCTCCAGCGACGAGAACCCGTCGCTCCCCTCGTGTCCCGTGAAACGCCAGCCCACAGCCGGAACATGCGTTTCGCCCGGATAGGCGGACATGTCGGAAAGCCATTTGTTCAGCTGTGTATAGTCGAAATCGCCTGACTGCTTGTTGACAAGGTTCGTCCAAACAACGCCGTCGCAGCTGCCGTCTAACGAAAATGCCGTCACGGACTGCGTCGCGCTTGCAGAGACCACGTCGCACGACGACACTTCGTCTGCGCCGGCCGGAAGGCGAAACACGACAGGGATGTGGTGCGTCGTGCTGTTCCAGGTCGGGCGTCCTCCGTCATACACCATCGACCGCCAGTATTTGCCAGACCCCTCGCCATCGAAAAGGCCATTGAGATTGCGATAATCCTCCGGCCACCAATACAGCACCTTCGATGTCGCAATTGTCGCCTGACCGGGCGTCAGGGTCATGTAATTGATGCTGTTCTTGATTTTCCCCGTTCCAGAAGAGATCGCCGCCAGATTCTTGTTCTGCTGAACGCCAGCCTGATTGAAGAGACCGAATTCGTTGAGGAAGAAGACGTCGTTATCGCATATCCCCTTCACCGTGAACCTGAACCATGTGTACGGACGCTTGCGCGCGACGACAAGCGTGCCCGCCTTGACCTCCAGCGGACCGGAGAACGTCTGGTTGCCGATGAGCGTCCATGTGCCGGAATCCTCCTTGGTGACGCCAACCTTCCCGGCGCCGTCCGAAACTTCGCCGACACGGCTGAACGTGTTCGTGCCGCCAAGCCAGAGCGTCTTCACCGCCGCGCCGTTGGCAACCGCCGAAACGCCGGAGAACGACAGACCGCCCTTGCTGCCGGAAGAATTGCTCTTGAGCCGAGCGCCC
>JAEEZC010000094.1 GCA_016288465.1 Verrucomicrobiota bacterium | reverse complement strand
CTCAAAAGGTAGACCTTTGCCGTCGGGTGTTCGGCAAGGATGAGCCGCTTCAGTTCGGGATGCGTCACGTTCGCCATGAAGCTTCCGCCGACAAGTGCAATCGTCTTTCCGTCCAACGACTTGAGGCGCGGGGCGGGCTTGACCGGTTCCACGGCGGACTCCGGCACAGGCGACATCACCGTGTATGCCGCCTCGCCATTCGCAGGAAGCGTGCAAACACCGTCCTTGCATTCCTCGGCATAGGCGCTTACCGCCAATACCGAAACCACGGTTGAGATGAGCCTTTTCACCATGCGTTCCTCCCGTGACGACACGTGGCTGTCATGTTTTTTATCTGACGAAATTTGTGAGTGCGCCGCTTTCGTTCGCTGGCGGAAGGATTCCTGCGTCACGTCCGGCCTTCTGGCACTTCATCACGTAGGCCATGTTGCGTGCGAGGTTGCGCAGGGTCTGAAGACCTTCGGGGTCCTGCGTCACGTCTTCCTTGGTGAGCGCGTGGAATTCGTTCCAGTAGCTGCTGCCCACAACGATCATCTGCGAGATGGTGGCATACTTGTTCAGTACGTCGAAGCTCGCGCTTGTGCCCGCACGGCGCGCGACGACGATGCTGGCGCACGGTTTGTGGTGGAGCGCGGCGTAGCCGTCCGCTCGCATCGTCGAGAAGAAGAGGCGGTCGAGAAAGCTCTGGATGCGTCCCGACGGATGCGCGTAGTAGACGGGCGATCCGAAGACGAATCCGTCCGCCGTCTTTGCCTTCTCGGCGAACTCGTTCACGGCGTCGTCCGCGAACACGCAGCGTTTCAGCTCCGCGCACTTGTTGCAGGCCATGCAGTCTGCTACCGGCTTGGCGCCGATGTCGACGATCTCCGTCTCCACGCCTTCAGCGGCGAACGCCTTGGCCATTTCGTCGAGGCCCGCCTTCGTCGAACCGTCATGGTTCCACGAACCGTTGAGCATCAGAACTTTCACGTTGCTCCCGATTTCCCTTGGCGGTTTAGCGCATGTCGAACTTCTCGATCTTCATTTCACCGCAGTCGTTGATGATGGCGACGTTCTTGACGAACGGCTCGGAAGCGGCGTGTGCTTCAAGCGCGGCCTCGTCGCGCCAGGTCTCGCAGATGAGCAGGACGTCAGGGCGTGTCGCAGACGCGAAAACGTCATAGGCGATGCATCCGTCCTGCTTGAGCGAGGCGGCTGTCAGTTCCTTGGCGGCGGAAAGGGCGCTGTCGAGACGGCCTTCCTTGGCCTGGAAGAAGCAGTTGAGTCTGAGCATGGTGTTGTTCCTTTTTTGTGGTTGTTGTCCCGATGCCTTGCAGAATGCCTGCAAGGCTTGTCGCTGCAAAGGAATTATATAGTTTCTTGTCGTTGTATGTCAACAACACGCAAGACGCCTTTTCGCATCGCCGTTTCTTACGCCAGCGCCGACTTGACCTCGCGAAGGACGCGCGGGGCGGTCGGTTCGAAGCGGCGGACGATGCGTCCGTCCTTTCCGATCAGGAACTTCGTGAAGTTCCACTTGATGTCGGGCTTCTTTGCGTAGTCAGGGTCTGCTTCGCCGAGCATCTTTTCGAGAATAGGCGCGATCTTGCCGTCCGGCGGGAAGCCCTCGAACTTCGTGTTGGCGACGAGGAACTTGAAAAGGGGAGCTGCGTTCTTTCCGTTGACCTCGACCTTCGCGAACTGCGGAAACGCCGTCTTGTAGTTGAGGACGCAGAAACTGTGGATTTCCTCGTCCGTGCCGGGAGCCTGCTGCCCGAACTGGTTGCACGGGAAGTCCAGAAGCTCGAAGCCGTCCCCCTTGAGGCGCTCGTACATCGCCTCGAGGCCTTCGTACTGCGGCGTAAAGCCGCAACGCGTCGCCGTGTTGACGACGAGAAGAATCTTTCCCCTGTACTGCTCGAGCCCCTCGATCGGCTTGATCGGACGTAGCGTCTTGTCGCGGCATTCGGGCTTCGCCTCGTCGCAGCACTTTCTGAAGTCGCTGCTGTACGGCGTCTCGGCCATAACATGCCCTATAGGGACAATATGCTTAACAGCCCTCAACATATATGTCGGCCGACGAATGGAATACGACAGACCAGAACGCTGACTACCGACGCGAGTACATACGATACAGCTGCCGTTGCGAGTATTGTTGCCGGCGTGCCGCAATGCGGCCGCACCGCATCGAACACCGCCAGGAGAACGAACATGTGCAGAAGATACGTTCCGTAACTCGCCTCGGAGAGCGGACGCACTATCAGCCGGTAGAACATGCCGTTCCACTTGATCCTGCGGATCATCAGGAACGCTGCGATGGTCGCGACAGCGACGCCCGAAGAGCAGTATTCAATGCTCATTTCAAGATCTACCGCGAAAGCATACGGCTTCGCACACGGGAAATCGGGTATGCGAAAATAGAACCCGCCTCCAATGACGGCCGCACCCGCAACCCAGAGCGGAACCGCCACGGCAAGCGTCTGCCGCCACGAGAGTTCCGGCGCAAACCGCCTGAACCAGAGGCCGAGCAGCATGTAGCCGATGAAGCCGCTCACGTAGTGGAACATGCCGAACGTGTTCCACGGGCATTCCCCGTAGAGATACGGAACCGCGCCGAACGAAGGGTAGCCGTAAAGCGCCGCCCAGGCGAGAGAAGCGGCATGAGAAGATACTGTCCGAGCAGCATGGGAACGAACCAGAGATGTCCGCCTGCGTCCGGGAAATTGAAGCACGCCTTGCCCCAGCTGTCGCCGAACAACCAGATGTAGGCGCAGGCCCATACGACAAACGGAATGACGATGCGCGAAAGTCGGCGCCGGAAGAACTCGCCGGTCGATTTCTTAGAAGCAAAAACACTTTCACATGTTTTACCTCAAACCAAGCCGCCTTGAGATTGCATCAACGAAATCTTCGCGGACCTCCGCCTCGGCAGCGAAACGCGGCCAGTCACTGACGGCACTTCTGACTTCGTCCAGCACGGCGCGCGCCTTGCGCTCGCGCATGTTCGCGAATCGCGCGCAGGAGAGAATGTCGTCGTCCGTTATGCCGATGCGCTTTCCGTTCACGGACATCTGGTGGCGCGAGGTCCAGTCGCCTTCCGGATTGTGCGCATAGCACTCGTCGTACGCAGTTGCGATCACCCACTCGCCGCGACAGTACTTGACAAACGCGTTGTTCTTCACGTGTTTATCGCAGTTCTACGCCAGCACG
>JAEEZC010000008.1 GCA_016288465.1 Verrucomicrobiota bacterium | reverse complement strand
TATCCACCGTCATGGCCGTAACTGCCAAGCCCCGCTGACACGAACTCGGAAGTAATGTCGTCCTCTCCGGAATACAGGGCGACGGCATTGAAGCCCATCGCGCTCTTTTGAGCCGTGCCCACGCCATCGATCTTGAGGCGGAACTCGGAATATCCCATCTGCGAGCGCGGCAGAACGCGTACTTCGCCCGCCTCGACAGTCAGATTGGTCGGGGTCGCGTTGAACACGTCCAGCCTGCCTTCGCCCTTCTTTATGAAATCAGTGAGGTTGAACGTCCGCACGGAGCACTCGGCGATCTCGTTCTGCGGAATCTCGAACCTGATGTAATTGCCCATGACGGAGCCGGCGCCTCTGAGCGACTTCTTCATTACGTGCCAGACGGAGGTCATGTCCAGCGTCGAACCATGATTCAGCCATGTCTCCTGGTTCTCAAAGACGTTGCCATAGTTGTTCCCGTAGGAGAAGTCGCCTGTCTCCTTCGCATTGTTGAGCTTCGTGAGACCGGTGTGCTGCAGGAAAAGCGAAGCGTCCTTGTTCGAGTCCTTCTTCGCGACGCCGCAGCTACGCGAAGTGTATAGCACGAAGTCCCTGCCGCCTGCAACCCGCACCCTTCCCGTCGCGTCGCCCGCGCATTCGAACATTCGTATCCAGGCGCCCGTGTTCTCGTTGACGACAATGACGTCGCCGTCGTTGCCGCTGAGATAGAGATTGCCTGCGCCAGTCGTCTTGATCGGACCTGAAATGGCGAGCTTGCCGCCGTTGAACGTTATCGTGGAGTCCGCCGCGCCGACGTTCACGCCGCCCGTCCCGACCTTCAGGACGCCGTCTGCGCCGAGGACGATTGTCCCGCCGTCGATGGAAACGGAATCGTAGTTCTTGGTCTCGCTGATCGTGACCGTCTGGCCGGAACCGACCGTAAGCGCGTCAGCGTAGACGCCGGACATCGCGAGCGCCGCAATTGCGGCCAACATCAGATTTCTGCTTGACGACATGGCATTCCATCCTTTCCTTGCAGCTGTGTTTACTACTGACTGCGTAAATTTTAGCATATTTCGTGCACAATCAATAGCTATTTGCGAAAAATTGTTGCAACCAAATGCGAACGGATATGGTACAATACAGACATGAAAAGGTTTATCGCCTACTTCCACTCGTCGGCAACTGCGCCGTCACAGCGGAAAGCCCTTGGCGCCTGCCGCGCCGCGCGGCTTCGCGGATGGTCAGTACTGCGCCTCGACATAATCTCGCCGACGCAGATCGGGGACGACATCCGCTACTGGCGTCCCGACGGCTGCATCGTCGACGCCGTCAAGCTGCGCCCCGAGCTGCTGGACGTCAAGGCGTTCGCCAAGCAGCCCACCGTCTTCATCGACTGCGCGCCGTCCTTCGCCAGCAGGAACGTAAACACGCTCGTGCAGGACGCCGCGGCCACCGCCAACGCCGCAGCCGAAGAACTGCTCAAGCACGACATGAAGTCATACGCCTACGTCGCATGGCCGAGGCGCCCTTTCTGGAGCGAGGCGAGGGGCGATGCCTTCACGAAGGCGGTCGGGGCGCATGAAGTGCACATGTTCCGCCCCGAGCACGCCTTCAAAGACCGCGAGTCGCTCGTCAGGTCGCTTGCGAAATGGCTTGGGGACTTGCCGACGCCGATCGGCGTCTTCACCGCCGCGGACACGCTGTCGGAGCAGGTGATGGAGGCGGCCGGCGTCCTTGGCCTGCGCGCGCCGGAAGACCTCATGATAATCGGCACCGACAACGACGAGTTCTTCTGCGAGAACCTGCGGCCTATGCTTTCGAGCGTATCGCACGACTTCATGGCCGAGGGCGAACGGGCCGTCGAGATGATAGAAGAGCTGCTGGGCAACCCTTCCGCCGCGCCGCTGCACGAAACGTTCGGGAGCGTCAGCGTCGTCTCGCGCGCGTCAACAAGACGCTCCGCCAAATTCTACCACGCGGCAACCGAAGCGCTCGACATGATTCGCGAGCGGGCGACTTCGGGCCTGACGGCGGCAGAGGCGCTAGAGTGCTTCGGCTGCTCAAGACGGCTTGCCGAGAAGCGGTTCAGGGAAACTGCCGGACGGTCCGTGGTAGACGAGATACACGCCGTCCAGCTGGAGCGGGCGAAGGAACTTGCCGCGAATCCCGCCATAAAGCTGTCGGCGATTCCGCAGATGTGCGGCCATCACTCGTCGCCCTTCTTCCTGCGGCTCTTCAAGCGAACGGTCGGCTGCACGATGAACGAGTACCGCATGCGCTCGCGCAGAAACAGGCTGTCCGCGGCGAGTCCGCATGCGGCGCCATGACGCGGAGGCTGACGCAACTCCGGCGAAGCGAGCCGTCGGCCGCCTCAGAACTTTGCCGCGCCTGGAGTGTCTTCGCCGCTCCCGAAGCCGCTGTACATCATGTTGCTCCAGACGACCTTCCCGCAGCCCTCGTACACCTTGACGTTCACATCGGGCGACTTCGGCCGAATGAAGTGCCCTTCCGACACCACAAGCCGACCCAGCGAATGCCTGACGACCGTTATGTCCCTCAGACCGTACTTCTCGTTTGTGAGATAGGTGCAGCCCAGTAGCCGCGTGTCGTGCGCCGCAATGTCGTACCCGACCTCGCCAGTGTCCGCATAGCAGTCGCGCAGAGTCGTGCTCGTGCCTTCTACCTTGAAGCAGATGGAGCCATTGAGCATCTCCCTCAGCTCTCCGGGACGCGGCGGAGGGACCTGCCCGCCCCAGACATGGCAGCGCGTCAGCCTGTTGGAGCCGGCCTTGCCGACATGGATGCCGACGGTGTAGTCCACGACGATGCAGTCAGTGAAGTGCCCGTCGGTCGATCCGATGTAAAGGCCGACGTTGCCCGCGAGCCCGCGCTTCGTGCACTTGAAGTAGAGGTTGTTCGCCACAGCCTCGTTGCAGTTGCCGCCCCGAAGATTCAGCGCGAGCCCGTATCCGCGCCCGTTCATGAAGCAGGTGTCGCGAAGCGTGAAGTGGCCGAAACCGTCGAGGGACATGCATCCCGCAAGGCCGTTGCCGTCGACCACTCCGCCGACGACGAAACGGCTCATGTCGTGCGTGCGCTCGTCGGTTCGCGGCAGCTTCGTCCTGGCAAGGGAGGTGTCGACGCGGAGGACGAAGTCCATCTCGGCGACAGCCCTGAGCTTGGCGGACTTGTTCATCGACAGCGAGCAGAGGTTGGTGACGACTATCGGCGAACCGATCGTGTAGAGGCCCGCAGGCACCGAGAGGACTCCGCTCGGCGTCGCTTCCACCGCCCTCTGGAATCGCGGCGCGTCGTCGGTCTCGCCTTCAAGACGGGGGAAGGCGTCGAGCGAACCGTCGGCAAAGGCGTGATGGACGAAGCAAACCGCGCAGACCGCCGCGCCTACATTCCGAAGAGATGCGTTCATGACGTTAGTCCTTCGCCGTTCGCGCGCAGCGGCTACTTGGCGGACACGGGCTCCATCTTGAGAGTCCAAGTCTCCTTCTGGATCGGGAAAGTGTACTTGTCCATCGGCTTCGGGCCGCAGGAGGCGCCGCCAAGGCCGAGCTGCCGGATGTCGAGATTCAGGCACACCTCGTCGCGCGCGACAAGCGGAGCGCGGAACCGCTGCTGGGCATTGCGGTGGCGAGAGAACTCCATGTCCTCCGCCTCATAGTGCAGCGCCTGCATGAAGAGCGGCTCGGACGCCGAGAACCTAACGCCCGTGCCGTCCGAAGCGGTGAACGCCGCCCATCTGACGTCGCACTTGTAGCCGTTGTCCTGAGGACGCACGTACGGCTCGAACTGCTCGGTCACGGTCGAGTCGTACACGCCCATGAACGCCGAGGTCTTGCGGTCAACGTAGTTCTCGTGCGGGCCGCGCCCGTAGTAGCGGACGCCCTCAAGCGCCTTGTCGAGCCTCAGCGAGAGGCCGAGACGAGGCAGGGCCTTCGGCATCGTGCCGTGCGGAGTCACCGTATTCCTGACGGCGACGGACCCGTCGCCGCCGAAGCGCCATTCGGTCTCGTGAGTGAAGCCCGCCGACTTTGAGCCCGTGACTTCCACCGTGAAGCGAAGCGCGTCGCCGTCGATCACGACTGGACGGGCATGGTAGCTGAGCTGCGTGAGGCCCGTAAGATAGATGCTGCCGGCTTCCTCAAGCTGGTAGCCGCGAAGCCACACGTCGTTGTCGGTGAACGCGCGAAGGCACGTCAGCCGCGGACCGGCCGCAATCCCGGGAGCAGGATCCTTCAGAATCGTCCTGCCGTTCATCACCAGCTCGCAGAGAGTGCCGGTGCGACGGCAGAACACGGCCCTGGTTCCGCCTGCGACCGCAGTGACGGTCTTGTCGTCTTCGGTGAACTTCGGCTTGACGGCATCCACTTCCGCAGTCTGGCGGGCGGATGGCGAAAGCGCGATCTGGTTGCGGGAGACGACCCAGCCCCTCTTGGCCCATTCGGTGTCGGCCTTCAGGCTGAAGTACACGTTGACGAAGCACTCCTTGCCAGCCGCCGCCTCGAACTTGGGCAGCCCGAGAGAGCCCTTGGAAAGCGGCGCGATGTGCGGAACCCTGAACGGCTCGCGGTGCATCGACACGCCGTCCTCCACCATCTCCCACTCTCCCTCAAACTCGTCGGCATAGGTGAAGCCGAACCTGTTCTCGAGGTTGAAGTCGCCGTCCACCACGAGATTGCGGTGCACCTGGCCCACCTCCTCGAGCTTCGCAGTCTCCTTGCGAAGAGGGCCTATCACGCCGTTGCAGTTGAACGGACCGTCGTTGGGCTGCTCGTCCCAGTCGCCGCCGTAGGCGAGATAGCGGTCGCGCTTCCCGTCCGGCCCAATCCTGTCGGTGTACTTCCACACGGCTTGGTCGATCCAGTCCCAGATGCATCCGCCTGTGAGGGAGTCGTACTTGTAGAAGACGTCCCAGTACTCCTGGAAATTGCCCATCGAATTGCCCATCGCATGGGCGTATTCGCACATCCAGAACGGCTTGCCAGCGCTCTGCAGTCCGTCGGGGCGCTTATACTTGTCGCCCATCACCCCGCTGCCGCGAGGCTTTTCGCCGAACTGCCCGCGTTCCTCAAGCCATTCAACGGAAGGATACATGCGGCTGTCGACGTCCGCATCGACGTTGCCGCGCTCCCAGTGGATCGGACGCGACGGATCGAGCGCCTTCACCTGGGCGATCGCGTTGGTGAAGCAGAGCCCGTGGCCCGTCTCGTTGCCCATCGACCAGAGCGTGACGGAAGGATGGTTGCGGTAGAACCGGACGTGACGGAGGTTTCTCTCGACGATCGAGTGCATGAACTCGGGCTGCCGCCCGAGCCCCTTCTCGTCGTATCCGGGCTCGTGGCCCTCGACGTTCGCCTCGGCGCAGACGTAGATGCCGTACCTGTCGCAGAGGTCGTACCAGAGATGGTGGTCGGGATAGTGGCACGTGCGGACGGTGTTTATGTTGTAGCGCTTCATCAGAGTGATGTCCCTGAGCATGTCGTCGAGCGACACCGTGCGCCCGTTGTCCGGATTGCTCTCGTGGCGGTTGACGCCCTTGAACTTGATCTTCTTACCGTTGAAGAGCAGCGTGTTGCCGGAGACCTTGATCTCCTTGAAGCCGACCTTGCGGGCGCGGACGTCGCCGCCCTTTCTGACGACAAGCGTGTAGAGATACGGCTTTTCGGCGCTCCAGAGGCTGACGCCTGCGACCCTCGCGCGTTCACCGCCCGACGTTCCGGAGGCGATCTCGTTTCTCGCGGCGTCGTAGAGCTTCCAGCTGGCGCCGTCGCATCCGGCGACTTCAATGTCGGCGTCGCGATAGTCGTTCACGAGCGAAGTCTTGATCTCGAAGTCCCATATGCCGTCCTTCGGCATAGACCAGAGCGTGACGTCGCGGAAGATTCCAGAGAAGCGGCACATGTCCTGGTCCTCAAGGTAGCTGCCGTCGCACCAGCGGTAGACCTCGACGGCGAGAAGGTTCTCGCCAGGCTTCAGAAACTTCGTGACGTTGAACTCGCTAGGCAGCTTGGAGTCCTCGGCATAGCCGACCTTCTCTCCGTTCACCCACACGTAATAGGCGGAGTAGACGCCGTCGAAGCGGAGGAACACCTCGCGCCCCTTCCAGCCTTCGGGCACAGTGAACGCGCGCCGGTAGGACGAGACGGGGTTGTAGTCCGCCTTGCCGCTATGGCGGTCCCTTATGAACGGCCACTCCAGCTTGTGGGGATACCGTATGTTGACGTATCCCGGCGAACCGAAGCCCCGCATCTCAACGCAGCTCGGCACGTCGATGGTGAACCAGTCCGAGTCGTCGAAGTCGGTGCGGTAGAAGTCCCTGACCCTGAGATCGGGGTTCCCCGCCCAGGAAATCTTCCAGAGGCCGTTCAGCGACTGCTTGTAAGGGGTCTCAGGCTCTATCGCGTCCGTGAACGCCGCCTCTTCGGAGGCAAGAGGCATGGCATATGCCCTAGGCGGCTCTCTGTTGATCGAGTTGACCTCGAGGTTCTCCCAGTCGTTCGGCTGCTCGGCGAACCCCACACCGGCCACCGCTGCGGCGGCAAGCCCTATAAGCACGCAATGTCTATTCATGTGACCTTTCTTCAAACAGTATGACTCCGACATAGTCTGATATTATACCATAAGAAACGGTCACTCATGCATTATTGCCCTAAATCTTTCGATCTCGGAAAGCGGAATGCTGCAGGACAGGACGAACTTCTCTATGCGCTCGTTTATTGTCGCGCCTTCAAAGCCGTCGAAGACGGCAATCAGCTTGTCCAGCCTCTTCTCGTGCGTGAAGTTCGGCGTGCGCGTGCTGAACGCGGTCACCTCCCAGTCCCGCAGCAGCTCGCCTTCGGGAACGCCCAGCAGTCCGTTCAGCACGAACGCGAGCGTGCCGGTGCGGTCGGCGCCTGCGATGCAGTGGAATGCGATCGGATAGTTCGACTCGTCCATGAAGACCGCCCATGCGGCTCTCAGCGCCGCCCTGCCCTTGTCGCCGGCGAGGCTTCCGTAGGCGTAGAACGGCACATGGATGCGCCTGACGCCGCTGCCGAGCGCGGAGGACGTCAGTCCTTCGCATTCCTCGTTCCAGCGAAGGTCCAGATCGGTTCTTACGCCGCAGACTCTTGTCGCCGTCTCGACGCCGGCAGGAGTGATGAGCGTCTTGCCGATCGGATAGGCATAGTCCACGACTCTGCCTTGCGCATTCGTGACGGGAACCTCGGTGCTGTCCTCGAAGGCGGCGCACCTGTAGACGAGGCCCTGCCTGACGCGGCGGCCGCCGAGCGTGGCGCGCCCGCCCAGGTCACGCACATTCCTGACGCCGTCCCAGTGAAGCTGACGCGGAAAGGCGTCCGCCGTCCTGAACGACGCGCCTGTTGCAAGGTCCTTGCACGAGTATTCCCAGCCGTAGGCGCAGTTCGCCTCGAGGTTCTCGATGATGAAGTCGTTGCCGCCTACGTTCGCGTCCGCGACGATCTTTCCGTCGACGGCGCGGCGCACGACGATATGCCCGTCTCCGTCACCGCCCAGCCACGCGATTCTCACAGGGCGCGGCAGAGAGCCGGCCTCGTACATGGCCTTGCGGACACTGGAGCTTTCGAGGTCTGCGCGGCGCTCGGCGTCGGACTTCGCAAGCCACGACGAGTAGTACGGATTCTGCAGCGGCACGATCTGGCCGTTGTCGGGCACTGTCGCTTCCAGAGCGCTCGCGATCTCGATTTCGTATGGAGTGTACGAGAAGTCGTCCACTACGGCCTCGGCCTCGTCGAAGTCGGGCGTTCCAGTCCAGCCCTTCGGGAACCAGACGCCGACCCAGAACTCGCCAGGCATGTTCGGCACATGGCTGCGGTTCGTCCGCACCAGCGCACCGTCGACATAGTATTCCACCCTGTCGTAGTGCCAGTCGAAGCGGAAGTCGTGGAAGTCGCCGTCGTCCATTCTGCCGGGGAGATTCGTGTAGCCGGTGGTGTAGCGGTCGGCGTCTTCGCCGATCCACGTGTTGCACAGCGCATAGTCGAAGCCGATTCCAGTCTTCTCGGAAGCGGGGCGCCCCGGCATCTCGATGTCGATTTCGTGGTTCAGCACCTTCCCGCCCGACGCATCGTACCGGAACGTCCATATCGCGGTGCAGCACCCGAGATGCGGCACGATCTTCATCCGCACGCGGTAGCTGCCGTAGTGCATCCGCCGCTTCGAAACAAGGCATGCGCCGGTGCGGACGCCGGGGACGACGGCGCGCCCCTTCTTGTCCACGCCTCTGACGCGCCCGGTGTAGAGGTTGCCGTGCGCCGCGAGAAACGCCCTGCCGCCTTCGAAGCGCACGTTCTCCGGCACGACGCCTCCATTGTACTCGCGCCCGTCGTCGCCGACTCCGCCCCAGTTCGCATTGGCCATCCGCCATTCCGACTGGTTCAGCGCCGCCGTCGCCGCGTTTACGGCGGCGACGACTGCCATGACAGCTATCGAAGTCTTCATGTGAGCCCTCACTTGATTGTGAACACAAGGCCCTGCGCGAATCGGCACTGCAGCGACTGGCCGCCTTCGACGGACACTATGCGGAACTCAACGCGCTTCCTGCGGGACGTCCACCTGGCAGCGCCGCCGGGTCCGGCAACTTCGCCTGCAGTGGCAATCGTGTGCCACGAAAGATCCGACGGGCGAACGGGGGGAAGGAGTCCGTCCGCTCCGCCGGAGACATCGAGCCGTCCGCCAAATGCCGGCGTGGAGGGGAACGACACGACGGCCGCTGCACCAAGCGTCATGTCTCCGATGGACGTCGGAGCGACGGTGAAAGCGACGGTTCCCGTGGCTACGTTCAGCGCCGCGAAAGAGGACTCGGAAGAGACGACGAGCGAGCCGTCGCCCGTCTTGACGACCGTCGCGGAGGACGCGTCGAGGGGGTCGGCGAAAGTTATCGTGCGGCCTGCGGTGTCCACGGTGACCGTGCCGGTCATCTTCGCCCCGCGCTGAGCGGGCGTTATCGTCGCTGCGACCGTGCTGTAGGCGTCGGCGGCGGGGCCGTACGTCCAGTCCTTGGATGCGGTCAGCGTAGTCCCGTCCGACATGGCGAGTCGCGTAGGGCAGTTCGGGTCGTGGTACGTCCTGCCGCCCTCCTGTCTGTAGCTTGCTGTCTGCCAGTCGCCGTTCATGCAGAGCGAAAGGGTCCCGCCTATGCTGATGAAGCTGGTGTCCGAGCCGGCGTTGCGGCCCGAGCAGGCCCTGTCGCAGTTGATGGTTCCCGACCCGCCAAAGTTCTGGTTTCGCTCGCAGGAGACGAACCTGCCGGAATCATCGTCGCCGTTTCTGATGTTCAGCGCGCCGTCGATGACGTTGACGAGCTCGGTGCGCAAGGAGAAGTCCCCGTTCATGACGGTAAGGGCGCCGCCCGCGTCGACGGCGATGCGCCCCACCATGGCGCTGCCGTCGGCAATGGGCTGGTAGGCCTGGCCGGTGACGGACACGCTGCCCCCTTCGAGGACGCGCAGAACCGTCGGCTGGAGAGTCTTCGACTTCTGCAGAAGGAGCTTCCTGAACGTAGCTGTTCCGCCGAAGCGAACGTCGCCGCGCGGCACGAACTCCCTGGCGGCGGAGACGCTGCCGGTGAACGATATCGCGCCGCCGCCGTCAGCGAACACGCCGGCCCTGTCGGGAAAGGCTATGTCGTTGCCGATCGTCTGGTCGAAAAGGGACTTGGAGAGGACCGCGGCGTTGTCCGCGGACGTGTTCTCGACGTCGGGCATCTTCGCCGTAAGCGTAAGCGGATTGCCCTTCAGGCTGAACGGGCCAGACGACGAGCGGAACACGATGCCGGAGACCGCGGACATGCTGTCGTTGACCGGATCGAGTCGGTCAAGGCCGCCAAACGCGACCACGCTGTCGGCGGACGGGAACGTGGAGCTGTTCCAGTTGCCGACTGTCGACCAGTTACTGTCGGCACCGTCGCCTGTCCACTCAACGCCGCTCGCGTCAGACTTCTTGTAGAGAGTCGGCGCGCCCTCGACAAGGCGCAGCTCCCACCCTGCTGTCGCGCCGGAGAGCGTGACGTGGGTCATTGCGGCGCTGTCGAACTCAACGCCCTTTACGAGCGGATACGTGCCGGCCGCGAAGCCTTCTGGCACGACTACCTCGATCTGCCAGGCGCCGTCGCCGAACCCGGACGACGATGCAAACGACGAACCGGCGCCGAACACGAACCTCGCATTGCCGGTAAGCGAGAGCGAGGCCGCGGCGACCTTGCCGGAAACGACAAGCGAGGCGTTGTCCGAGAGGGTCAGCGCGGCGCACTCAAACGCGGCGCTTCCGTCGGAGTTGTTGTTCCTTATGACCGCAGATGCGTTCCCGGTAAACGATGCGTCGCCGGTGACATGGCAGTAATTCCTGACTTTTAGCTTTGACGAAGTCGAGAACGAGAGGCTGCCGAGGTGGTACGCCCAGTCGGGGAACTCGACGCGCGCCGAATCGACGGCCGTTATCCGCAGGCTCTCCTGATTGACCTCCGAGCCGAACGCGACAGTCCCGCGCCCCTTCGCCGTCAGCATTCCGTCGCAGTTCCTCGGATTGCTCAGAGTTATGGTGCGTCCAGCGGTCCTGTTGAAGAAGTCGTCAGTGTCTATCGTCACCGGGCCGAAGACAGTGAACTTGTTTGCGAGCGTCAGATCGCCCTTGAAAGTTCCGACCGTGGAACCGCCGCCAACCTCCAACGTCACATTGTCGTCGTCGCCAGCTCCGATTCTTCTCGTGTACAGGTCGGGGCCGTCAAGCCGAAGGCCGCCCTGCCCGGCACCTTTCATGTAGACCTGCCTGACCGCGATCGTGCCCGTGCCCGTGACGACGTGGGTGAAGTCGGCTTTCTGCGCCAACAGGCCGCCTGACGCGTTGTCGTCGGCATTCGTCGCGATCAGAGTTCCGCCATGAAGCATCCACGCCGAACTGTCTGAGGTGAAAGGATCGAACGCTGCGCCGTCGCATGCCAGCGTCTCAAGGCGCGTTCCCGCGTTCGCGGCAAGCAGCTGGCGGTTCGAGACCTCGAATATCTTGTTCTCCCCTGTCGCCGTAAGGAGTATCGATCCGCTCGCAAAATCAACCGTCGCGTCCTCCTTTACCGAGAAGCGCTGAGCCGTAACGCTCGAATCTCCCTTGATGGCAAGCGTCGAACCCTTGTGCGCGTATATCGCGGCGTCCGTATGAACAGTTGCGCCGTCAAACGTCATGACGCCGACAAGATTCTCGTTCGTCACGACTGCGAGGGCGTTGCCGTACATCTCGACATTCCGCTTGAAGACGTTGCGGCCCGTGACGGTCTGCCCATCGCCTAGCGTTGTCGCGTTCCCCTGGAAGTCGACGTCAAGTACCACGCTGCCCGTGCCTCTGTTGCGCGATACTGTCGCGTCGATGCCCGTTACGCTGCCAGCGCCCTGCACAAGCACATCGCCCGCATTGCTTTTCGAAACGTCGAAGCGCCTCATGGTCGCCGCGCTTGAGACGGTAACGGTTGCGGCATTGTAGAAGACCGCGCTTTGCGTGTCGGAGGGGACGCCCGCGTTCCAGTTGGCCGAAGTCTCCCATGCGCCGCCGACAGGGCCTTTCCAGAACTGCTCGGGTTCCGCTCCGACCGCGCACGTCGCCACGAGGGCGACAGATGAGAGGACAAGTGCATTAAAGCGCACTTTTGAGCTTGCCGTATCCGGCGTCATTGCATGGGCTGTTGTAGTCATAATGTTTGCTCCTTCACAGGTTCACGACTTCTTGGCCTTTCAACGCGAAGAATTGTATCACAATAACCTGCGGCAGACAAGGCAATTAATTCAAGATCGGACAATCGAGAAATTCAAATTTGACTAACCTCTGCCGCCCTTTGCGGGCAGTGCAAAAGACTTCGCCGCAAAGCGAGGAGGCGGCGGCCGCCCACGGCCACCGCCTCCTCGCGAATCGTGCCAGGCCCGCTAGCAATGAGCGTTTGCGTACGGCTGGGTCCAGGCGACGCGCACGCCCTGAGGATGCAGAGGCGCCCTGCAAAGAGTCGTCCCGCACTCCTCTATGCGAGCTCGCACGTAGAGGTCGTCGTCGGCCAGCGTGTACGAGGCGCGGACGGGTTCGCCGGGACGGAACCGTACGGACTTCGCGACCATTCCGATCTTCTCGTCATAGACGCTGATCTCGCGCTGGTACGTCATCGCGTCCTTGTGCCTTTCAGGGCGCACGGAGACTTTCCTGACCGGCGCCTCGGCAAAGTCGCGCTTCGTGACGATGAAGCGGACCGTGCGCACCGAAAGACCGGCAGGCGCGGAGACGGTGAGCGTTCCCGCCGACGAGTCGAACGAGACGTCGTCCGGCTCCAGTCCCTCGCAAGTCACGAAGTCGCCGGCCGCCATCGCGGAGATGATGGAAGCCACGTCAAGGGACTCCGCCCTCACGAGCGACCATGCGTTCCCGGGCATCAGCATCTCGCACGGCTCTCCACGGAAGTTATGCGTGTCGTCCGTGCCGATTCCGTAGAGAAGCGGCTGCCCTCTGCGCATGCGGAAGGCGTTCGCGACGTCCCAGATCCGGTCGGTGTCGAATCCGTCGCTCGGAAGCCCCTCGGCCGACTTGAACGGAGAGCCGTTGTTGCAGACCTCGAAGAAGCGGACGGACGGGTTTTCGACTATCGCCTCGGGCCCCACGTCGTACCAACTCCAGATTGGATGGTTCAGGATGAAGAGATGAGGCCTGTCCATTGCCCTGGCAAGCTCGGCCGTCTCTTTCGCGTGGTCTCCAAGGAAACGGCAAATGGGGACGTCCCTGACAACGCGCCTGTACTCTGGCGCGGAATAGGACGGCAGAAGCAACGGCAGGTTCACGTAGTTCATGTGGAGCTGATGCTCGCGTCCGTCCGAATACACAACCTTCCGCGTCGCCTCCACGTCAGGCAGCAGCAGGAACTCGCCAGGGGAGTTGAACCGCGCGGACAGCTCGTCAAACGTGCTGAGCCTCGCCTCAAGGCGTCCGCTGGCGCCTGTCCGCGTCATGGCTTCGGGGAACGCGGTCAGATAGTCGTCGAAGTAGCGCCTCTTCGCCGTGAAGATGTAGCGGCGCGTGGGCTTCTTCGCCCATTCGGGCTTGAAGGCCGCCTCGCCGTCCTCCAGCGCCGCGACCCAGCTGTCGGGGTCGTCCTGGAACATGTTGTGGTCGCTGAGGCCGAGAAAGTTGTATCCGCGGCTCTTGTACCATGCGACGGCCTCCTCGGGAAACGCATTGCCGTCCGACCAGAGGGTGTGCGTGTGTAGATTCCCCTTGTACCACCTTTTCCTGCGCTTCCCGAAAGCGAGGCCTGTCGCGCCGGACTGGCAGCCCGTCAACGCCGCAAGCGCCGCGATCGACCCCATGAACTCTCGTCTATTCATGCTATGTTACTCCTCTCGCCTGGATTCAGCCTCTGAACAAGTCTCCAGACACTGTCACGGAATCGGCCACTTCCTGTCATGTCTTTCGCCCTGTCAGCGTTGTGACGCCACGATTATACCACAACGCGATCAAGCGCCGATGCAAAAAAGACAATTTGATTTTCTTGACCAGGCTCAGGGGCGGACAGTCACCGTCCGCCCGAAGAGCCGCTGACGAATATCTCCTCGCCGTCACGCTGCCAGAGGCGGACCCAGTCGATCTCGTAGTCGATCGGCATCGGCTCGCCAGGCATAAGGCGCTTCTCCTCCGGACACCAGCCATGGCCAGGCGTGAACACCTCGTTGTTGATTATGATGTAGTGAGGGTCGTGGAAGCCCTGCATGCCCGGCATGCCCTTGGGCGCGAAGTCGTGCGCCTCGTCTATCGGCACCGTCACAAAGCACTCGCCGTCGACGAAGAACGAAATCGTCTCCGGCGTCCACTCCATCGCGTAGACGTGGAACTCCTCGTTCAGGCGCGACGGATCGGCGAAGACGTACGCGCGATTGACGCTGCCCTCTCCGCCTGGCATCATCGAATGCTTGGCGCCGGACCACTTGTGCAGGTTCGCGACAGCCGAGCTCTTGCTGGAGAAAACCTCGAAGATGTCTATCTCCGACATCCACTGCGCCTTGCGGCGCTTCTGCTCGGACTGCATCCAGAAGCTCGGCCATGCGCCGTGGCGGTACGGCACGCGCCCGCGCATCTCCAGGTAGCCGTAGCGGAACGACATGATGTCCCGCGTGCAGAGTCCGCGCGCCAGGACGAACGGCTTCTGCGGGTCGCCCGAATTGTCCACGCGCAGTCTCAGCCTGCCGTCCGCCAGGAGAACCGTGCGCTCGTCGTTGGCGTACACGCAGTCCGTCGAGTTCATCGACGCCCAGAAGCGCCACTTCGCCGCGTCCAGCTCCGATCCGTTGAACTCCTCGCTCCAGACCAGGCGACGCCCGTCCTCCCGGACGTCCTGGGCAAGCGGCGTGCGCCCGTATGCGCGCATCTCGTAGATGCGAGCCTCCTTCGCGCCCCACGTCGCCGAAACCGTGACGCGAAGCGCCGAAACCGGCTGCCCCGACGGCATCCTGTGGCGCCGGAACCTCAGGGCGTTGTTCTTCTCGGAAGCGATTGCCCTCCACTTGCCGCCGCGCTGCGCCTCCAGCTTGTAGTCGCGCACGAGTTCGGCCGGCATCGGCTCGGGCACGTTCAGCGACGAAAGATGCGTGTCGAAGACTATCTGCACCTCCGTCAGCTCGACAGGCTCCTTCCACGAAAGGCTGACGGACCTCGGCAGCCCCGGCTCCGACACCCAGCCGTGCCCGTTGCTTACTCGTGGCTTTTCGCCTTTTACGTACTCGGGCGCCGAAACGCCGTCCACAAGCCCAGTCGCGTCGGTCGTGGCTCCAAGGGCGAGATTGTACGGGTCGTTGTCCGAATGACCCGGAATCGTCTGGTCGCACCTCCTCAGCACGCGCTGAAGCTCGGCCATGTGCCTTCGGCCGTACTCGCGCGGCATGAGGGCGCGCCTTGCGCACAGCGCCGCGGCAGTTCCGCAGGCCTGTCCCACTCCTAGCAGAGCGCCCTGCGCGCGCGCCGAGCCAAGCGCCAAGTCCGTCGCGCTCAGGCAGCGGGACGGCAGAAAGAGGTTGTCAACGTCCTTAGAGTACAGGCTGCGGAACGGTATGGCGTAGGGCGGCGCTCCGTGGCGCGTGCGACACGAGCCGTCTCCGCCCGAATTCTCCATGCCGAGCGAATCGTGCATGTCGAGGGGCCATCCGCAGACTGCGACTGCGTCGTGGAAGGCCATGCCGTCGCGGCAGTCCTTCGCAGTGAGCACATAGTCGCCGACGACGATCATCCCCTCGCGTCCGCGCATGGTGGCCGCGCCCGCGAAACTGGCGATCCGTCCGTCGTCCGTCGCGTCCGCAAAGTATCGTGCGCGATAGCGCGTGCGGCGCCCATCGAGCGTGCTGCAGGCGATGACCGCCGTGATGCGCGAACCGTCCTTCTCCACGGACATGACGCGCTCGCTGCAGAAGTCCTTCAGCTTCGCGGAGCATGCGGCGGCGAGTTTGGCGTAGACGTCGCCGACGCGCTTTCCCTCGCGTCTGGCGAGCATTCGCACCTCCTCGGCTATGCCGGTCTCGCGCGAACCGCCGGACGAAAGCGCGGCGCCGTCCAGTCCGGCTCCGCTCTCCTTCGACCCGTTGCCGCCGAGAACTGGATCGTCATGGACAAGCGCGACTTGCACGCCAAGGCGCGCCGCCGAAAGTGCCGCGCCCATTCCGCCAGGGCCCGCGCCAACGACGACGAGGCCGTAGTCTCCGCCGTCGGCAATCTCCGCCTCGTCGGCCGGCGCCTCAAGCGCGGAGCCTGCGATAAGAAGGAGAGATGCTGCGACTAGTCTCATGGGGGTTCCGTGTATGGTGTTCATAAGTTTTTTTTTGCTCTTAGAGTCCTGACCTCTTCCTGCGTCAGCTCGACCGTCACCTTCGCCGCCTTCAGCGCCGGGTCTCTGAGACCATGTCGAGCTTCTGCTTCGTTCATAGTTCGATCCTACCGGACACCGCAAGCGGTGTCATCAGGAAACCGCAGATTTCGTGGTAGTCCTTGGCGCACAGGCTCTTGAAGCGCCCGAGCGCCCGCCCGCGCGTCGTCAGCAGCCCGGCAAGCCCTGCGCGAAGATGAAGCCGAAGATGGACATGGTCGGTCATCACCACCGAGTTGGAAAGCCTGATGCCGGGAAACTCGCCGATTTCCCGTAGCCGCCGCGCCACGGCCTCGCCAAGCGGCGTCTTCACGAGCCTGGCGTCGCGAATCGCCCCGGACAGCGGCCGCCTCGGCTCGACGACGATGATAATGAATATCGCCGCGCCCAGCAGCTTTGTCTTGCCCAGGGTCATGCCCATGAGGTCGGGCTGATAGTAGCTGAAACTGGTGAGCAGCATCTTGCGAAGCGCGGCCGAGGCGTTGCCCGCATTGGAGAGAAACGTGTTCTTGATGACGATCGCCTTGAAAACGTCCGCCGCAGACATCGCATTTTGCTCTTCAGCCAGATTCTTCGCAATCTTCATCGCCCCGCTTTTATTTGACGGTTTCACAAGCTCTGCGGGGTTCTCGCCCACGAAGCCATGAGGTCAGATACGCTCCCATTCCTGACCATAAACATTATACCAAAACCAAGTGCTTCGAGGGGAGAGTATTTGCTTTCGTTTCTGGGGTCCAGGAGGCAACGAGGCGAAAGCAAACCCCAAATAGGCCCAACGCTGCGTATTCACGCGTTTTCCCTCTTTCCTGTTGCGTTTCGAGCGTTTACTGCCCGTGCACGCGGCGTTTCCTAATGGTGCACGCAGCGTTTCCTAATGGTGTTCGCGACGTTTCCTAATGGTGCACGGGGGCGTTTTGGCGTCATTTCACCATAGAAATGGCGCCATTTCACTGGTATAATGACGCCATTTCACCCCTGAAATGACGCCATTTCACAGCCGTGCACCGTTAGGAAACGCCGCGTGCACCATTAGGAAACGCCGCGTGCACCATTAGGAAACGCCGCGTGTACGCTCGGCGCAAGGTCCGTTCATGCACGCCGAAACCGCCGCGACTGCACCATTCAGAGAAAATTTGTGCACAGTGGAAAGCTGGCCAGGGCTAGTCTCCACTGTGTCGCTAATGTCACGTCCAGTCGAACTGCACGACGGGGAACGCGCCGCCGGAGCCAAGACGCGAATACACCTCTGGCGCGTCGGAAATGGGATGCACTTCATCCACGAATCCGTCCAGGGAAAGGCGTCCAAGCGACAGAAGGCGCAGAAACGCAGTTGCGTCGTCGCGATGCGTGAAGTGCCCGGGATACGACTCGTGGGCGGGACGCGCCCATGTATGAGCGCCAATCAGAGTGACGCCCCGGCCATGGACCTTGTGGTAGTAGTCTATCGTGAAGTTCGAGCTACGCGTGCAGCCGAGAAGCGCAACGCGCCCCATGCACGCCATCGCGTCCAGCACCGAATCAAGCGCGGCGCCTCTACCGGTCACCTCGATTGCGACCTTCACGCCACGAGCCTGATCGCCCTTGAACAACGCGCTGTCGGGGTTTGGCGTCATCAACCTGAGCTTCTCGGCGAAGTCGGGGGCAAGCGGGTCCATGGCGTAGTCCGCGCCAAGCTTCAGCGCGCGTTCGCGCTTCTCGGGCACCGGATCCGCCGCGAAGACCGGCGCGGCGCCCGCGCACTTGAGAATCATGACTGCGAGCTGGCCCAGGACGCCCTGTCCCATGACAACCGCGCTCTCGCCCAGCTCCACGCCGCACTTGCGGACGGCGGCCATCGGGAACGTCGCAATGTGCGCGAGCGCGCCGGCCTCGAAAGAGACGTTGTCGGGGAGCAGATAGGCGTTCTCCTCAGGCACGACGACGTAGCGCGAGTGGACGGTCCAGCTCATTGCGACGCGGTCGCCCGGCTTGAGCGACTTCACGCCCTCGCCGACGGCATCCACGACGCCGGACGAGCTGTAGCCGCCCTGTCGCGGCCATCTGGCGACGCCGTCGTTCGTGAGGATGTTGACGTTCACCTCGCCGACGTAGTTCGCGCGTTCGGTCCCGCTTGAAATGGTGGACCTCGCAAGCCTCACCCTGACCTCGCCGGGCTTCGGCTCCGGCACCGGCTTGTCGACGATCTCTATTCTGTTTGCCTCGGGGATGATGATGTTAGCGTTTGTCATAGCCGCATGCCTCCAAAGTGATTTCATGAACCTTCAAGTCGTGGTCGTACATTTCCGCAGGGTTAGGCTTTTCGCCGCAAACGATCTCCGCAAGTTCGCGAAGCTGGTCCATGTAGCGGTCCGTCTGGACGCCGAGGTCCACCACGTGCCGCCCGGCGGAGAATCCGCCTGCGGCCTCCGCCAGCGTGAGGTCGATCGTCAGCCGCTCGCCGTCGAAGCGCTCAATCGGGCAGAGGTCAAGAGTCCCCTTCGTGCCGTCTATCCTGAGGCGACGGTGCGGCAGGCCGCCAGGCACGCGGCTGCAGGAGCGGATGATCACGGTGGCGTCCGGCCATTCGAGAAGCGCGGCGCAGCGGTTCAGGCAGCCCGGTCCGTCGCCCTTCGCCGTGCCCGTCACGTTAGTCGCGCGGACGAATTCGCCTTCCATCATCGGCAGGATGAGGTCGACGAGATGGCAGCCGAGGTTGTAAAGTATTCCGCCCTTGAACGTGCCGACATACCTCTGGTACGAGTCGTCGCCGTAATCGTGGTTCATGTCCGCCTCGATGTGCACGACCGAGCCGAGCCAGCCCTCTCGCACGGCCCTATGGCAGAACCTGACGCCGGGGTTGGCGCGGAACATGTAGCCGATCTGCATCGGCAGATTCTTCGAGCGGCACATCTCCACGACTTCGCGGTATGGGCCCATCGTCTCTCCGCATGGCTTGTCGCAGTGCATGGGGACGCCGCGCTCGGCGTAAATGCGCGCTATTTCCATGAGATCGTTGTTGGCGACTTCGACGAACACGACGTCGACGTCCTTCATCGCAAGCGCCTCCGCTTCGCTGACGACCTTAAGCCCGTCAAGCGGAATCGGATCGGTGTGATATGACGGGGTCACTCTCGCGCGGTCGTCGGCGACGGCGACGATCTCGAATTCGTCGCGCATCTTGGCGAGAGTGGCGAGCTTGCCGGGGGCGTGCTCGTGCTTCAGTCCATAGAACAAAGTGCGCAGAGGTCTCTTCATTTGCCTACGTAATCCTTTCTGAAAAACCACACAAGGGCGGGGACAAGGAACAGCGCCCCGACGAAGTAGAACGCGCCAAGGGAGGCGATGCCGGTGCGCATCGACATGTTGTCGCTCATCCAGCCGAGGACGGCGGGCGCGAGCGAGCCCATAAGGAACGCCATGCAGCCCGTGATGCCGGTGGCGGCGCTTCTGTAGCGCGGCTCGATGCAGTCGAACATCGCCGGATAGTGCGCCGCCTCGTAGACGCCCAAGGCAACGCCAAGGACCGAAAGCGCCACACAGCAGGACGTGAAGTCTGCGGCCTTCGCCACCCAGACGACTGGCGCGACGCACAGGAGAAAGCCCACTGCCGACACCTCCAGCCGGATTCTCGGCCTATTCGCGCCGAACCTGTCGATTGCCTTCGCGACCACGACGCAGCTTATGAGCGCGAACAGATTCAGCCAAAGTACGCCGTGCAGCGCGGCCTTCGCCGTGCCCACGCCTTCGAAGCTGCGAGTCATGAACATCGGCATCCACAGCCGCAGGCCGAAGCTTCCGTACATGAAGAAGCCGAACGCGACTGCAATCAGGATGGCGGTCGGCTTCTTCAGCAGCGCGAGGAACGCCTCCTTGACGGAAGCCTCGCCCTTCTCCTGTCCGTCCGCGTCGGCGACGGGCTCGGGGCGCATGCCGAACTGCATGGCGACGGCCCAAGCGACGCCGCCCGCGCCCATGATCCAGAAGGCCCACCGCCACACGCCCTCGCCCTGCTCGGCGAGAATGCCGCCGAAGAGGCTGGAGAGAACGATGCCCGAGTAGACGGCCGCCTGGAACAGCGCCATCGCAGTGGTGCGCGTCTCGACATGGTACTTCGGAATCAGACCGTAGCCCGCGGGCGCTATGCAGCACTGCCCAAGCGCGTTGAGAACGCCGTAGAAGAGCATCATGCCGCCTATGCCCTTCGCGAAGCCGCTTCCGACTATGCCTACGGAGAAGAGCAGCGTCCCCGCGACAAGGACGCGCTTGCGCCCTATCAGGTCGGCGGCAAGGCCGGACACGACAAGAGCAAGGCCGAACACCAGGCCAAACACGGTGCTGACCGCCCCAAGCTGCGCGTCCGTGATGCCGTGTTCGAGGAACTCAACGCGAATCTGGGGGAGCGCCGCGCTGTAGAGCTGGCGCGTCCCCTGTTCAAGGAAGTACACCACGAACAGGAACGCCACCAGCCTCCACTTGTAGGCAATTCCCTTCATTTCACTTCAAGAACGATCTTCCCGCGATTCTCGCCTGACGCCATTATGCGGTGCGCCTCTTCGACTTCCGCAATCGGCAGGACCTTGTGCACGAACGGGGCGAACTTGCGGGACTCGAACGCAGGCCAGACGTCGCGCACAAGGCCGTCGAGGATCTGAGCCTTCTCCGCGCTTGTGCGGGACCTGAGCGTCGAGCCGATAACGCGGAGGTTCTTGCGCCACAGCAGGTTCACGTCGAGCGTCGTCTCCGGGCCCGCCATCGACGCAAGTGATATCCAGCGCCCGCGATACGGCATCGTTGCTATGCACTTGCCCATGAGAGGCCCGCCAACAGGGTCGATTGCGACATTCGGCGGATTCTCCGACAGAGTCTTTACAAGGTCGCCCGTAAAGCGGTTGACCGTGACGTCCGCGCCGACGCCCCTGCAGAACTCGCCGTTCTCGTCGCTCGCGACCTGCGCGACCACCTTCGCGCCGAAGACGTACTTGGCGAGCTGGATCGTCGCGACGCCGAGGCCGCCTTCGCCGCCGTTGATGAAGAATGTTTCGCCCTTCTTTATCTCGCCGACGATCTTCAGGTTCAGGTATGCCGTCGCGTAGACCTCCGGGACGCCCGCCGCCTCCCACGGCTCGAAGCCCTTCGGAATCGGCATGCACATTCCCGCCGGCACGACGACCTTCTCGGCATACCCACCGCCGCCAAGAAGGGCGCACACCTTGTCGCCGACCTTGAAGCGTCCGTTTGCAGGGCATTCAAGGACTTCGCCCGCGCACTCCAGCCCGGGCCACAGCGGCCAGCCTTCCGGCGGAGCGTATATGCCCTGCCTCTGCATGAGGTCCGCGCGGTTGATTGCGCATGCCTCGACCTTCAGCTTCACGTCGAAGTCCCCGTGGCAGACGGGTTCGTCCACGTCCTTCCACACGAAGTTCCTTGACTCGTCAATGCACATTGCCTTCATTTCGTTCCTCCATCTTCCCTATAGCGACATCACGTTGACCGAACATCCTAGTCTCGCCAGCACTGAACATGTGGAGCCACCAAGAGCCCCCGTTCCAGCTACAAGAAGAATCCTATCCGGTTCCATGCCAAGGTATTATAACATCCAGCGCATCGGTCAAGCGTCACGATTTCACAGAAAACTCCGCCACTTTTGCGCAACTCCTGCTTCAAACGGGGCTGAACGCGGCGAGTGCTGAAACACCCCCGAAGATTACTGTCGGGGCATGCCGACAGACCCTTTCGTAAAAGGCGACACTAGAACAGACGAAAACCGCGTCCTCCCACAAACAGGCGGACGCGGTCTTCCGACGCACCATTCGTGCGCCAGCGCTACTCGACTTCGATTTGGAAGAACTGGGAGCTGGGAGCCGTGGCAGAACTCTCGACCGGAACGACGAACGAGATCGTGCCGTCGCCGTTGACAGTCTCGCTCTCAAGGGCGAGTTCGCCCTCGGTGCGCGATACGGTCGCGCCGTTTCCGCCAAGCGCGCCCACCGCCGCGGCATGACGCACGCAGATGCGTCCAGAGGCAAAAGTCGCCGAGAGCCACGCGGCGGTCTCCACGCCTTCGCGCAGATCAGGCCTGAAAGTGATCTTCCATCCAATGCAGTCCGCAGCCTCAGCCTCGGCAGTCTCAATTGCCGTTATCTGCAGCAGGCTCTGAGTAGGCTCGTCGGCGCCGATCTCTCTGAGCCCGTCTGTACCGGCGATGGATGCGCTCTCCCATACCGCGGTGAGCGTGAGGTCCTGAATTACTGGAGTCTCGAACACATATGCCGATTCCGCACCATCGGCGAACCAGCCGGAGAATTCGCATCCAGCCTTCTCGGGCTCCTGCGGCTCGGCGACAGGCTCTCCGCTGGCGACTATAACGAGATTCGTCGTGTCGCCCGCAACGAATGTCACGGTACGCGCGGTTCTGACCGTGTACATGCCGTTTGCGTCCGCAATGGACGTGGGGGCGAGCCCTGCCGCGCAGTACTGAGAGGGAACGGTCTCTGAGAAGCTGCCGCCGGCAACTGCGATGGTGGCGGCGTTGCCATTGCCGCCGCAGGAGAGAGACCCGTTGAACACACCGTTGGAAATCACGACGTTTCCAGCGCCGTATCCGGTGTCGTGGACATAGACCACCCCATAGAACGTGCCTCCAAGAATCGTCATCCCGCCGTTGGATGCGGTGTCGTACACGACCTTTCCAGAGCTCTTGAAAGTGCCGCTTTCGATGATGACCGTTCTGCCAGTGTTGTCGGAGACGCAGGCGTCTCCAGGATACTTGAGGTCCGGCCCTGCGACGATTTCGCCCGTTCCGACGGAGTCCCTGATTGTAAACACGTGGTCGCCGTTCCAGTAATACCCCGTGCTCATGTTTATCGCGCTGCCGGACATGTTAGTTATGCAATAGCCATTGAGGTCAAGCGCAACAGGAGACTTCTGACTGGAGATGTAGACCTGGTTTGTCACGTTTGCGACAAGCTTTACCGTGCAGCCGTCGCCCGCTGCCTCAATTGCATCGTTGACGCTCGCAAAGAAGCCGACGGAGTCGCCGTTTGCGTCAAAGCCCTGCGCCAGCGCAGCTACAGCCGAATACGTTGCGGTGTAGGTCTGGGCCGCGTCTGTAACGGCCTCGACCGACGGAGACCATCCGCTGAACGTGTAGACGACATTCGCATCCGCAACCTTGTTCGGCGTAGTGCCAGCGTACTCCGCAGTCGCGCCGACGGCGACGTTCGTCTCGAAGAGCACGGTCGTTCCATCGTAGTTGACGAACGTCACCTTCCAGCCGGGTTCGACGCCATAGACCGTGCGCGTCACTCCGCCCTCGGTCACTTCGTGCGCCTCCGGTATGAAGCCCTCCGCGCAGTACTGCTCAGGAACTGCCGCAGAGAAACTGCCGCCGGCGACGGCAATCGACCCAGGATCGTCCTTGTTATCCTCATCGACTTCAATACGAACCTGCACATGGCCGTTGACAACCTTCGTG
>JAEEZC010000093.1 GCA_016288465.1 Verrucomicrobiota bacterium | reverse complement strand
CTGTCATCCTCAGGCAGAAGCCGTTGTAGTCTTCGGGCAGCGCCCTTATCGACTGGAACGTGTACTCCACGCCAAGCAGCTCGTCGTACTGGCCCGCCGGATCCTTGCGACGCGCGAGAGGCGGACGGCCGGAGAAGCATTCGAACTTGAGCGCCTTCCTCCAAGACTCCTCCGAAAGCACGCGGACCAGATGCTTCTCAAGTCCGCTCTCCGTCACGCCCTTCTCGGCGAGCCCGCGCACCATCGACTGGATGTTCGCCGCAAGGCGCTGCACTTCGTCGTGCCGACCCTCCAGCCTGACGCGGTGGTCGGAAAGCTGCGGATGGCGCGAACACAGCTCCTTGTCCGGCAGGACGAGCATGCCTGCGGACCTGGCCACGTCCGCGAAGCGCATGTCGCCGACAGCGGCGAACTCGCCATCGACGAAGTCCTTCGCGGCCGCAAGACCGGCGCATGGCACGCGATACTTCTCGGCGTACGCGCGAACAGCCGCGTGAAGGCCCTGGTCGCCGGCGACGGCGCCGAGCGACTCCGACAGCTTCGAGAAGTCCGCGCTGTCGGCGTCGAGGGCCGCGATGGCCGAGTCAACCCTGGCGAAGCCCTCTCGTATCGACGCTATCTGCGAGAGTGTACGGGCGATTCTGTTCGTAAGAGGCGCAAGATACGACGCGGACGCGATCTCGGAAGAGGACTCCGCCAGAAAGCCGGCCAACGGCTCCGCAACGGCTCCGAGACGTTCGGCCTGTCTCTCGGGCTGGCCGTCCGCAGCGGCCGCGAGGACGTCCGCCGCATCGAAGTAGCGTCTCAGCGCCCGCTGGGCGAACTCGGCGCCCCGCTTCTCGGCTACGGCGTCGGTACCGTTCCACATCCATGCGTCCGCCGCGCCGCCGACAAGCGGATCTAGAGCCCGTCTGGCGTCGCCAAGCCTTCCGTCGGAAAGGAGACGCTTGGCGCGGTCCCAGTCAGCCGACGTCCTGCGCCAGCGCTCGAGCTGCGACTCCAGAGCGTCCATCTGGGCGCGGTAGCGATCGGCGTCGCGCGCCATGCGGCCCGCATCAAGTGTCTTGCCGGCGCTGTCGAAGTCCCGGGCTGCGGCGTACTGCCGCGTGACCGCCATGTACTCCTCGGCCGAAGAGCCCTGCGTCACCCAGACGACATACGCTCCGGCCATGACGCACAGCGTCGCCGCGACTGCAAACGCCTTGATCCAGAGAAAGAGCCGCTTGTGCTGCACGCTTCTGTCGAGGAACCTGAAGTCGAAGTAGGCGATTGTCACCTTGTCGCCGTCCTTGAGAAGTCTCTCCTTGCCCTTCAGAGGCTCGCCGTTGACGAACGTGCCGTTCTTGCTGCCGAGGTCGCGTATCCAGCACTCGCCGTTTTCGCGCACGGAGAACTCGGCATGGCGCCGGGACACGAGCATGTCGGCGAGGCAGAGGGAGTTCGCGGGGTCGAGTCCGACAGTGAACGGGCCCGCGCCAGCCTTCGTGGCGATGTCAATCTGCTGTCCGGCCTTGTCGCCGTTCAGCCTCTCAAGGCGATGGAACTCCTGCGCCGCGGCCTTGCGGCCTGAGCCCTGCGCCTGAACGGCGGAGAACTGTAGAGAGCAGCCGCCTATCGTGTATATGTCGCCAGACGACACCTTCGCCGGTCTGAGCAGGCGCGAGCCGTGGCAGTAGACGCCGTTGCGGCTGCCGGCGTCCTCGATCATGAGAGCGGACCCCTTCCAGAACAGCCTGGCATGCACGCCGCTCACAGAGTTGTCGCCGTCAGGCGTCCTTAGCGCGCATCGATGCGAACGGCCGACAAGCGCGTCGCCGCAGCCCGGGTCCATCCTCAGCGAAGCGACCTGTTCGTTTCCGCAGCGCAGTGCGGCGGTGTACGAGCGCGCCGCCATCACCACACCTCCCCGTTCGCGATGAGGAAGTAGTAGCGCTCGTCCCTGTTGCGGAAGACCATCTCGGCGTCCTTGCGGAACCTGAGAGCCTTCTTGTCCTGCTGGTTGTCCCTGGCGTTTACGTACGCATTGTACTTCTGCCAGTAGAAGACTCTCAGCGTCTCGCGGAACTGCCTGAGGCAGTCGGCCGCTGCCTCGCGCGTCGCGGCGTCGTCCCTCCACGACGCGGCCAGCAGCGCGTCAAGGTCGCCTCTGACGAAGGACCAGTCGCTCGCGCGGTTGCGGTTGAGGGCGGCGCGCACCTCGGCCAGCAGCTCGGCGTTAGTCCGCCCCTTCGGCATGGCGCCCTCGCCAGGCGACTCCCAGTAGCCGTCGGAGAAGTTGGCGTAGACCGCTATGTTCGGGTCCTTTAGCAGCCTGTAGCCTCCGCGCGGCCAGTGGCGTTCGGGAATCTCGCGCCTGAGCACGTACGCGGTGTCTCCGCGGCGGAAATACATGGCGACGCCGTGCCAGAGCTCACCGCCGGGCCCGGAGCGCTTGTACTCGAACTGGACGAACCTGACGCCGTAGAGCGTGGCGGTCTGGCAGCTGCCGGGGTATTCGTCCTCGAAGAACCTGGGCTCCAGCCCCGCGGCCACGTACTCGTCGAAGACGTATCCGCCGCCGCCCGCGGCCGCATCCGCGATCCACGCGCGCGCGGACGCGACAAGGTCCCTCCTGAGCTCCGCCTCGGACACCAGCGCCTCAAGCGAAAGGCTGAACGGCACGTCGCGGTCCCTGCCCATGAAACTGGCCACCGTCACGCCGCCCGGCGCCTGCGCCTCGACGACCGATGCCTTCGGATTCCTTGGAAAGTCCACCTCGACGAGAGCTCGTCCATCCGCGTCGCGCAGAATGTACGACGCCGCGTCGGGCCGCCCCTTCGAGTCTAGTGGGAAGATCATGCTTTCCGTCTCGTTGTCGGGGCGCGCCGCGAACCACAGTCCGACCAGCGCCGCCGCGAAAGCCGCCAGCAGGACCGCCGCGAAGGCCCTGCGGCCCTTGCTTCGCCTCGCCATTCCGCGGCGAAGCTCCTCCATCACCTCCTGTGGCGCGACCTGCGTCTCGGCGGCCACGGTCTCGCCGCCGGTTCCAGTCGGCGCGTCGGTCTCGTCGTCGCCGCCGACCACGACTCCGCCAACTGCGCTGGTGGGGGCGTCGTCGTCCCAGCGGACGACGCCGGCCGCGCCGCCCGTCAGCGTCGCGGTGAAGTCCCTTGTTCTTTCCTCGTCCGGCGATGACATCTGGCCTTTCCCCCCGATCCTCAGTGCGAACCGATGCCCGTGCCCTTCATCTTCATCATTACGGGCGTTATCACGATTATAAACACGGCAGGCAGTATGAACACCGCCATCGGCAGTATCATGAGCGAAGGCGCGCGCGCGGCCTTGCGCTCCGCAAGATGGAACCGTGCGCGCCTGAGCTCCTCGCCGTGCACGGCGAGAGTCTCCGATATCGAGGCGCCGATCTCGGTTCCGTAGGCTATGACGCCGACGAAGGACGTGAACGACTCCACCTGCACGCGCCTCGCCATCTCGGTCAGCGCCTCGACGCGCGTCTTGCCGAGCTCGATCTGGTGCAGGACCTTGCCGAACTCCTCGGTCAGAGGCCCCGGCATCTTCAGGCTCTCGAAGTAGCGCATCGCAGCCCCGAACTCGAGCCCGGCGCGCATCGCGCTGCCTATCAGGTCGATGGCGAACGGCAGCTGTCGAGTAAGCTCCGTCTTGCGCCAGTCGACGTACTTCTCAAGCAGCATCGACGGATAGACCCAGCCGACGAAGCCAAGCACGGCGGCGACCGCCGCGGCCCAGCCGGCGCCAAGCTCCGGCAGGGCGAAGAGCGCGGCGCCGACGGCAAGCCCGCCGACGAGCGTCATCGCCTGCAGCGCGAAGACCCGCGACGCTGTTAGCGGCAGGTCGGACGCGAGAATCAGCGACTCGTACCGCGCGGCCTTCCCGCGAAAGACGCCTGCGAGCGGACGGCCCACGGCCATGTCGAATGCGGTCGAAGGCCCCCAGAGCCTGCGGAAGAGCGCCGGAAGCCTCGCCCAGCCGGGTCCCTCTCCCGCGCCCTCTGCGCCTCCGCCGCGCGCCACAAGCGCCGCGGGCAGCGCCACCGCCGCGAAGACGAGCGCATACACCACGAAGCTGTTCTGCAGGATGTCCACCTCTCTACACCTCTATCGTCACTATCTTCTTGATGACGACAAACCCGACTGCCTCAAGAACGGCAGTCACCGCGATGGCGATCCAGCCGGTGCCGGTCGTGACGAGCGGCAGCATCAGGTCGGGCTGGCAGATGTACAGCACGACGAACGCCAGCAGAGGCGCAGACGCCATCGCGATCGCCTCGAACTTGCCCTGCGCCGTAAGCGTTGCGAGCTTCGCCTGGAACTCCGTGCGGTTCCTGATCGTGTTCACCAGCTGCGACAGCACGTCCACCAGGCTGCCGCCCGTCTGCGAAGTGAGCTTCACGGCGCTCGTTATGAGGCGCATGTCCTCGCACGGCATCCTCTCCGAAAGCCTGGCGACAGCGTCCGCTATGCCCATTCCGAGCCGATATTCCCTAAGCGCGACCGCGACTTCCTCCT
>JAEEZC010000092.1 GCA_016288465.1 Verrucomicrobiota bacterium | reverse complement strand
GTACGAGCAGCTCGAGGGGCTTCTCAAGAAGGCGTCTGCCGCAGGCGACCGTCAGGCCTCTGCCGCGGCTCTCGTGATGCGCGGCGACATAATCGTGAGCAAGGCGAGCGACAACAACGAGAAGCTCAAGGACGCGCTTCGCGACGGATATCTGCGCGTCGTTCTGATGTACCCTGACGTTGAATGCCGCCGCGAGCGCGCCGAGGCGTGCACCAAGGCCGCCGGCGTCTTCGACAAGCTTGGTCAGTCCTCCCGCGCCGAGAAGCTCCGCGCACAGGCCAAGCAGATGTGACACAATTAACCCTGTCGTTTGAACAACCGAACAACTTAACTCAAGGAAAACAAAAGAAATGAACAAGATCAAGAAATCACTGCTGGCGATGTCGATTCTCGTTGGAACGTGCGTCGCCCCGATTGCCGCGTTCCAGTCCTTCGGACAGGAGCTCACCGCTGAAGACGGCTCTGTCGTCGACGCAAACGCCACGACGAGCAAGAAGTCCGGCGGCGGTTTCTACGACATCGTCTTCGGTTCGGGAATCGTCGGCATGATCCTCTGGTTCGCGCTCTTCGGCGACGGCATGCTCGCGATCTACTTCAGCGTCGACTCGATGATTCTCGTCAAGCCCGAGAAGCTCATGCCCAAGAAGCTGATGGACGGCGTGATGACCGCGATGTCCGAGGGCGACGTGGCCAAGGCGATGGAAGTCTGCCGCCAGAACCCGTCTGCCATGGGCTCGATCGTGCTCGCGGCGTTCCAGCACGTCGAGGAGGGCTTCGAGGCCATTCAGGAGGCCGTCACCGCGGCGTCCGACCTTGAGCAGGAGAAGATCCAGCAGCGTCTCAACTGGATTTCCGTGTGCGGCAACCTCGGCCCGTCGCTCGGCCTTCTCGGTACGGTTCAAGGTATGATTCTCACGTTCCAGGCTCTCGCCTCCGGCGGCGCCGGCGACGCTTCGGCGCTCGCAAGCTCGATCGGCCAGGCGCTCTGGACCACGGCAGGCGGCCTTATCGTGTCGATCCCTTCCATCACGGTCTTCTACTCTCTCAGAAACAAGGCTAACCGCCTCATCCTCAAGATGACCGCAATGACGATGGAGATCCTCAACGGTCTGCGCAACGTCTCCGTTGACGCCGCGCCTGCGGAAGGGGAAGCCAACGCCTGACAAAACCCATGTCACGCAAGTCACAGGAGAATCCACAGCTCGACATGACGCCGATGATCGACGTCGTGTTCGAGCTCATCATCTTCTTCGTCGTCACTCTTACAGAGGCGCAGAGGAAGGATGAGACGATCGAGCTGGAGGACGGGAAGCATGGCATAGTGCTCACGCCGGAGGAGCTGCCGCCGTCGCACATGCAGATCGACATCGCGAGCCGCGACCGCAACGGCAAGTACCTGCCGAGGGGCCGCATCTCGATGGGCGACCGCGAAATCTCGCCAGCCGAAATCGGCCGCCGCGTGAAGGAGCGCATGCAGAAGTATGGCGAGTTCCCCGTCCTCATACGCGCCGACTACGATTGCCAGCACGAGGCAGTCGCGCGTGTCATGAACGCATGCACGGAGAACGGAATCTGGAAGATCTCGTTCATGGCCGTGCAGGAGGACAAGACGTCCAAGCCCGGTCGCCCGGGGCGCAAGCACCTCGCCCGGCTGAAGAAGAAGGCAGATTGAAATGGCCCGTAAACCACAGGAGAATCCACAGTTGGACATGACGCCGATGATCGACGTCGTGTTCGAGCTCATCATCTTCTTCGTCGTCACCATTCAGCAGGAGGACACGTTCTCCAAGCTGAACGCGAACCGTCCGGCACCTTCCAACGGGTCTGCGGAGTCGTCCAACGACATTACGGTGACGATAGAGGTTGGCCGTGGTCTGGATGCGAACGGCACTCTGGTCTACAACGGCACCCGTGTTCGGAGACCAGATCTCGACGCGAACCTGCGCGAAATCGCGAAGACCTCTAAGAAGACCCCGATTGTCATCCGTTGCGCCTCCAATTCACCGCATAAGGCGCTTGTGGACGTTCTCGACATATGCTACAAGAACCAGCTGTTCAGCGTGAGCATCTTCACGATGTAGAGATTGGATCGGGAATAGTTTAGGAGAATCTGGAATGGCAGAAGAAAACAAATTTGGAGAGCCGGCGGAAGGCGCCCAGCCTACGGCTGAGGAGCTTTTCGAGCAGCACAAGGCCGAAATCGAAGCAGCGTTTGAAGAGAAGGGCTTTTTCAAGCGCTTTGCGGAGATGCTTTCGGGCCTTTCCAAGCCCAGAAGCTCGCCCGAGTACAAGATCGCCTGCGTCAACCTACAGCGACTTGCGGCGCCGATTCTCGCGATTACGCTGCCAATCCTGTTCATGATTATCCTCATCGTGGTCACCGCAGTGACGGGTGAGAACAAGACCACGCTGGAAGTTGAGATTGCTCAGACGGAAACTGAAATCGACGAGCCTGCCGACGAGCCGCCGCCAGACACAGACGTCGAGCCGCCGCCAGAGGATCTTATCGACATCGCCGTTGACACTCCGACCGTCACGCCGATGACAGAGATGGTAAATACCGCGACGCCGACGGCAGAGCCCGTTTCGGTTAAGCCTGCCACGCAGGACGCTGTCGCACTCATCAAGTCGCCTATACAGATGAAGTCGATGACAGGCTCCAGAACAACAGGATCGATTGGAAAGGCAACTGGTGGTGGTAAGAATTATGGCGACCCGACGACCGAGGCCGCCGTGCTCAAGGCTCTTAGGTGGCTGAAGAAGTATCAGAAGCCGGACGGAAGCTGGCCTGGGTCGCCTGTTGCCAACACCGGTCTTGCGATTCTCACGTTCCTCGCGCACGGAGAAACTCCCCACGAGTCGAAGGAGTTTGGGCCGACAGTCAAGAATGCGCTCCAGTTCCTCATCTCGTCCCTCGTGACGAAGAAGGATAAGTCGGGTAAGGAGTACGTAACCTTCAAGGGGGTTGACGGCAACGAGTACGCGACGCTCATCGCGACATACGCCCTCTGCGAGGCGTACGGCATGACGCGCCATCCCGACACGAAGACCGTCGCCATGCAGACACTCCAGCGCATCGTCGACAACCAGTCGCCGACTGGAGGCTGGGACTACGGCATAAACAAGAACTCCACCCGCGACGACATGTCCTTCGCCGGCTGGGCCCTTCAGGCGCTGAAGGCCGGCAAGATGGCGGGTCTCCATCC
>JAEEZC010000091.1 GCA_016288465.1 Verrucomicrobiota bacterium | reverse complement strand
TCTATCGCCAACATCGACGAAGACCTCCGCACCCGACTCAAACCAGATTCCAGGGCCGGCGTCCCAGGTGCCGCATATCCCGGAAAGGTCGATGGTCGAGCCGTTCTGCATCGTCGGCGGATAGAAGAAGGCCGAGTTCGGAACAAATGACCCGTAGACCTTCAGGCTGCCGGTCCCCGTCATGTTCTGCGACACGGCGCATGGCACATAGTTCGAGACGCCCATGCTGAAACGCTGCAGGTCGAGCGCGGCGGACGTCCTGAGCTCCGCTTCCGGCATTTCCACGTCGGCAAGAAGGCGGACCGTTCCCGCGCCCGTCATGTCGATTCTTCCGGCAGTCACTGACTCTGGGCGCCAATGAAGCAGGCACGACTCCCCTACAACGACGTCGAGCTTCCGTCCGTCCAGCCTCAGCGTTCCGGAGAAGTTGTATGTCTTGCCGTTCCCGACAACGAACGACGAATCGGCGAAAAGGCGGATTGTCGGCGCAAACCGATAGGCCTCGCCCGTCGACGAGCAGTTGTATGAGTCGCTCTCAATCCGCCCGCCGTGCAGACTGAAGACATGCGTAGCGTATCCCCTGTAGCCGCCGTAGGGGTCCAGACGGCCGTCGGGATAGATGGAAATCTCCGGAGGCCACCCGAAGGCGGAAGTACCGTCGGCCATTGAGCGCTTTGTCGTGGTAAGCTCGCCTTCGCGAATCTCCGTGCCGCCGGAATAAGCCTGCGGATACGCCATGGTTACGGTGCCAGGTCCGCGCTTGACAAGCTTGAGGCCGCCGGACAGGACGACATAGTGCGCCGCATTGCTCGTAGCGAAGCTGCCGACAGCCTCGACATCGAGCACGCCTCCGCCGACCGAGTCGCAGATCGCCCCTACGCCCGCGACATCCGTCACGTTGGCCAGGACGAGCCTCCTGCCGCGCAGGTCGAAGGCCGACTCGACCGCAAGTACCCCGCCAACGTCCACTTCGAGGTCCTCGTCCAGGCCTCCGCCTGTCAGCGCATAGTCGGCTAAGGCGTCCGCAAGAAACAGACACGCGCCGAAGAAGAGGGCTCGCATGGCGTTCCTGCCATTCACAGACTCCTCCTCCTTGGCGCGCGACTGCCGTGCGACAAGACTATTCCGCAGAAATCTCGAACGGGCCGAGCGGCAGGTTCACCTCGTTGTAGATGCACCCGAACCACGGCTTCGAGTGAAGATACCTGAGCTTCTTCGGCTCCGCGACGCCTTCCGCCGCGACGACGAGCTTGGCGCCGCCGTCCACAAGGCCCTTGTCGCCCTTGAGGTTCTTGATCTCGCCCGGCTTCCAGACGCCGTCCGCGCCGCAGACCTCAAGCCCCGCCTTCAGCGACCTGTCGGGATTGTAGAGGTAGACGGAAGTCGCGTTGTCGAGCTCGACGATGAACTTGTCGCCCTCTACGCGCGACGACTTCACGACCGGCGAGTCCGCCTTGAGCGAATCGAAGCCGTAGTCGTACTTGAGCGAGAGCACGGCAAGGCGCTGGCCGACCGTCTCCTTGTCGTTCGGGTGGATGTCGGCGAGGTTGCCGAGGTCGCATATGACGGCCATCTTCGCATTGGGCTCCTCGGCCGCGAACTTCGCCTGGCCCATCTGGACGAGGGCGATCTTGTCGTAGCCCCAGGGCGCGAGCTGCACGAAGCGGAGCCTGAGGTCGGGGTTCTCGAACTCCTTCGACCAGCCGTTGTAGAGGGCGTGCATCTTCTCAGAGTACTTGAGCCCGTCGCCGGCGTTGTGGCAACCCTGGTACCAGATGAAGCCGCGAATCGCGTAGGGCGTCCACGGCGAGACCATCTCGTTCCAGAGCGTGCGGGGCTGGTCCTGCGCGCGCTTGTACTTGCGCTTGTCCTTCGGAGTCGACTTGACGGCCGCTTCGAAGTCGCCGGACGAAAGCACCTCGGCGTCTGCGAGCGGCTTCGTGAGCTCGACGGACTCAAGGCCGCTCTTGGGCGTCCACGGCTCGACGCCAGTGCCGCCCCAGTATGCGCCGACAATGCCGACCGGAACGCCGATCGCGGAATGGATCTCCAGCGCGAAGTACACGCCCATGGCCGAGAACGAATGGTTCCCCGCCAGGTTCTCGGGAGTGAACTTGCTCCAGACCGGCTTAATGGGAAACGACTTCCTGGGCTTGGCGCTGACGCGGTAGTCGCTCTGGTAGCAGAAGCGGATCAGCGGCTTGTAGGTCATCTGCGCGCGCATGGCGCCCTTCCCGTCGCGGAAGCGCGGACTGCCGCCGACAAGAGGCAGTTCGGTGTTGCTCTGCCCCGAGCAGAACCACACTTCGCCCACCAGAACGTCCTTCGCGACCGCGCGTTCGGCTGACTTGCTGCCTGCGGCCTCAAGCACGCGCCCTTCTGCTGAAGCCTCCATCGGAGAGAGATCCGCACGCCACTTGCCGTCGTCGCCGGCGACCGTCTCGACGGACTGCCCCGCAAACGAGACAGTCACCCTCTCGCCAGGATCAGCCTTTCCCCAGACAGGGACGCGCATTCCGCGCTGCAGCACGGCGCCGTCCGAGAACGCGCCAGCAAGTTCAACCTTCGCCTCCGCCGCAAGCGCCGTCATCACGACGGTCGCAAGCGCAACTGCCATCTTAGTTTTTTCGTACCCCATAGTGCGTGATAGTATACAACATCCCCGTTCCGTTGTAAAGCGCGACAGCAGACAACAGCAAACGGGCCGCCCATCGCCGGACGGCCCGTTTGCCAAGTCGCGCTGGAGCGGCTGTCAGATTTTCTCCTCGAATCCGCGGAAGTGCACGTTGAGCTCGTGGAGAGGCTCGAGAAGCCTGCCCATCGACGTGCCCTTCGTCATCTTCGCGAACGCGTTGACGTCCTTGGGGAAGCACTTGCCGCCATAGCCGCACTTGCCGTCCGGCCCCGGAACGTATGTGTGAGTGTCGTTGATGTACCCCGACAGCAGGCATCCCGTGTGCACCTTCGCCCAGTCCCCTCCCATCTTCTCGACGTACTCCTTCGCCGCGTTGAAGTACGTTACCTTGTACGCGCCGAAGACGTTGTGGATGTACTTCGTCAGCTCCGCTTCCAATGGCGACATGACCGTGAACTTCTTGCCGGGGAACACCTTGATGAGCAGGTCGACCGCGCCCGTGAACACCATCGTCTGCTTCTTGAAGTCCTCTATGTGCGTCCTCTCGGTCAGAAACTCCGGCATGTAGCAGACCTGATGTCCGGTCTCCTTTGACAGCCGCTCGCTCGTCCCCGGCAGAATCGTCGTGCGCACGAACACCGGCACGTTTGGCAGCCCCTTGATGAGCTGCGTCATCAGCGTCAGATCCTGCGTCCCGTCGTCTTCCGTCGGCACGTGAATCTGCAGAAACGCGATGTCAATGCCGGACAGATCGTCGTTCATTCCCTTGGGCGGGTCGCTGACAAGGATCTGGACATCCCTGTTGTTCTCCTCCAGCCAGGCCTTGAGCGCCCCACCGACGAAACCGCAACCGAC
>JAEEZC010000090.1 GCA_016288465.1 Verrucomicrobiota bacterium | reverse complement strand
GTCTGCCGCAAGGACGGCACAACCGTCGAAATCGCCATAGGCGACAAGCCCGGCGACCCGATCTTCATGATCACGGACATCCTTCCTCACCTCGGCCAGGAGCAGGCCAAGAAGACGCTCTCCAAGGGCATCGAAGGCGAGGATCTCGACCTCCTGATCGGCTCCGAGGCGAGCGCCGACAAGGACGCCAAGGACAAGGTCAAGGCCAACATCCTCTCGCTCCTTGAGAAGACCTACGGCATCGAGGAGGAGGACTTCACGAGCGCGGAGCTCGAGATTGTCCCCGCCGGCCTCCCGCGCGAGACAGGCCTCGACCGCTCGATGATCGCCGGCTACGGACACGACGACCGCGTCTGCGCCTACGCGGGCCTCAAGGCGCTCGTCGACCTCGGCGGCGTCCCCGGCCGCACCTCCGTCGTAATCATGTGCGACAAGGAGGAGATCGGCTCCGTCGGCGCGACGGGCATGGACTCGACCTTCTTCGAGAACTCCATCGCGGAAATCGCGGCGCGCGTCCTCGGGCGCGACTACTCCGACCTCGCCGTCCGCCGCACCCTTGAGGCCTCGCGGATGATCTCGGCCGACGTCACGGCCGCCGGCGACCCGCTCTACGCCGGTTCGGACGCGCCCGGCAACACAGCCCTCATGAACGCCGGCGCCTGCATCAACAAGTACACCGGCAGCGGCGGCAAGGGTGGCGCGAGCGACGCGCGCGCCGAATTCCTCGGACAGCTCCGCGCGATCTTCGCGAAGCACAAGGTCGCATGGCAGATCGGCGAACTCGGCAAGGTCGACCACGGCGGCGGCGGCACGATCGCCAAGTTCATGGCCCGCTACGGCATGGACGTCGTCGACATGGGCACCGCCCTCCTCAACATGCACGCCCCCTGGGAGATCGCCTCGAAGTTCGACGTCTACATGACCTACCGCGCCTACTTCGCCTTCTTCAAGGGATAGCGTCGGATTGGAGATTCCGCACGATGGACACCGACAACGAACTCGTCAGCCGCCTGAAGGCCGCCTACAAGGTCGACATCCCCGCCAGGATGGAGATTGACACGGTCTCGCGCATGCTCGCCTCGCAGGGCATCGAGACCTCGTCCTGCCTGGACCTGGGCTTCCACAACCCCGTCGCGAGCCAGCAGTTGCGCGAATTGGGCGGCTACTGGACGTCGACGGTCTGGACGGGCGCCGAGCGCCGCCAGGCGGCGGCCGTCCTAGGGGAGGACGTCTTCCAGGTCGGCGTCGGCGACGAGCTCCCCTTCGAGGACAAGCAGTTCGACGTCGTCGTCCTGGCGCGCGGCCACCTCACGGGCGACCCCGAGAAGGACCTGGCCCTTGTCCGCGAATGCCACCGCATCCTCAAGACGCCGGGCTACCTGGTCGTCGGCAGCGAGTACCGCCGCCGCTTCAGTCTCCTCTCGCTCTTCGGCGGCCGACAGGCCGGCGGCTACAACGAGCGCGAGATGTTCAACCTCCTCCAGTGCGGCTTCGACGTGCTGGGCGTCCGGACCTACTGCCGCTTCTGGCTCCAGCTCGCGCTTCGCGCCTTCGGCCGGGCCGACTCCAACGAGGGCGGCTTCTGGCGCGGGGTCTGCTATCGCGCGGCCTACTTCCTCGACGTGCTCTTCTTCTTCAACAAGGGCTACCACCTCATCGCGCACGGACGCCGCAAGACGTGGCGCATGCAGCAGATGCCGAACGCCATACACGGCCGCAGCATCGGCGACGTCGTCCGCTACGGCTAGGCGCAACAGGAAAGGACAATCACCATGTCGTATGTCTTCTGGCTCTCGCTCGGGCTGATCCTCGCGGTCTCCGAGTTCGTCGTTCCGGGTTTCGTCATCATCTTCTTCGGCGCGGGCGCCCTCGTCACGGGCGTCCTGAAGCTCCTCTGGTCCGGCCTTCCCGACAGCCTCGCCCTGCTGGTCTTCACGCTCTCCTCGCTAGGGGCGCTTCTGCTTTTCCGCAAGACCTGGGCCGGCGGCAAGGTCATCCGCGACGGCAACACGAAGGACGAGGGCGACGTCGACGAGTCCTGCGTCGGCCGCAAGGTCTCGGTCGTTGAGGCGATCGCCCCCGGCCGGGCCGGCAAGGTCGAGCTGAACGGCGCCAACTGGACGGCCGAGTCTGACGAATCCCTGGAGACTGGCGCCTCGGCCGTTGTGACGGAGCGCCACGGCCTCACGCTCATCGTAAAGGCCCGTTAGGGCTTTTCCCAACCCTTTCCGGGCCGTGTGGCCCGGACTACCCAAACACCCACCACCAAGGAGTCCATCATGCAAATATTCCTAAGCGTCCTTCTCATCGCCATCATCGTCATCCTCGCCAAGTGCGTGCGCGTCGTGCCGCAGCGCCAGGCCTACATCGTCGAGCGTCTCGGCAAGTACTACGGCACGCTGGAGGCGGGCTTCCACATCCTCATGCCGGTCATCGACCGCGTGGCCTACCGCCACACGCTCAAGGAGCAGGCCATCGACGTCCCGCCGCAGCAGTGCATCACGCGCGACAACATCACCGTCGAGGTCGACGGCATCCTCTACCTCCAGGTGATGGACCCCGCCAAGGCCTCCTACGGCATCTCGAACTACCTCTTCGCCTCCGTCCAGCTCGCGCAGACCACCATGCGCTCCGAGATGGGCAAGCTCGACCTCGACCGCAGCTTCGAGGAGCGCGAGCAGATCAACGCGGAGATCGTCGCCGCCGTCGACAAGGCCTCCGACCCCTGGGGCGTCAAGGTCACGCGCTACGAAATCAAGAACATCACGCCGCCGCAGACGATTCGCGACGCGATGGAGAAGCAGATGCGCGCAGAGCGCGAGAAGCGCGCCATGATCGCCGAGTCTGAGGGCGAGCGCCAGGCCAAGATCAACCGGGCCGAGGGCGAGCGCCAGCAGGCGGTTGCGCTTTCCGAGGGCGAGCGAGCGCGCCGCATCAACGAGGCCGAGGGCAAGGCGAAGGAGATTCTGCTCGTAGCGGAGGCCCAGGCGACGGGCATTCGCAAGGTGGCGGAGGCGATAAGCGGCGACGGCGGGCTCGAGTCCGTCAACATGCAGCTCGCCCAGCAGTACCTCGCGCAGTTCGGCAATCTTGCCAAGACAAACAACACGATGATCATTCCCTCCAACCTCGCGGACGTCGCCGGCGTCATCAAGGCGTGCACGAGCGTTGTGGGGAAGGTGAAGGGCTGAGCATCTTATGAAACCGACACTGGTAGTTCTCGCGGCGGGCATGGGCTCGCGCTATGGCGGTCTCAAGCAGGTCGATCCGGTAGGACCGTCCGGCGAGGCCATTCTCGACTATTCCGTCTTCGACGCCATACGCGGCGGATTCGGAAAGATCGTCTTCGTGATCCGCAAGGACTTCGAGGCCGAGTTCAAGGAGAAGGTTGGCGGCAAGTACGAGGGCCTTGTCCCCGTCGACTACTGCTTCCAGGACATCAACGACCTCCCCGCGCCGTATTCAGTGCCGGAAGGCCGCACAAAGCCGTGGGGCACGGCGCATGCGACGCGCGCGGCGCGCACGGCGGTCCACGAGCCCTTTGCGGTCATAAACGCCGATGACTTCTACGGCCGCGACGCGTTTGCCAAGCTTGGCGCGTTTCTGTCGTCGGACGCCTCCGAGGTCGCGGGCAAGATGCGCTTCGCGATGGTCGGCTACAGGCTCGACGTGACGCTCAGCGAGAACGGATCCGTCGCGCGCGGCATCTGCGACGTCGCGGCGGACGGCGCTCTCAAGGGCGTCACCGAGATGACGAAGCTCGTCAAGGCCGGCGATGTCGCCGAGAACCGCGAGAATCCCGACGCGCCCGTGAAGGTGCCTCTGGACGCGCGCGTCTCCATGAATCTCTGGGGCTTCCAGCCCGCGCTCTTCGCCGAGCTTGAGAGGCGCTTCCCCGAGTGGCTCGCCAAGAACGGCGGACAGCCCAAGAGCGAGTGGTACATTCCGTTTGTCGTGGACGAGCTGATCAAGGAAGGCAAGGCCGACTGCCGGGTCCTCCCGACCGACTCCCGCTGGTTCGGCGTGACGTACCGCGAGGACAAGCCGTTCGTGATGAGCGAGATCAAGAAGCTCGTCGACGCCGGCGAGTATCCCGCGAACCTCCTTGCTCGATAGGCTCCTCGACATAGTCTGGCCTCGCACGTGCGAGGTCTGCAGGCGCCCGGTCGACCGACCCGGGCGCTATCTTTGCTCCGACTGCGTGATGCGGCTTCCGTTTACGCCTGTAGACGGACTCTGCAGGCGCTGCGGGCGCGCGGCGGCGGGGCTGGACGGAGAGTTCCTCTGCGAGGACTGCCGCTGTCATCGTCCTCAATACGATCGTGCGGCGTCAGTCTTCAGGCTGGAGAACGATGCGCGCGACCTGGTCAATGCGTTCAAGTTTCGCGACCGCGTCCATCTCAGGTCGGACTTCGCGGACTTCCTGGAGGGGCTGGCGCGAGTGCGGTTCCGCCTCTCCGAAGTCGCATGCATCGTTCCGATGCCGTCTACCACGCCGCATCGCTGGCTGCGGGGCTACAACCAGTGCGCCATCTTGGCCTCGGCTTTGTCGAAGCGCGTCGGCATTCCGTGTCGAGCGCTGCTGAAGCGCGTTGGCAACCCTGCGAGACAGGGCGGCCTTTCCGAAGAGGATCGCCGTGTGAACGTCGTCGGCACTTTCGCCGCGTTGCGAAAGGCCTCCGCGTTTGCAGGCAAGACCGTTCTCGTTGTGGACGACATCATGACGACGGGCTCCACTCTGTCGGAGGCGGCGAAGACGCTGAAGTCCGCCGGCGTCGGAAAGGTCTGGGCGATTACGGTCGCCAGGTCGCTGCGCGAGCTGCTTTAGGGCTTCGTCGGGTTGTCGTGGACATAAAGGCAGTCTCAGTGTCCTGCCGACCGTCTACGAGGCAATGGACTTGGCGCATGAGCTGATTGCGCCCATATGCGCCTAAGAACGGCAGTTGCGCTTTCCACTCAAGTCCCAAGCGCGTCTTCGATTGCGGACACCATGCGCCCGATGCGCGTCTTCGCCTGGCTCACCTGGTTGCGCGTGACGCCAAATTCGCGCGCTACCTCGTCAATGGGGCGCTCGTCCACGACATACGCGCGGTAAAGCCGCTTGTTCAGGTCCGAAACCATCGTCCTGGTGAGAACGTGCTGAACGGCAGCGCGGTGCCGCGCCGCCGCCCATTCCGCGTCCATCGCCGCCGTCACGCTGTCCGGCGGGACGCTCGGCTCGACGTCGTCAAGCGGAACGCTGAATCCGAGCCCTCTTGCCTTCTCGCGCCTGTACGTCATGTACAGCTGATTGCGGATCATCTTCGCAAGATAGGCGCGGAAGTTCCCTTTCCCGTCGCGCGCCGAGAACTTGTTGCCGCGCAGAACCCGCACCAGTCCGGCCAGAACCTCCTGGACGACGTCGTCAACGTCGCGTCCGTTGCCGCGACGCCGTGCGAAATCGCGTATTGCGGGAACGTACAGGTCGGCAAACCGCACCCAGTTCGCCTCGTCCTCGCCCGTCACCTGTGCGGCAAGCTTGACGAGCAGCGTCGCCGGAGTCTCGGGAAACGCACTCATCTAGCCTCGACTGCGGAAACCCTCTCGCGAAGCGTCCGCAGTTCGCGCTCCGCCATCTTGCGCTGGCCGCGCTCGTACGCAGCGTAGACCGCGACTGCCGCGAACGCGACCGCCGCGAAAAGCATGATGCCCGCGAGAAGCCAGTGCGGGAATCTGATTCGCAGCATCACGTCGTTTTCCCCAGCTCCTGCCGTGACGAGCGATCGAAACGGATTCCTGTCCGGTCTGCGCCAGACCGCCATGCGCCTTTCCGTCGGCTTTTCCGCAAGAAGCGCCGGCAGTATGCGGCGCCACTGCGGATCGAACGGAAGGAGCATGTCGTCCAGCTTGACGCCCGGCGCGTACCACACCTGCGCAAGGAGGCGAAGCATCATCACTCCGACCGAATAGAAGTCCGACGCCGCCGACTCGTCGCCGCCTGCCGCAACCTCGGGCGCAATGTAGAACGACTTGCCCATAAGCGGCTTTTCGCCGCGCACCATCGTGTTGACGGTCTCTTTGAGCTCCGCGCGCAGATCGCGCGGCAGAATCTTCGACACCCCGAAGTCGGACAGGACGGCGCGTCCGTCCGGGCCGACAAGCACGTTCTCCAAAGTGACATCGCGGTGGACGACGCCCATCGCGTGGATGTACTCCAGTCCCTCTCGAAGGTCTTCGTACCATTTCGCGGCCATCTCCTCCGTCGCCTCGCCGCTCTCAAGCTCGTCCTTCAGCGAGCGCGGACGCCCTGATTCGTCGAGGACGAGGTCCATGACATAGTAAGGAAGGCCGGTCTCCGCGTCGACGCCCATGTCGTAGACGCGCACGATGCGAGGATGCGACAGCCGCGCGAGAAGCCGCCCTTCGACCTGGAAGCGCTTGCGCAGGAACTCGACTTCGCCGTGGTCGAGCGTGAACGCCTTGAGCGCAAAACGCGCCCCGAGCCTCTCGTTCTCTACCTCGTACACCTCGGCCATGCCGCCCTTTCCGAGCAGGCGCACGATTCGATACGGCCCTATCTGCCTTCCATTCTCAATTCCAGTCTCAAGCATAGCTTTATATACTATTACGGCGATATTATACCAAACCTGCGCTTAATCGAGCAAAGAGCCAAAGGCCGACATTTTCATCACCATGTTTCCGCCAGCGCGAGGGCGCTTATCTCGATGCCGGCTTTACTGGCGATACTACTAATTATCAAACCCAATTCCGCCCCAGACCCGCCAACATCTGGGCGAGCATGCCGTTTGGCGAGATATCGCCCACCCATATCTCGTCGGCGTTTTTCAGCAAAAACTCGTTGCACCAAGTTGCTGTTTTCTTGTTCAGCCTCGACCCCGATGCCTGCGGCGAAACCGCGAGCGCCCAGCCCTCTCGAATCGCCGCGGCAAAAGCCGGCTCAAGCTCGCCTTCCGCGGGGATGCCCGAGGGGAAAACCGCGACAAGAGGCCGTCTCTTCGCGAGCGCCCGTCGAAGGGCCTCTCGCTCCTGGGCCGAGGTAAAGGTCGAAATCAACACCCGCGCGGCTAAAGCCGAGTACTTCGATGAATCGCCTCTCGGCTTCACGAGCCCCTCTTCATCGCAGCGGGCGGCTTTAGCCGCCCCCGAACTCGCCCAAATCTTCCTCGGCTTAAGTTCGCTCGCGTAAAATCCCTGGCTCGCCACAAACGCGACGCGAGGAAGGTTCAAGAGCTCTGCATTGCCGAGCGTAAACGCCGTACAGGCCCCATAGCGGTCGCTAGACCAATTCGCGGGATTCTCGCGAATGTATTTCTGCCGGCCCTTGAACTCGTCATCGCTCGTGATGAGGTCATCCCAGTAATCTCGTTGCCAGAGTTGCGCGCCAATGTCTTCGACCCCGCCCGCGACCCCGCCCGCGCGACGCATCTTGCCGTAGATGAACGAGGTGCCGCCCTTGAACCGGCTCATCAAGAAGCCAAGATGGTGCTCGCGGTTCGCCGGCGCGAAATGAATGCGAAGAAGCGCATGAAAGTGATTGGGCATTACCACGAAGTCAAAGAGCTCCAGCTCCGGGTATTTCGCTGGCAATGACTGCCAGTACTCCTCGACAGCCCGCCCAAGCGCGTTCAAGACGGCCTTGTCGCCCACGATCGCCCCCAAGATCGACTTGTTCTTCGCGACCTGAATCGAAGCCGACCACCATCCCGAACTGTAGTTGATGTTAGGGTTTCGCAGCGACTTGTGGAAATAGGGCTTAGACTCTTCGGCGCCTCCCGGCTTCACGCGCCCCTCTTCATCGCAGCGGGCGGCTTTAGCCGCCCCTTTCTCCATCGTTTCTCCCGCCACCCCTCAACTCCTTTCCTGTTGCTTCCTCCTCGCGTTCCAAACCGGAGACTCGCTTAACATATTTCAACATAGCTGACTTCGGCATGGACTCCTGGCCAATGCGGCCGTGCACGCAATTTTCGTCGGTCTTTCATTTATATCCCTTCTGGCAATATTATAGCAAAACGGCATGCCTCGGAGCGATCATGACCCCAGGTCAAACCTAATAAAGCGCTCTTATTGCATCGAAGCGGCAGAGAGGCCGACGGAGTCGCCGAAGTGCATGAGGAAGAAGCACTTGCCCTCGGGCGTGCGCGGCGTGTTGGCTGGCGCGAGCATCGGACGGACTAGCGTGACGGTCTGGAGCGCGACGACGGCGAAGACGACTAGCCAGACGTAGAGTCCAGCCCTGTTCGCGACGATTTCCCTCTTTGCCGCCGCGGCAATCGGGCGCGCCACGAACCCAAGCGACAGCGCCGCGAGAACGCAGGACAGGACAACTATGAACGCGGCATTCTCCGTCGACACGGAGAAGAGCCAAAGAATCGGCGACTGCGCCGCAAGGAGGCTTCCGAGCGTCGCCGTGCAGACGAGACCGAGGACGGCAAGCCGCGCCGCCGAAAGCTTCGATCCGCTGATCGTCGCGAAGACATACAGCGTCGGGAAGCACAGTGCGTACGAAAACGCCGCGATGCCGACCATCTTCGCCGCGTCAAGCGCCGCGACCTCAAGGCTGACGAACGATCCGACGGCAAAACCGAACAGCGCGCATCCCGCCGCCGTCACGAACGCAAGGAATGCGGCAAGCCGCCAGCAGCGCGCCTTGCCGTCCGCAAAGCCCATGACGTCGCCCGGCGCGCGCAGCAGCTCGCCGAGTCCTGTTGTTGTCTCGTTGTTCATTTTACGACTCCTCCGTTGAGTAGGTGTGGAATGATCTGGGTTGACAGGGATTCAAGGAAGTTGCTCTCAAGAGCGTCGGCGCGGAGAAACTCCACGGAAATGTTGGGGCTGCCGACGAGAGGCCTCATGATCCAGCCGAGCTGGCATCCGACGACGGCGAACGCCTCAAGCCAGAGAGCAAGCATCATCCCGAGCCTGCACTCCGCGGGAACATGCCTTCTGAGACGCCTGTAGAGAAGCGCCACGCCGACTGTTCCCGCGCTTCCCATTACGCCTATGTGCGCAAGCATCATCGCAGAATGCGCCAGGCGCATCGTTTCGGGCGGGGCCGAGTCAGGCGCGGCGGAAAAGACGAAGAGGAGAACCACGGGCGCAAGCGCCAGAAGTATCGCCCCTGCGACGGACATCGCGAACACAACGGCCGCAAGGACTTCACGATACCTCAGCTCCGCGCCAGCCGCAAGTCCGGCCATCCAGCAGAACACCGACACTGCGAGCGTCGCCCCGACGAACACAAGCGGAAGCTTTGCCGCGACATAAGCCGCCATGAGCGGAGACCGCCAGACCGCGAGCACCGCTCCATAGACGCCTGTCGCCGCCGCCACGAACAAAATCCGCCGCGCCAGGTGGCCGTAAAACTCTCCTTTCTCCGATGTCATCACAGAAGGAGAATGCACGCCCGCGGCAGAAATGTCACCACATTGTCACGCTAGACCCGAAATGCGTTGGCGCGACAGAAAAATGTGGCTCTTCTGCAAAATCGCCTGCCGATTTGATATAATAATAGGGAATCGCACGGCATATGCGCCAGGATGGTGAAATGGCAGACGCAGCGGACTTAAAATCCGCGGCCCGGTAATCGGGCGTGCGGGTTCGAGTCCCGCTCCTGGCACCATTTAGCGCCCGGCAGCTTCTAGCATGGCAGGGTGCGCTGGTGCATGGCTGTTTTACGCGCATTCCGTAACCTAGAGGTACGGCGCGGCACGTCCGTATTTGGTATGATTCCGCCTATGGACATGGAATTGGATGACGTGCGTCGTGAGATAGGCAGGCTTGACGACGAGATCAGGAGCCTTGCCGAGCGGCGGATGCGCCTTTGGGACTCGATAGCCGATATTCAGCGCGAAAAGCGGCACAACCGCCTCTCGCCTCTGGCGGAGGAGATCCGGACGGCGGCCGCCGCCTGCGAACGCCAGTTTTCCCAGAATGCGTTTGTCGCGTGCTGCGGCGCCGAGGGGTCCTATGCGCAGCAGGCGGCTTCGCAGCTGGTCAAGAGTCCGACCATCGTCTATTTCTCCGGCTTCGAGAAGGTGTTCGAGGCGGTGGAGAAGGGCCTTTGCCCTTATGGAGTCCTGCCTGTGGAAAATTCGGCGGCAGGCTCGGTGGCGGCGGTCTACGACCTGATGCAGAAGCACAGTTTCCACATCGCTCGGTCGCTGAGGCTTAAGGTCGACCACGTGCTGCTCGCTCCGTCCGGCGTCGCGGTGGAGGATGTTCGGGAGATCGTGAGCCATCCGCACGCGCTCGCCCAGTGTTCGGCGTTCCTGAAGAGACATCCCAATGTGAAGGCCACTCCGGCCGTGAACACTGCGGTCTCGGCGAGAGACGCGGCTTCGTCGGGCAGGCGCGACATCGCAGTCATTGCGTCCCGCGCCTGCGCGGACATCTACGGGCTCAGCGTGATAGCCGAGCGAATACAGGACGCCGCCTACAACTACACGCGGTTCATCTGCATATCGAAGGAGCTCGAGATATATCCCGACGCAAACCGCATTTCGATCATGCTGTCGCTGCCGCACCGTCCAGGCGCGCTTGCGTCCATAATCACGAAATTTGCCTCGATAGACGTCAACCTTACGAAGCTCGAGTCGCGTCCCGTGCCCGGCATGGACTTTGAGTTCCGCTTCATATTCGATTTCGAGGCGACGCCGAAGAACCCTGCCGTGATAAGGCTGCTCTCCGACCTTTCGCAGGATCCCGAGATCGAGCACTTCGCGTTTCTCGGCGCATACGCGGAGACTTGAGCGCGGCGCAGTTTTTGGTATAATACGGGCATGACACTGGTTGAACTTGCTCATGGCATGGAGTTCTTCAGCGGCGTTCCCGTCGACGGCGTGGAACTTTCCCTGGAGCGGATGAACGGGGTGCGGCGGTCGTTCCGCCGCGGAGAGACCGTAGTGCACGCTGGCTTCAGGGCGGAGAGGCTTATGGCGATTGCGTCCGGCCGTCTTTTCGTGTACGAGCAGACGAGCGAAGACCATCCCGTGCTTGTCCGCGAGCTTGGGCGCGGCTCGGTGCTGGGGCTGTGGATTCTGCACGTGCCCGAGATAACATGCTGGCCCGGGACTGTCGTCGCGGCGGAGGACACGGTGCTCGTCTCCTTCGACATGGATCGCACACGCACGTTCATGGCGTCGGGAGGTCCGCTGGTCGCACGGCTTGCGCTTAATGCGGCCAAGATACTCTCGCGCGAGCTCTTCTCGACATGGAGGAAGCTTGCGGTCATGGACGCTCCGTCCATAGAGGCCCGGATACGTGTGTACCTCTCGGAGCTCGACAACGAGTCGGGCGGCACAGGGGAGGTCACAGTCCCTTTCAACCGTGAGAGGATGGCGGAGTACTTCGGCGTGACGCGCCCGGCTCTTTCCCGTTCGCTTGGTCGAATGCGGGACCTCGGGCTTATCGAATGGCGCAAGAACTCTTTCAAGCTGCGATTCGGACGCCGTGGCTGATCCGTTCTCGGGATTCGCCGCGCTTGCGCGGTAGAGCTGAAAAATGCTATAGTATAAGCCTTATGAATAGAAAGTCGACTGTAGTCATGCTGTCCGCGGCTCTCGCCGTCGGTTTCGTAGTCGCGGCGGATGCCGCCGAAATTGGGCGTGAATGCCTGCTTAGCACGAAGACGACCTCGCTTGCCCTGGCTCTGAAGGACGGCTCGTGGAACGTGCTGCACTACGGCGACAGGGTTGCCGGCTTCTCCGACGCGGCGGCTCTTTCATGGAACAGGTGGACTGGCGGGAACTACGTCCAGCGCGCCCCGTCCGCCTACGCCGTCTACGGCGAAAGCGCGCAGAGGGGCTATAGCTTCAACAAGTGGGGCGGGCTTCAGGCGACGCATGCCGACGGATGCCCGACGACAGTGCTTGTCGGCGTGAAGGCGGAGACCGTGGAAGACGCGCCCGGCGCGAAGCACGTGGCGCTCACCATGAAGGACGCGTCGTATCCGTTCTTCGTCGTCCAGCACTTCAGGGCGCTTGAGACCTGCGACGTCATCGAGACGTGGGTCGAGCTCAGGAACGAGGAGGACGGCGCGGTCAGGCTGGGCCGGATGGACTCGTTCGCGATGGGCTTTCCGCTTCTTGCGAACGCGTTCAGCTTTCAGTACGTGACGGGCCAGTGGGCGTCGGAGGCGCAGCTGCGCGAGACGCCCGTGGAGCGCGGCCAGACCGTGTCCATCGGCTCGCGCAGCGGCGTGAGGGACGCGTGGGACAACAACGCGAGCTTCATGCTGAGCGTAGGCGAAGCGGCGAGCGAGACGTCGGGCAGGGTGTTCGGCGGCGTCCTCTGCTGGTCGGGCTCGTGGGGGATTAGCGTGCAGCGCGACCAGTGCGACTTCGTCGAGGTTCGCGCGGGCGCCGACACTAGCGCTGGAGCGTACGTGCTTGACTCGGGCAAGTCGATCGCCCTGCCGAAGTTCGCGTTCACCTGGTCGTCGTCCGGCAAGGGCCAGATATCGCGCAACATCCATCGCTGGGCGCGCGAATGGCAGATGCCGGCGGGCGGCAAGCTTCGCCCCGTTCTGCTCAACAGCTGGGAGGGCAGCTACTTCAGCTTCACCGAGAAGGTTCTGCACGACATGATGGACGGAGTGAAGGAGATGGGCGGCGAGCTGTTCGTGCTGGACGACGGATGGTTCGGCACCGGCAAGTACGCGCGCGACGACGTGCACCGCGACAAGGTCGGGCTTGGCGACTGGGTCGTCAACCCGGAGAAGCTGCCCAACGGTCTCGTCGGCCTCAGCGACGAGGCGAAGGCGAGGGGCCTCAAGTTCGGCTTCTGGGTGGAGCCCGAGATGGTCAACACCAACAGCTGGCTGTACGAGGCGCATCCCGACTGGGTGATACGCGCGAAGAACCGTCCGGTGAAGGTCGGGCGCGGCGGCTCCCAGACGGTGCTCGACTTCTCGAATCCGGCAGTGCGCGAGAACATCTACGGGCAGCTCGACGCGCTCTACTCGAAGGTCCCCGACCTCAGCTACATCAAGTGGGACGCGAACGCCGACTTCTACAACATCGGCTCCACATATCTTGACGCCCAGCACCAGGCGAACCTTCCGTTCGACTACACGGTCGGCCTCTACGACCTGCTCGCTAAGCTCCGCGCGAAGTATCCGCAGGTGGACATACAGGCGTGTTCCTCCGGCGGCGGGCATGTTGACTACGGCTTTCTGCGGTATGCGGACGAGTTCTGGGGCTCCGACGACTCCGACGCCCGCGAGCGCGTGTTCATTCAGTGGGGCGAGAGCCAGTTCTATCCGGCCTGCGCGATCGCCGCGCACGTGACGGACGTGCCGAACCACCAGACCAAGCGCACCACTCCGCTCAAGTACCGCTTCGACGTGGCGATGAGCGCCCGACTCGGCTTCGAGCTGCATCCGAAGAACATGGACACCAACGAAGTCGCCTTCGCGAAGAAGTGCGTTGCGGACTACAAGCGCATCCGTCCGACCGTGCAGCAGGGCGACCTCTACCGCCTTGTTTCGCCGTACGGCAGCAGCCACGCGGCGCTCATGTACGCGAACGAGGGCGCGACGCACGCCGTCGTGTTCCTCTGGGGACTTGTGCGCGGCAACTGGAGCGACTACGTGCCGCCGATCCGCCTCGACGGCATTTGCGGCGAGAAGACGTACCGCGTCCGCGAGATCAACGTGAGAGACGGCGTCAAGCACACGCTGGCCGACGGCAAGAGGCTGTCCGGAGAGTCGCTCAAGGCGATGGGCCTGCCCGTCCGTCTGCGCGGCGACTACGACTCGGCTGTGTTCGAGCTGACGGCCGAGTGACGCGTCCGCAAGGGCGCCGGCTAGAGCTTTTTCGCGCCTTCACGCCCCCGAAAAGGGCGTGAGGGGCAAGTCGGCCTCACTGAGTGGCCGATTTTTGGTATAATATGTACCTACTATGAATCTCTTGAAGGCAATATTCGGGACCAGGAACGATCGCGAGCTTAAAAAGCTCTGGCCAATCGTCCGCGAGATCAATCGAATTGAGGAGGAATATCAGGCGAAGAACTTCTCCGATGCGGACTTTCCGGCGAAGACGCAGGAGTTCCGGGACCGCATCGCGAAGGGCGAGACGCTCGACCATCTGCTTCCCGAGGCGTTCGCGCTTGTGAAGAACGCCTGCCGCAAGCTGTGCGGGACGACCGAGGAGGTCTGCGGCCACACGCTGACGTGGAACATGGTGCCGTTCGACGTGCAGCTGATCGGCGGCATAGTGCTGCATCAGGGCAAGATATCCGAGATGCAGACGGGCGAGGGCAAGACGCTGGTCGCGACGCTGCCGCTCTACCTGAACGCGCTCGCGGGCAAGAACGTGCAGCTCGTCACCGTGAACGACTATCTCGCCAAGCGAGATGCGACATGGATGGGCCACCTCTACAAGTACCTGGGCCTGACCGTCGGGTGCATCCAGAACTCGATGGACTCCGAGGAGCGCCGCGCGCAGTACAGCTGCGACATCACCTACGGCACGAACAGCGAATTCGGCTTCGACTATCTGCGCGACAACGGCATGGCGCAGCAGCCCGAGCAGGTGGTGCAGAACGGGCATCATTTCGCGATCGTCGACGAGGTCGACTCGATTCTCATCGACGAGGCGAGGACGCCGCTCATCATCTCCGGCCCCGCCACGATTTCGACGGCGCACGTGTACGTCGAGCTGAACCCCTTGGTCTCGTCCATCGTCAGGGTCCAGACTGCGCAGTGCAACGAGTTCATAGCCCAGGCGAAGAAGGCGATAGACTCCGGCGACGTCGCGACGTTCAAGGACAAGATATACCAGGTCTACCACTCGATGCCGCGGCACAAGCAGTTCCGGCACATGCTCGAGAACGCGGAGCTCAGGAAGCACCACGAAGACGTGGAGATGCAGTTCCTCTCGGAGATATACAAGGAGCACGCGCGCGCGCTGAAGGACGAGCTGTACTTCACGATCGACGAGCGGACGCGCGAGGTGTCGCTCACCGACAAGGGCTGCGAGAAGATCTGCCCGCAGGACCCGCAGATGTTCGTGCTGCCGGACCTCGCGGCGGAGATGAGCGCGATAGACGGCGACAGGTCGCTTTCCGACGCGGAGAGGCTGGAGAAGAGGCGCAACGCGCAGTCGGCGTTCGTCGAGAAGTCCGACCGCGTGCACGTCGTGGACCAGCTTCTGAGGGCGTACTGCCTGTACGAGAAGGACGTGGAGTACGTCGTGCAGGACAACCACGTCTACATCGTCGACGAGTTCACGGGGCGCGTGCTGCCCGGGCGGCGCTGGTCGGACGGCCTGCACCAGGCCGTCGAGGCGAAGGAGGGCGTCGAGATCGAGAAGGAGTCTCAGACTCTCGCGACGATCACGATACAGAACTACTTCCGCCTTTACAAGAAGCTCTCCGGCATGACGGGCACGGCTGAGACCGAGGCCAGGGAGTTCCGCGACATCTACAAGCTCGACGTCGTCTCCATACCGACGAACAGGCCGGTGAACAGGATCGACGGCAACGACCAGATATACCGCACCGAGCGCGAGAAGTTCAAGGCCATAATCGCTGACGTCGAGAGGCGGCACGCGAAGGGCCAGCCGATTCTGCTCGGAACGGTTGAGGTCGCGACGTCCGAGGTGATCTCGCGGATGCTGAAGATCGCGCACATACCTCACGAGGTGCTGAACGCGAAGAACCACGCCCGCGAGGCGGAGATCGTGGCCCTCGCCGGCCAGCCAGGCGCCGTGACGATCGCGACGAACATGGCGGGCCGCGGCACGGACATCAAGCTCGGGCCCGGAGTCAAGGAGCTCGGCGGGCTTCACGTCATCGGCTCGGAGCGCCATGAAAGCCGCCGCATCGACCGCCAGCTGCGCGGCCGCTGCTCGCGCCAGGGCGACCCGGGCTCGTCGCAGTTCTTCATCTCGCTGGAAGACAAGCTGATGAGGCTCTTCGGCTCGCAGAGGATCGCCGGCATCATGCAGCGCCTCGGCCTCCAGGAGGGCGAGGTGATGGAGCACAAGTGGCTGAACCGCTCCGTCGAGACGGCGCAGCGCCGCGTCGAGCAGCAGCACTTCGCGGTGCGCAAGCGCACGCTCGAATACGACGACGTGATGAACAAGCAGCGCTCGGTCGTGTACGAGCTGCGCGGGCGCGTGCTCCAGGGCGACCAGGCGACGGTGCACGGCCTCATACTCGACGTGATGAACGATCTCGTGCTCACGCAGTGCGAGCGCTACCTCTTCGACGCGAAGGACGGCAGCCTTGACGACTTCATGAGCTGGCTCGGCGTGACGTTCCCCGTGATGGTCTCGGAGGAAGATCTCAAGCCTCTTATGGGCAATCCCGAAGCCGCCGGCGAGTTCGTGATGAAGCGCGTGGAGGAGGCGTACGAGACGAAGTGCTCCGGCGAGGATCCCGAGGTCCTGCCGTACATGGAGAGGGGCGTCTTCCTGCAGGTCATAGACCGCGAATGGCAGGAGTTCCTGCGCGCGATGGACGATCTCCGCACGGGCGTGAGCCTGCGAGCCTACGGCCAGAGGGACCCGCTCATCGAGTACAAGAAGGAGGCGTTCGAGATGTTCGAGGCGCTGATGACCACGATCAAGTCGAAGGTCGTCTCCGCCGAGTTCCGCAGCGCCACCGCGGCGCGTCTGCAGGCGGCGTTCAACATGATGGCCCAGCAGGCCCAGACGAACGCCGGCGAGTTCGACGCCGACGCCGAGGCGGACGCCGCCGGCAAGCCGAGAAGCGCCCCGGTTGCGGCGGCGCGCGATCCGCGCGAGAACGCGAAGACGATCGGCGACTTGTTCGCCAGCATGATGAGCCATCCGCCGGCGCCCGGAGCAGAGTCGGTTCTGCAGGTGGCGAGGCCCGCGTCGGCCCAGACGGTCGGGAGGAACGATCCGTGCCCGTGCGGCTCGGGCAAGAAGTACAAGAAGTGCTGCGGCAAGGGGCTGGTCTAGCCGCGGCGGCGCAATGACAGGAAGCAGGAAGGAGCGCTGACACATGACAACTGCGATAATTCTGGCTGCGGGCAAGTCGACCCGCATGGGAGGAGGGGTGGACAAGGCGTTCCTCTCGCTCGGCAACAAGCCCGTTGTGGCGTGGTCGCTGCTCGCGTTCGAGCGCTGCCCGGAGATCGACCGCATCGTGCTGGTCGTCCGGAAGGAGCAGCAGCTCGCCGCGAAGGCGGTCGTCAAGATGTTCGGGATCTCGAAGCTCGACAAGATCGTCGCAGGCGGCGTCAGACGGCAGGACTCGGTCCTCGCGGGGCTCGGTGCGTGCGACCTCGACACGCGCGTGGTCGTCGTGCATGACGGCGCGCGCCCGCTCGTGACTTCCGACGTCGTCGCCGAGGTCGTTAAGGCGGCCAAGCGCAACGAGGCCGTCGCCGTCGGTCGGCCGGTCACCGACACGCTCAAGAGATGCGCGAAGGGCCTGGCCGTCACCGAGACGGTGCCGCGCGACAGGATATGGGCCGTGCAGACGCCGCAGGCGTTCCAGATGCGCACGCTTCGCAACGCATACAAGAAGCTGCAGCCGAAGACGGACGTGTCGGACGACTGCCAGGTCGTCGAGCTCGCCGGAGGGTCGGTGAAGATCGTCGAAAGCTTCAAGCCGAATTTCAAGGTGACAACGCCGGACGACCTGCAGCTGGTCTCCGCGCTGCTGAAGTGAGTCAGGTCAGACGGGGAAGGAGTGAAAGTTGGACAAGATATTCGCCATATTCGGTGACGTCCACTCGAACATTGACGCGCTGAACGTCGTGCTGGACGACTGCCGCAGTCAGGGCGTCACGGACTTTCTCTGCACGGGCGACGTTGTCGGCTACAACGCGTGTCCACACGAGTGTCTGCAGATCGTCCGCGACCTGGGATGCCCGATCGTCATGGGCAACCACGACCACTACGTGTCGTCCGCCCAGAATCTCGAGGACTTCAACCCCGCTGCCGCCGAGGTCATAGAGTGGACGCGTCACCAGCTGAACGACGACGAGATGGCCTTTCTGCGGTCGTTTCCGTTCGTCAAGACGACGATGGGCATCACGCTCGTCCATGCGACGATGGACAATCCGGAGGCGTTCGGCTACGTTTTCGACCACCTTCAGGCCGAGGCGCACTTCGCCCACCAGATCACTCCGCTGTGCTTCCACGGCCACACGCACTGCCCGATGATCTACGAGAAGCAGGTCTCGGCGGTGTACCGCATCGACGCCCAGGACTTCAGACTGCCGATCGGCCGCAAGTACTTCATCAACGTCGGCTCCGTCGGACAGCCGCGCGACGGTGATCCGCGGGCGACGTACGTCATCTTCGACATGAAGACGCGGCAGATCACGTTCAGGCGGCTCGAGTACGACATCGCCGCCGCGCAGGAGCGCATACGACGCGCGGGTCTGCCGGAGCGTCTCGCCGAGCGCCTCGCGACCGGCAACTGACATCGCCAAAAGGAACTGGGGGCGTACCGTGAGAAAGGGCATCATACTGGCCGGCGGCGCGGGAACAAGACTCCATCCGCTTACCAGGGTGGTCTCGAAGCAGCTGCTGCCCGTCTACGACAAGCCGATGATCTTCTATCCCCTGTCGACGCTTATGCTGGCGGGGATACGCGAGGTGCTGGTCATATCCACGCCCGACGATCTGCCTCTCTTCGAACGGCTTCTCGGCGACGGCTCGGGCCTCGGCATGAAGTTTTCGTACAAGGTCCAGGAGAGGCCGGACGGCCTGGCCCAGGCCTTTGTCATCGGCAGGGACTTCATCGGCGGCGACGACGTCTGCCTGGTTCTCGGGGACAACATCTTCTACGGCGCGAACCTGCCGCGAATGCTCAGGGAGGTCAACGCCGAAAGCGCGCCGACGGTGTTCGGCTACCGCGTGGCCGATCCGGAAAGGTATGGAGTCGTCGAGCTCGGGCCGGACAACACCGCCGTCTCCCTGGAGGAGAAGCCGGCCTGTCCGAAGTCGAACTACGCCGTGGTGGGACTCTACTTCTATCCGAACTCGGTGGTTGAGATCGCCTCGGCCCTCAGGCCTTCCGCCCGCGGAGAGTATGAGATAACGGACGTCAACCGCGAGTACATGCGGCGCGGCGAGCTGAAGGTGCGGCTCATGAGCCGCGGCTTCGCGTGGCTGGACACCGGCACGCACCAGTCTCTCGCCGATGCGACCAACTTCGTGCGCGCCATCATAGAGCGGCAGGGCCTCCAGATGAGCTGCATAGAGGAGATTGCGTGGAATTCCGGCTGGATTGACGACGGGCAGCTCAGACGACTCGCCGACACCTACGGGAAGTCCACCTATGGCCAATACCTCAGGCGGCTTGTTTAGTCTCCGTTCGAAGTTCGCGCCGACAGGCGACCAGCCGGAGGCGGTCGCCGCGCTGCTGGAGGGCCTGAAGCGCGGCGAAAGAAGGCTTGTCCTGCAGGGCGTTACGGGCTCGGGCAAGACCTTCACAATGGCCAACCTCATCGCCGCGTGGAACCGTCCGACGCTGGTGCTCTCGCACAACAAGACGCTGGCGGCCCAGCTCTTCGCCGAGCTGAAGGAGTTCTTCCCCGAGAATGCGGTGGAGTATTTCGTCTCGTACTACGACTACTACCAGCCCGAGGCGTACATACCGCAGACCGACACGTACATAGAGAAGGACGCGGCGATAAACGAGGAGATCGAGCGCTATCGTCTCGCGGCCACCAACGCGCTCATCGCCCGCAGGGACGTAATCGTCGTCTCGTCGGTGAGCTGCATCTACGGCCTTGGCGAGTCCGACGAATACCGCGACCTTGCGGTTCGCGTGTCGGTCGGTGACGCCGAGGGCAGGGCACGGCTCGCGGCCGACCTTGTTGGGGCGCAGTACGCCAGAAACGACTTCGACTTCGCTCCCGGCACGTTCCGCGTGCGCGGCGACGTGGTGGATGTGTTCCCCGCATACGAAACGAAGGCCGTGAGGGTGGAGTTCTTCGGCGACGAGGTCGACTCCATACGCGAGCTGGACCCCGTCACCGGCAGATGCGGCGTTTCCATGCCGGCTGCCGTCATAACCCCGGCCAAGCAGTTCGTCATGGGCCGCGACAAGTTCGAGGCTGCGTTCGCGCGCATCGAAGCCGAGCTTCAGGAGCGCCTCGCCTGGTTCGAGTCGAAGGGAAAGCTTCTCGAGGCGCAGAGGCTGAGGGAGCGCACGGAGTACGACATCGAGATGATGCGCGAGCTCGGCTACTGCAATGGCATCGAGAACTACTCGCGTCCGCTGACGGGTCGGGCACCCGGCTCGCCGCCGGAGTGCCTCATCGACTACTTCCCGAAGGACTTTCTGACCATCGTGGACGAGAGCCACGTCTCTGTGCCGCAGCTGCGCGCGATGTACAACGGCGACCAGGCGAGAAAGCAGAAGCTGGTCGACTACGGCTTTCGGCTGCCGAGCGCCAAGGACAACCGTCCGCTCACATTCGACGAGTTCGACGGCAAGGTCGACCAGGTCGTGTTCTGCTCGGCAACGCCCGGCGAGTACGAGTATTCGGTCTCGAAGACGGTCGCCCGGCAGGTCATTCGTCCGACGGGCCTTCTCGATCCGGATGCGGAGGTGCGGCCTCTTGCCGGCCAGATAGACGACCTCATCGGAGAGATAAGGCGCGTGTGCGGCGACGGAGGCGGAGCGCGCGGCAGGGTGCTCGTCACGACGCTCACGAAGCGGAGCTCGGAGGACCTGACGCGGTATCTGCACGAGACAGGCGTCCGCGTCGAGTACCTTCACTCCGACATCGACGCCATAGAGCGCGTCGCGATACTCCAGCGTCTGAGGAAGGGCGAATTCGACGTGCTGGTCGGCATCAACCTTCTGCGTGAAGGCCTCGACCTGCCGGAAGTCGAGCTTGTCGCGATACTGGACGCCGACAAGGAGGGCTTTCTCAGGTCCACGACGTCGCTGCTGCAGACGGCGGGCCGCGCCGCCAGGCACGTGAAGGGGCGCGTCATACTGTATGCCGACCACAAGACCGACGCGATACGCGAATACCTCGCGATCACGGCCGACCACCGCGCGCGCCAGATCGCCTACAACGCGGAGCACGGCGTGAAGCCGCACTCCGTCTCGCGTCCGATAAACGAGAGCTCGTACCTCTTCGCCGCCGACCGCAAGTCGCAGGCCGTGGCCGTGTCTCCGGACTCGGCGAAGGACGGCCCCGCGCTTGTGGAGGAGCTCACGCGCGAAATGCTCGAGGCCGCGGACCGGCTCGAATTCGAGCGCGCGGCCTATCTGCGCGACCAGCTGAAGGCCCTGAAGAACGAATCGCCCCGCAAGACGCGCGCCTCGCGCAAGAAGAGGCGCTGAACGCGGCTGGCCTCAGCAGGCCCTCGGGTCGAAGCGGTGGGAGGCGATCAGCGTGTCGCTGTCCGTGTTCCAGACGTCGGCGACGAGCTTTCCGCCATCCACCCTGCAGTCGACGACCGTCTGGTGCGTCTTCTCCCCTCTGCCGCCGCCGACGAGCTGCGCCCAAGGACGCTCCGCAGTCGCAGGGTCGAATCGGTATTTGTGCGTGTGGCCCGCCATGACTAGCTGCACGCCGTTCTCCGCAAGGGTCGGCCCCCACAGCGCCGCGCAGTCGGCTTGCCATTCCGCGTAGTCCTCAAGCACGTTCCCCGGGTTCGCGTTCGGGTCGCTGTCGAAGATCGGAATGTGGACGAACGCCACGATGTAGGGGGCCTTGGCTATTTCGGGGCGGTTGAACTGGTCCTTCAGCCACTCCGCCTGAAGCTCGCGGTATCTGCCGAACCTCGCCAGTCCGCCGAAGGACGGATGGCGGTCGGGCTTGTCCTCGCCCGTGTCGAGCCCGATCAGCGCGATCTCTCCCGCGCGGAAGGCGAAGTTGCGCATGAGGTGCTCGAATCTCCCGGCGCGCTCGGACGACGGACGCGGCATGATGACCTCGTCCAGCTTCCACGCGTAGTCGCCGCGGTAGTCGTGGTTGCCCGAGTTGAAGACGATTGCCGCGTCCGACGCGTAGCCGTCGTTCTCAGGCAGCTCGATGAAGTTCCTGACGAGGTCGTTGCGGTCGTTCATCTTGCTCCTCGCGACATCGCCGTTCCAGACGACGAAAGGCGCGCCGAGACCGCGGTACTTCGCCGTCATGCGCGCCATCTGCCCGTACTCGGCATGAGTGTCGCTCATCATCGCGAAATGCGAGGGCGCGCTTTCGCCAGGAGTCGTGAAGGAGTGCACGGCGCTCCAGACGATTTCGGACTGCTTCGTCCAGTACCCTATCGGATGCGCGAGGGACGCCGCGCCTACGCGGTACCAGTAGCGCGTTCCGGGCCTGAGCCCCGTCATGCGAATAAGATGGACCCTTTCGTCCGTCGGCATGATCGGCACTCCTTCCGCCTCGATGCGACGCGAGCCCTTCATCTCCGGGTTGTCCGCAACTTCGGCGAAGCCCGCCGAGAGCGCGGTCACCGAGAAGGCGACGCCCATCGAGTCCGGCGCCGGACACTGCAGCATCGGGCTTGACGCAAGGATGCCCTCCGGCCGCGGTATCGCCGTGCTCTCCCACTTGTCCCACGCCGCCTGCTCGGATGGCAGCATCGCCACCGCCTTGCCGGCATGGGCTGTCATCGCCGCCAGCGCCGAAGTCTTGAGAAAGGCCCGTCTGTCAATCTTCATTCCGCTCCGCCTCCATGATTCGTGTTGTGTGCGAAATCGCCAAGATCAGGACATTATAAGGTATTTGCCCGGCAGCGTCAAGCCGCCGCGGACTGGAAGCACGCCTGCACGAACCACCACGCGAACAGTGCGCATGCCGCAAGCTTGATCGCGAACCCGAACAGGAACCCCAGCAGCGCGCCGAAGCCGCCGCGCAGCGCCTCGTGCGTCGCCCTGCCTGCGATCAGCTCGCCCGCGACCGCCCCGAGAAACGGCCCGAGAACGATGCCAAGCGGAGCGAAGAAGACGCCGACGACCGTGCCCGCCATGCAGCCGAACACTCCCCATCCCGAGCAGTTGAACTTTCTTGCGCCCATCGCCGGCACCACGTAGTCGAGAACCAGCGCGGCTACCGCAACCGCCGCGCCAGCCATCAGCTTCGTCCCCGACAGCGCATGAGAGGTCGGAACAAGCGCGAGAAGCGCGCAGTACGAACACAGCACGCCCGGCAGCACGGGGACGACGCACCCAGCGAGCCCCACGATGAGGCATACCGAGCCAAGAGCGATGAAACAGGCTTCTCTCATGCCCCTAAGTCTATCTAATACTTCTTGAGTAGTCAAGCGGGCACTTGTGGAAATGCCGCTGTTTTGGTACAATTCCGACAACACTCACACATTAAGGAGTAAATCGAACATGATAAAGCCTATTGTCCGTTCCGCAACCCTTGGTCCGTCGCTCGACAAGGGGCTGAATCTGTATAAGGAGAACTTCATGATTGTGTTCCCCGCCACTGCGCTTGCGATGGTAGTCGGCGGCGTCACCTGCGGCATCTGCTCTGGCCCGATGTTCTGCGGCGTCTTTGCGATAATCCTCGCGCTCTTGCGCGGCAAAGACCCGAAGCCTGCCTTCGGCGACGTGTTCAACGGCTTCTCCCGCTTCCTGCCCGCCTTTCTTGCCGTGCTTGTCACGGTCGTTGTGATGTCGGTCGCCACGACGATCCTGATGGTCGTGCCAATACTTGGCAAGATTGCCGCGTTTCTGATCAACATATGCGTGGTTCCGACTGTCCTCGCCTGGGCGCTTCTGCTCGTGACCGATCAGGACGCGACGTTCGGCGAGGCGATAACCACGCCGTTCAAGCTGTTCCAGGACAAGCGGTTCTGGCCGGTCGCCCTGGTCGTGACGGTCGCAAGCCTCATCGGCGGGCTCGGCGCAATCGCCTGCGGCGTAGGCGTTTTCCTCACGATGCCTCTTGCCTACTGCATCATCGCCGCCGCGTATGAGGAAGTCTACGGCGGCGCTTCCGAGGGCGCTTCCGACGAGCCGGCGACGCCCGAGGTGCTTCCTCCCGCGCAGTAACGCAGGACTGAGGTGAAGGGCGAGCCGCGAAACGGCGGAACGCCAGGCGTGGCGCAGCTGCTTGTCCTGATCGGACTGGCCGCTGCGCTTGTGCTGCTGTCGCACTGGTGCGGCATCTCGCTCTGCCCTCTGAAGCGCTTTACGGGCGTTCCCTGCCCGACCTGCGGAACGACGCGCGCCGTCCTTCTCGCCATGCGTGGCGACTTCGCGGGCGCGTTCGCGATGCAGCCGCTCTGCATGGCGCTTCTCGCCGCCGCAGGACCCGTCGCCCTGGCGGCCTATCGGCTGCCCCGCTTCCGCCGCGCGCTCGCCTCCGCCGCGCGCAGTCCGTGGGCCTGGGCTCTTGCGGCCCTCGCGGTCGCGGCGAACTGGGCGTGGGTTGTTGCGAACGGCAACTGACGGTATTGTGGCATAATATGCGGAATTGGCGCAATCCGGCAGCATTCTAAGGAGTCTCAGGCGAAGTCCCTTGAGAGGAAGTTTGGCGCATGCCGATGGCGGAGCGCGAAAGGAGGAACGCGGAGTTCGTGGGCCGCCTCTACCCCCCGTCTTGTCTCCAATGTCACCTTGCTCTGTCAGCGTAAGCGCAAAACTCTTAGAAAGCGAAATCTCGCCAGCGCCAAGGGCCTTTGAACCTATACTCGTCAGTTGAATGACTCGCGTTTCGCGCTCGGGGGATACTCGTTAAACAAAACATGCTTGTTTACGGGCTGCCCGGAGTGCGGCCCCTACCATCATTCCGTCCCTTACGTCCCCTTGTGCAGGCCGCGTGACCTCGAACCGTTCCAGCCGGCTGTCAGAGGTAACCCGCAACATGCCGCTTTCGTGTCTTTTCGTGTCGGGGG
>JAEEZC010000089.1 GCA_016288465.1 Verrucomicrobiota bacterium | reverse complement strand
CGACGCGTGGGGCACGATCCTCACCGACCAGCTCGTCCAGTCGGGCCACTTCATCGTGCTCGGCGAGGCGGACATGCGCGGGGCAGCGATGCAGGAGCAGGACCTTGCGGCGTCCGGCAGGACGGCCGGCGGCAAGAAGGCTCCGAAGATGGGCCGCATGACGCCTGCGCAGCTGCTCGTCAAGGGCGCGATCACGCACGTCCAGGAGACCAAGGGCGCCAAGGGCGGCTTCGGCTTCAAGGGCATTTCGCTCGGCGGCGGGGGCGACTCCACCGAGATCAACGTGACGATCTACGTGTGCGACTCCGCGACCGGCCAGGTCAAGGCGTCCAAGACCGTCATCGGCAAGAGCGGCGGGCGCGGGCTCGGCATCGGCTACCACGGCAGCAAGCTCGGCGGGCTCACGGGCGATCTTGCCGGCTTCGAGAAGGACAACATGGGCAAGGCGTGCACTGACGCGGTCGCGCAGGCCGTCGAGTTCCTCGTCGCCCAGCTCGACGCGATTCCGTGGGAAGGCACCGTCTCCCTCGCCAAGCCCGACAAGCTCATCGTCAACCGCGGCACCCGCGACGGCGTTGCGGTCGGCATGAAGTTCGACATCGGCAAGGTCGAGGAGGTCGTCGACGACGACACCGGAGAGGTGATCGACAGCTCCATGACCAAGCTCGGCACGGTGACCGTCACCGAGGTCAAGGAGAAGGTCTCCTACACGACGCCGCTTGAAGGCGCCGAAAAGGGCATGGGCGTGCATCCCGCAAAGTGAGGCGGAAGATGAAGGCGATTTCAGCCTTGGTTCTCGCGGCGACGATGTTCGCCGCGTTTTGCGCACCTGCGGACGAGGCGCAGCCGAAGAAGGCCCAGCTCAAGGACGACGGAACCTGCTGGGCCGTGACCGAGAAGGGCACCAGGTGCAAGCACAAGAAGGATGGCGAGTCCGACTACTGCAAGCAGCACGCGGCGGACGTCAAGCCCGCCAAGCCCGCGAAGCAGTGCCGCGCGCTCAAGTACGACGGCGAGCGCTGCTCCCGCGCGCCCGAGCCGGACAGCCTGTACTGCGCGCAGCACAGGAAGCTGGGCGCCGCGTCCGACAAGTCCTCGAAGAAGGACGGCGCCGGCGGGAAGGCGGTTAAGCCGAAGGGCAAATAGCCCCGCTTCGGCGAAGTGATCGTAAACAACGAAAGGCAAGGTATACTGAAAATGGCGGTAACAGAGACAACGACGGAGTCGTGGGGGTCGAGGCTTGGCGGCGCTGTAAAGGGCGTGGTCGTCGGCCTCGTGATGTTCCTGGCGGGATTTCCCCTGCTGTTCTGGAACGAAGGCAACAGCGTCAAGACGGCAAAGGCGCTTGACGAGGGCGAGGGCGCGTGCGTGCCCGTCGAGTCGATCGCGAAGGTCGATCCCGAGATGGAGGGCAAGCTCGTCCACATGACAGGCAGGGCCGACACCAAGGACGTCCTCGTCGACGAGGCGTTCGGCGTCTCCGTCACGGCGATAGCGCTTGGGCGCGAGACCGAGATGTTCCAGTGGAAGGAGAACAAGAAGACGACCGAGAAGAAGAAGGTCGGCGGCAGCGTCGAGAAGACCACCACCTACACCTACGAGCAGGTCTGGTCGAAGACGGCCATCGATTCGAGCGGGTTCAAGGAGGCGGGCCACGAGAACCCCGGCTTCATCGAGTTCCCGAGCGAGTCCTGGCGCGCGCAGAACGTCTCGTTCGGCGCGTTCCGCCTGACCGAGCGCCAGATCGCGCGGATCGGGTCCGCCCAGGCGTATGCGTTCCCGACCGACTACGTCTGCAAGGTCGAGCGCGTCCAGCGCCAGGGTGGCACGATCCTCGTGCCGAACAAGGCGACGCGCGACAACGCGCTCAACAACCGCGACGTCGCGACCCAGGCCCGCATCGGCGACATGCGCGTGACGTTCAGGGTCGTGTACCCGCACGACATCTCGATCGTCTCCAAGCAGAAGGGCGACACCTTCGTGCCGTACCTCGCCAAGACCAAGAAGACGGTCGATCTGCTGCAGGATGGAGTCGCCGAGATGGCCGAGATGTTCGAGGCGGCGCGCGACGCGAACGCGATGTTCACCTGGATCGTCCGGTTCGCGGGCTTCCTGCTGATGTTCTTCGGTCTTTCCATGGTGCTGAAGCCGCTTTCGGTGCTTGCCGACGTTCTGCCGATACTTGGCGACATCGTCGGCTGGGGCATCGGCCTCGTGTCCGGCGTTGTGGCGCTCGTCTGCTCTCTCGTGACGATCGCCATCGCGTGGATCTTCTACCGCCCCGTGCTTGGCGTGCTGCTCCTTGCCGTCGCCGGCGCGATCGCGTTCCTCTTCTGGAAGAAGAAAAAGGGCGCCAAGCCCGCAGCTCAGCCGGCGGCTCCCGTCGCCGCTGTTCTCTTGGCTCTGGCCGCGACCTCGGCGTTCGGCGTCGTGCCCGAGGTGCGCTGGGGCATGGTGACGGTCAAGGACGGCAATGCCGTCTCCGCCGACGAGGCCAAGCAGGCGAGGGCCGCGTTTGACGCCGAGAAGAAGACTTCGCCCGACAAGGTGAAGCTCTCGATCAACAAGGGCGACGCCGCGACGATCGCGGCCGTCCTCGCGGCGTTTCCCGAGGCGTCGTCCGTCGAGATAAGGTATTCGTCGATAGACGACATGTCCGTCGTCGCCGCGCTGCAGAACCTCAAGTCCGCGGACTTCTACGGCTCGACGATCAGCGACTTCGCGCCTCTTGCGGCCTGCAAGAAGCTCGAGAAGCTCAACTACTACGCGGTGAAGGCGCCTCAGAAGGTCTTCGACTCGCTCGGCGAGCTCGTCCAGCTCAAGGAGCTCGAAGGCGGGCTTTCGGGCGTCGAGAGCCTCGCGTTCCTCGAAAAGCTGACGAAGCTCGAGTACTTCCGCGTCTTCGCCGAGGCGGTGGACGACCTCACTCCGATCGGGAAGCTCGCCTCGCTCAAGCGCGTGAACATCTGGAACATGGACGGGCGCAAGCTCTCAGGCAAGGTCATCCCCGAGGCCGGCGACGTCAAGTACCTCGCGTCGTGCACGAAGATGGAGCAGCTGGAGCTTCCCGGCAGCTCCTACTCCAATCTCGAGTCGCTCTCGGGCCTCACGTCCGTGACCAAGCTCGAGCTCGGCGGCGCGTGGAAGGACATCGACGTCTCGTTCGCCAAGGGCTTTTCGAAGCTCTCCTACTTCTCGGCCCGCCTTGCGCACGGCAAGGTCACGGGACTCGAGGCCCTCGCCGGCAAGCCGATCAAGAAGGCTGAGCTCGGCGGCGACTTCGAGGTGGACGTCTCGTTCGCCAAGAACTGCGACAAGCTCGGCTCGATCGTCCTCTCCGCCGCTTCGACGAAGACCACGCGCAAGGTTGTGAACTTCTCGGCGCTTGCGGGCCACCCCGCGATATCCTCTCTGAACGTGGTCGGGGCGGAGGGCGTCGACTTCGAGACGGTGAAGAGCCTGCCCAGGCTGCAGTCGCTCTCCTACTCCAAGGGCGCGTTCACAGACGCGCAGATCGCGGAGCTCACGGCCGCGCATCCGAAGATGCGCTTCACGGCGCGCTGAGCCGCGTCAATCAGCCGTATCGATGCCGCGCGCGGTCTACACCGCGCGCGGCGGCTTTTCGGAGGTGATGAACTCGAACGGCTTGTCGAGGTCGTCGTCCTCCGGAAGGTAGACGTATGTAGACTTCCTGCGAAGCGTCAGCCAGCGCATGTTCAGCGCCGCGCGGCGGTCTTCGTCGGGCGCAAGGCCGAATCTCGCAAGGCGAAGCACGGGATCGGTGAAGAACACCCTGTAGCGCCTGTTCAGCGGCTCTTCGTGGTCCGCGCTCCATCGGTAGCACTTCTCGACCACATGCGAATGCTCGAGCGCGGTCAGATAGGCGTCGGCGGTGTTGGGCGAGAACCGCTTGCCTGGAGGCGAGATCGCCGCGGTTATCATGCGAAGCGATATCGGGTCGCCGACTGCGTCCGCAAGAAATGCCGCGATGCTCTCGGCTATGTTCACGTCGGTTATGCCCGGCTCGGAAAGGACGTCCCGCAGCATGATCTCGTTCCACCGCGCGCGCGACTGCGACGCCGTCTCGCTTATGCCTTCGGGCGGAGGCATGAGCTCCCTTACCGCGATTGCGCCGCGAAGGTAGTCCGAAAGGCCGCCGGTCACGAGCCTTCGCGAGGAGACGGTGAGGTAGATGTCGAGACGGCGCTGGCCGAGCAGCTCGCCGATGCACTTCTCGTAGTCGGGAAAGGAGCCCGGCTCGTCGATGAGCATTATCACCGGACCCGACTCGGGCAGCTGCGTCGAAAGGTATTTCAGCACGTCGTCGGCCGTTACGAGATGGCGCAGCACAGGCTCCTCCGCGTCGATGCAGACGATGCGCTCCTCGGGCAGCCCGTTGAAGAGCAGCTCGTCGCGCCATGCGGCGAGCGCGGCGGACTTGCCGACGCCTCTTATGCCGGAAAGTATCTTGACGGTGCGCTTGCCGCGCATCGACGACAGCCATTCTGACGTGCCCTCGTGCCTCATGTTGCCTATGAGTATACCAAAATATTGAGGCTTCGGGTATAAGTGGGGTGATTTTGTCATTTGGCGTTTCCATCGCGTTTCCATCGTCGCGTCCCAGCCGCTCCCGCGTATCCCTTGCGCTTCCACGCGACCACCATGAACCGTTCCTGTCGGCTGTCAGAGGTAATCCGCAACAATCCGCTTTCGTGTCTTTTCGTGTCGGGGGAAGCCCCGTTTTCGTGTCTCGAAGGGCAAGCAGAATGAAGGGTCAGAGCTTATTGATACAGTAAAATTGATACAGTAGCCGAGTTTTTGGTATAATGCCCACATGAGAAAGAACAGGGTTGTCGAGCAGAACAGGTGCTATCACCTGATCAGCCGGCTTGCGCACCGGGCGT
>JAEEZC010000007.1 GCA_016288465.1 Verrucomicrobiota bacterium | reverse complement strand
GCACGCGATGGCGATCTGGCTCGGAAGCGTCGTCAACCAGCCGTGCGTGATATCCTCCTGCACGATCGGCGGAATGCCGAGTCGGGAATTCGCCATCTTGAATTCCTGGAGCCGACGCGTCTCCTTTGCGCTCAGCACGCGCATCAACGCGCCGATCTCGTTCCGACAGACCATGTTGGTGTAGATGCGCCAATGATCCTTGCCGAGGTCCATGTAGTCATAGACCATCAGCTCGCCGGCCTTCTCCTCCAGCGTCATGCGCGCGCAGAGTTCGCGCGCCCGAGCCTCTGCGCGGTCGAGCGCATCTCCCGCGCTAACAGCGGAGACTGGCAGAATCAGACACAGAGCAAACAGGGCGACACGAAGTCCGTTCCTCCGTTTACCGCATTTCCGTTTGGTCGTTTTGGCTCCCATTTACGATGCACATTATACCAGAAAGCGGCCGCGGCGTCCTCTGGACCGCGGGCCGCCGACCTTCCCCGTCAGCTCTTCGGCCCAAGCGCGGCATCGCTCGTCAGAACGAACTGCCGCTTTACGCCGAGGTCCTGCATCCAGCACTTCACATAGTTCGTGAGCCAAGGACCCGAACCGTAGCCCTGCTCGCCCCGGTTGTTGTCCCAAAGCCACTGCCACACGCAGATCTCCGGCCTGACGGCCTCGTAGAAGTTCTTGTTCGCGCCGTTCTGCCCATGGTGCGAGAGGAAGACGACGTCGCTCTTGATCTTTTCGGCTGGAACCGTCTTCAGCATCTTGTCGCCCATCGGCCAGCCGATGTCGCCCGTCACAAGGATCGACTTTCCGCCGTTCATGACGCGATAGCATATGCTGGAGTTGTTGATCGAGTTGACGCGCATGGAGAGGTCGTAGTCGTTGAGGCACTCGAACGTCAGTCCTTCGCCGAAACTCCAAACCTGGCCAACCTTTGGCGTCTCGACGTTCAGCCTGCTTTTGGCGAGGTCCCAGAGAAATGGAGTCACGTATGGGACGCTCCCCTTCTCCGTCTCCTCTATGAACTTGACCGGCAGGAACTTGTGGACGATCTTCCTGATCGTGAGCCCTTCCTGATTCGGCCTCGAAAGGATGTCCGCCAGTGCGCCGTAGTGGTCGCAGTGCGCATGGGTGAGGAACCACGAGTCGACCGTGCCGCCGAGCTCCTTCAACGCAGGGACGAGGAAATCCGCGTCCTTGGGCCAGCCTCCGTCGATCACCACCACCTTGCCGGACGGCGACTTGAAGAGCGTGGACAGCATGACGTTGTTGCAGCGGTCCGCGAACATGTACATCGTCCAGCCGCCGTCGAAATACGGAGTTACATGGGTCTTCAGCCCTGCGCGCCCGCCGACGGACGGCTGCGCGTCACCGCGCGCCAGGCCCTTCGGCACGGGGAGCGAGCCCGTGCGCGTCGAGCCAGCCACGCCCGCCGCCAGTACCGCCGCGAGAAAGCCACGCCTGTCCAAATCGCATTTGACCTCATTCATCGCCGTCCCCCCTTCCTTGATGTTCTGCCAGGCAGACAATGCGTCAGCGAACGAGGAGCAGCGTTCCGCGAAAGCCCCTGAACTCCAGACGTCTCCTGTCCGCGTTGATTCGGAACGTCCAGCCGTTCCCGTTCGAGACGACCGTGCCGTCGGACTTCACGAACTTTATTGCGGGAAGCGCGTCCAGGTCGGTTTCGCTGAACCGCGCAACCGTGTGCCAGCCTCCGCTCCACGACGCGGAATCCAGCGTCTCGCATTCGGTGACGCGAATGCCGCAGCCGGAGCGGAACGACCCGATCGACTTCGCCCAGGGAAGCGGCGCGGCCGCATTCGTGCAGACTGTCAGCGCCGCCGCCGGGAATTCGATGTCGCCGTCCGGGCGATCGCTGTTGAACACGAGCGTGCCGCCCTCAAGGCGCGTCGGACCGGTGTAGCCGTTTGCACCAGTCAAAGTGAGCGTGCCAGCGCCGAGCTTCGTGAGGCCTCCGTCCGTCTCGCCTGCCGACACTCCGGACACGAGCGGCGTTTTGATCCTCGGCGAATGTCCGTCTGTGTCGAATCGCGCACCGCCGTAGATGCCGAGAAAGTCCCCGAGCCCCGACAGCTTTGACGAAGCGACCGGACGCTCTTCGGCCGGAATGCTCGCCGCCCTTCTTTCAATCTCGTCGTGTGTCATAATATTGGAGATATGCAGTTGTTGCCTTCTTACGATTATATCATAAATCCCAGCCATCGTGGCAACGCCCCTGTCCAAGCACCAGAAACGGGACAAGTTGCCTTGGCCTTCATGGCATAAGACTTCAGACTTCGGACTTCAGACATAAGGACTTTCTTAAGTCCGAAGTCAATAAAGCCGGCGGGGACAAGTATGTTTAGCGCTGACGCGCGGCCACGAAAAGACACGAAAACGGCTTGTTGCGGATTCCCTCAAACAGCCGGCTGGAACGGCTCGTAATCGCGCGGCCTGTACAAAGGGACCTTAGGGACGGAATCATGGTAGGGGCCGCACTCCGGGCGGCCCGTAGACAAAACATGTCGCTACACGGCCAAATTCTCTTTCCTTAGCGGCCAAATTCGCTCTGCTACGCGGCAAATTTCCGTCGGGTCAGTGGCCCGGCATGGCTGTCCACTTGGAGCTCATCATTTGGCCGCAGGCAACTCAACATTTGTCCACACGTGGTAGCGTGTTGGTCTACACGAGAGGGGCGTTTCCCCTGCACGGAGATTTCGCTACGGGCGCAGGAGCAGCTTCGCCGCCATTGTCTATGCGCGGGAGATTACAGACAGGAGCTCGTCGACCGTGCGGCACATCTTTACGACGTCCCAGCGGCGACGCCAGAACGGAATGTCGCGCCAATAGGCGACAAGCTCCTTCATCCGTCCCAGAACAGGCCTGTCTCCGTGCAGTTCCTGACGGGACGCGGCGATGTACCGTCCAAGAAGCTCGCAGGAGTCGGCTCTGCCGCCTATCGCGCGGACGAACGCCCTTCCGATCATGGCAGGCGACGCCATCTCCAAGCCAGGATCAGGAAGCGGCAGGTCGCCGTTTTCTATGACCGGCACGGCGGACTCGCGCCTCACAGCCTCAAACGCCGCACGGTCGCACACGCCGTCGTACATCTGCACAGCGGTGCGGGCATGGACGGTTATGTGCCGAAGCGGAAAGCAGTTCAGCATCGGAAGGAGCCCCAGAAGCTCGTCGGGACGGTCGATTCCGATGCGGGCTTTTACCGAGAACATGCCTGGCCCCATGACCTCGCAGCCAACCTCGACCATGCGGCGCAGGACGTCCGGCGTGCGCAGGATTCCGGAGCCTCTCCCCTTCCTGCGCACCATCGGGAACGGGCACCCGCAGTTGAGGTCGGCCGTGTCGAAGCCGGCGTCCCTGACACGGACGAGGCAGTTTCTGAGGGCGTCGGGGTCCTTTCCTATGAACTGCGGAGTCACCTTCAGCCGCGGCGAACCTGCCGCGCCGCGAAGCTCGCGGTCGTCGAGGGGGTCGAGACCGGGCATCGCGGAGATGAACGGCGTCATGGCTTCGGTGAAGCCAAGCTCGTCCAGAAGGTCCGCAAACGTCTCGCGGAAGCATCGTATCGTGACGCCGCGCAGCGGAGCGAGAATCAGGCTGTGTCCGTGGGAGGGCATGACGACTCTCTAGGCCTTCAGCAAAGCCTCCACTTCGCGCGGGGAAAGGTCGCGCCACTTGCCAGGCGCAAGATCCTTCGGCAGCGCGAAGGCCCCGATTGCGACGCGCTTCAGAGTCAGTACGACAAGATGCGCTGCGGAGCACATCCTGCGGATCTGCCTCTTGCGCCCCTCCCTCAGAACGAAGCGCAGCAGGCGAGTGCCGTCCGGCTCGACGCGCACGACCTCTACGGGAACGGGGCGGATGACGTATCCGTCGTCCATTGCGATCGGCGAGCGCAGGACCGCGAGCTTCTCCTCGCTCCAGCGGCCCGCGACCCTGACGAGGTACGTCTTGGTGTGCCCGAAGCGGGGATGGGTGAGCCGGTTGACGATCGCGCCGTCGTTGCTCATGAGAAGCAGGCCCTCGCTGTCCTTGTCAAGGCGGCCGACGGGCACGAGCCTCTCGGGCGTGCGGACGATGTCCGCGACAGTCCTGCCGCCGAACGGGTCGCTCATGGTGCTCAGCACGCCGACCGGCTTGTAGAGGACGACCGTGCGCCGTCTTTCGGCGGACGCGACCTCGCGGCCCCTTACCCTGACCTTCGCGTCCTCGCCGAAGCGCGCGCCGGGCTCCCTGACCACTACGCCGTCGACCGTGACCGCGCCAGACTCGATGAGCGCGGCGGCTCCGCGCCGCGACGCCACGCCTGCGCGGGCGAGAATGTTCTGAAGACGTTCTTCGTTCAAGACGGCACCCCTCTCGACCTTACGCGGGCGAGGAACCTCGCGTGGAGCAATATCGGCGGAATCGTCGCAAGCTGGCACACGACGTCCGAAACGGGCATCGAAAGCCATATCGCGAAAGCCTTGTCCTCGAGAAAATGCGGCAGAAGCCATATCATCGGCAGGAGCACGACGCCCTGGCGCAGCATCGACAGGGCGATTGCGACGACGGGCCTGCCTATCGACTGGAAGTACGTCGTCGCCAGCACGTTGACGGAGATGCACCATATCATGCAGTTCGAAAGCGCGAGGTCGTGCGCGGCGAGCGCGATGAGGCCGGGGCTGTCGGACGAGACGAACATGCGCGCGATGAGCGTCGGGAACGGCGGCACCACCTGCACCGTGAACGCGACGACGGTGAGCGCGGTCGTCGTCAGGAAGCCGAGTTTCAGCGCCGTCAGCACGCGGCGGAAGTTGCGCGCGCCCCAGTTGTAGCCGAAGATGGGCTGCAGGCCCTGCTGGCAGCCGAGCACGGGCATTATCACGAGTATCAGCGCGCCGTTGAACACGCCTAGCGACGCGATCTCGGCCGTGCGCGCATCCTCGTCCGGCATCCACTTCGCGAAGGCGTACTGCAGAGACGCGGCGATGAGGGACGTCATCAGCTGCTGCAGAAACGGCGCGAGGCCGATTGCGAGAGTGCGCGGCAGCAGGCGCGGATACAGCCTCACGCGGGAGAGCCGCAGGCGCACGGCGGTCCTGCCGCGCCAGTAGAACGCGAACGCGCAGAGGGCCGAGGCAGCCATGGCGACGTTCGTGGCCCATGCCGCGCCCGCGACGCCAAGGCCGAGGCCGAAGATGAAGATCGGGTCCAGGACCAGGTTCGCGCCGAAACCCACCGCCATGCACACCATAGAGCGCACCGCGCCGCCCTCCGCGCGCTGGAGAGCCGACAGGCCGAACGCCAGATGCAGAAAGAGCTGCGAGGCGAGGACGATGCGGAGGTAGGTTCTGGCCGCCTCGCGCGCGCCAGGGGTCACTTCGTCGGCTCCGCACCAGCCGAGCACGACGTCCAGAAAGAGGTACAGCGCGGGCACGAGCACCGCATAGATCGCCACCTTGAGCGCGACTGTCTGGCCGACCAGCTTCTCGCAGGTCTCGACATCGCCCTCGCCGAGCTTGATCGACAGCACCGCCGCATGGCCGACGCCGACGAGAGGCCCGAACGACGCAAGGAACATCACGACCGGCATCGCGAGCTGAAGCCCCGCCATCGCGTCCACGCCGCATCCGTGCCCGATGAAGACGCGGTCGACGACCGCGTAGAGCGCGTTCAGGGACATCGCGACAAGCGCCGGCCACGAGTACTTGAAGAGCAGACGGCCTATGCCGCCCGTGGCGAGCTCGTCAAGACTGGCCGCCGAGCCCCTCACAGCACGCGCACCAGGCCCGCCGCCGCGGAATAGCCCGCTCCGAAGCCGGCGATGAGCACCCTCTTCTCGCCCGGCGGTGCCTTCGCCAGCGCCATCGGAACCGAGCACGAGCCGGGGTTTCTGACCGACTCGTCGATCTTCAGAAGACGGTCCTCAAGCCCGAGGGCCCTGGCGAGCTGGCGAACCATGTACGGATTCGCCTGATGCGGCGCAAACCAGTCGAAGTCGCCGCCGAAGCCGCGCAGAAAGGCGGTCACCTCCGTCGCGACGAACGTGAAGACCTTCATGCCGTCCATGCGGATCGGACCGCTCTCCGGGCAGACCAGCGCCTCGTCGGCGCGGGAAAGGAACGCGAATCGGCTCGTGCGCGCAGATTCGCCGGCACTGCAGTTCGGAAGGCTGGACACCACCGAGCACGTGACAGCGTCGGAGAAGATGCCGCCGGTCGCGTGGTCGTTCGGGTCGACGAGGCGCGACTGCACGTCGCCGTCCACAACAAGCACCTTGCCTCCGACGTCCGCCGCAAGCCTGCCCGCGAGATAGACGGCGTAAGGATAGGCGCTGCAGGCCATCTGTATGTCGAAGGCGGGGGTGCCGGCCGGCAGGCCTAGCTCCGCCGCGACGCGCACGGCAAGCGACGGGAACCTCTCCGGATTGGAGAACGTCGCCGCCACGACGCCTGCGAAGCCGCCGGAAGAGGGAAGAGCCCTGCGGGCAAGCTCGAAGACGGACGAACGGCCGTCGCCCATCGCGCACGACACGCTCTCTATGGTGATTTCGGGAGTCTCGATCATCTCTCGCCGCCGATCAGCGCCGCGCGCCTAGAACACGATGTTGTCGAGGTCGGGTATCTTCGAGAGCATCCATTCGCGGCACCTCGCCATGGTCTCCTCGCCGGTCGCCTCGTCGCCGATCGCGTCCACGGCCGCAAGATACTCGTCGAGATCCGCGCGGGTCAGCTTCGAGAAGAGCTTGGACATGACGGGGATGTACGTCGCCGACATGGAGAGTATGTCGATGCCCATCGCGGCCCAAAGCACGCCGACAAGCGGATCCGCCGCGGACTCGCCGCAGACGCCGACGCTTATCCCCTGCTTCTTGGCCACGTCGATCACGTGGCGCATGAGCCGGAGGACCGCCGGATTCGTGGGCTGGTAGAGGTGCGCCACGGACTCGTTGCCCCTGTCCGCCGCCATCGTGTACTGCACGAGGTCGTTTGTGCCGATCGAGAAGAAGCGCACGTGCTTGGCAAGCGCCGCGGCGTTGATCGCAGCGGATGGGACCTCTATCATCGCGCCGACCGGCACGTCGCGATCGTAGGGGACGCCCTCCGCGTCGAGCTGGGCGCGGACGTCGGCCAGCACCGCCGCCGCCTGGCGAAGCTCCTCGATGCACGATATCATCGGATAGAGTATGCAGACGCGCCCGTGCACCGACGCCCTGAGAATGGCGCGGAGCTGCGTCCTGAAGACCGCCTTGTTCGAAAGCAGATAGCGGATCGACCTGTTGCCCAGGAAGGGATTCGCCTCGCGCTGGCGCACTTCGCCGCGCTGCGATATGCCGCGGACCATCTTGTCGCCGCCGATGTCGAGCACGCGTATCGTGACCGACGCCTCGGACGACAGGGTCTTCGCGAACTCCACGACTTCGCGGTACGCCCTGTACTGCTCGTCTTCGGAGGGCTCGGCCTCCTTGTTCAGCCAGAGGTACTCGCTGCGGTAGAGGCCGACGCCGCGCGCTCCCAGGCTCTTCACGTCCTCAAGCGGCGCGCCAGGGTGCAGATTCGCGTACAGCTTCACCCTGCCTCCGTCGCGAAGAGTGCCGGCGGGCGCGCCGGTCACGGCCTCCTCGGAAATCTCCTTCTGCCTCTCGACCAGATCGCGGAACTCGCGGATCGCGGAGGCGTCGGGCGCCACGATCACCGTGCCGCCGGTTCCGTCGAGCAGAATCGTCTCGCCGGGCTCGACCAAGGCGGTTATGTCGCCGAGACCGGTCACCGCCGGAATGCCCATGGCCCTCGCCAGCAGCGCGACGTGGCTCGTCGCGGAGCCCCCGTTCGTCGCGAAGCCCAGCACCAGCGCGCGCGGCAGCTGCACGGTCTCGGAAGGCGTCAGGTCGTCGGCGACGACTATGGACGGCGTCTTCAGCTCGACATGCGGATTCGCCGCGAAGCCGAGGAGGTTCTTGAGAAGCCTCCTCTCCACGTCGTCGAGGTCGCGGACCCTCTCGCGGAAGTACGGGTCGTTCATCCGCTCGAACATCGAGCGGGCCCTGTCGGCCGTGCGGCGCACGGCGGCCTCGGCGTTGACCCTGTCCTCGCGGATGTGCTTCTCCGTCTCGCGGCAGAGCACGCTGTCCTCGAGGATCATCAGATGGCATTCGAAAATCTTGGCGTCGGCGCGCCCGGTGCGCGCGCGGAGCGTGGCCACGAGCGATTCGAGGTCGCGCTTCGTCTCGTTGAGCGCACGGCGCAGGCGGGCGAGCTCCTCGCCTTCGCGGCCGCTCTCGACCACGTACTCGGGTATGGGGATGTCGCCGTCGCCGCGGTAGACGAACACCGGCCCGACGGCAAAGCCGCGGGCGGTCGCCAGACCGCAGACGGTCCGCATCTCGCGGCTACTGCTCATCAGGTATGTCGAACTTGCGGCCGATGAGGGCCTCAAGCTCGTCGAGGGCTTCCTTGGCCTGCGCACCTGTCGCGCTGACCTTGAGCACGGTTCCGCAGACCGCCTCGAGCGTCATGAGCGCCATGATGGACTTGCCGGAGACGACGTTGCCGTCCTTCTCCACCTCGATCTCGCAGTCGTAGCGGCTCGCGAGCTTCGCGAAAAGCCCGGCAGGCCGCACGTGCATGCCGTACTTGTTGAGGAGCTTCATATCCCGCGTAAGTTTCTCAGACATGTTTTCTAGCCTTCCTCCTGTATGTTCCAGACTGAAGCTTGTCGGCGCGGTCGCGCAGACGCTCCGAAAGGGCGAACACCGGATCGTGGCCGGACATCAGAAGCTTCTGCTGCATCGCAGCAGTCTCGACGAGATTCACGAGATCCCGCCCTTCCGACACCGGCACCACCACGTTCGGCACGTCCACCCCGAGAATCGTCTTGTTGCTCCGCGTCTGCCCTATCCGGTCTATTTCGCCGCGCACGTCGTTGAGGCGCTTGAAGGTGATTATCAGCTCCAGGCGCTTCTCGCCGCGGACGGCGGCGATGCCGAACAGGCTCGGCACATGCATTATGCCGATGCCGCGTATCTCCATGTAGCCCGCCGTCGACTCGGACGCGGACCCGAAAAGGACGTTGTTGCCGCCGTCCTTGCGGATGCACGTCAGGTCGTCGGCTATGAGCGCGCTGCCGCGCTTTATCAGCCCGAGGGCCGTCTCGGACTTGCCGAGGCCCGGATCGCCCTCGAACAGAACCCCGAGCCCGCACACCTCCACCATCGTCCCGTATATCGTAGTCGACGGCGCGGAGAGCTGCTCGAGTATGTACGCGCTCCTGTTCGCGAAGACGCGCGTCTTCAGAGGCGAGGTCATGACGACCAGCCCTCTCTCCTCGGCGAGCTTCAGCACGGACGAATCCGGCTTCTGCCCGTTCGTGAAGATGAAGAAGAACGCCTTGCGGTCCACTATCGCCCGCATGCGCTCGAGGCGCTCCGCGGGCTTCAGCGACATGAGGTACGCCATCTCGCCCTTGCCGATCAGCTGAAGGCGGCCGGGGGCGAAATGCTCGTAGAACCCCGTGAGCGCGAGGCCCGGCCGGTTGACGATTGGCTCGCCCACCTGCCGGTCTAGGTTGGCGCCGCCCGCCACAACGGTCAGGGAGAGGCTCTCGCGCCCGGCTTCGTAGAAGTCGGACACGGAGAACGACCTCCCCACCTCGTTGTCCTTTATAGGCAGCGTCTTCACGTGGATCAGTTCTTTGCGGACGCGGCGCGCTGCTCGCGGACGGTTCCCTTGCGCGCCTTCACGCGCATGCGCAGCAGCTGGCGCTCCGCGCGGGCCGCGGCCCCGTCGACGACGCTCTTCGCAGACTCAGAGAACTCCTTTGCCCCGACAGCGACCTCGCCGAGCCTGTTCGCGACGACCTCGGCCATGTACATGTGCTTCTTCGCATCCACGTCGATGACGATCTGCACCTTCGTGACCTTGGGGAACTTGGCCTTGAGCTGCGCCATGCGCTTCTCGGCATACGCCTTCAGCGCCTCTATGCGCACATCGCTGTGCCTCATGGTGACTTCAATGCTCATTTTCTTGTCTCCTTTCTTTTGTGCCCTACATCCTGAAGTTCTCGCCAAGGTACTTCTCACGCACCTCGGCGTCGGCAACGAGCTCGTCGCTCGTGCCCTCCCTTAGAAGCCGGCCGTCGTACACCAGGTACGCCCGGTTCACGACGGACAGCGTCTCCCTTACGTTGTGGTCCGTTATGACGATGCCCAGCCCGCGCGACGCGAGCTTGCGCACGATCTCCTGGATCTCGTTCACGCTCAGCGGGTCCACGCCCGCGAAAGGCTCGTCCAGCATCAGTATCGCCGGGTTCCTCACCAGCGCCCTCGCGATCTCCAGCTTGCGCCTCTCGCCGCCCGAAAGCGTGTAAGCCGGCTGCCTCGCGACCTTCATGAGGTCGAACGGCTCCAGCAGCGCCTCCGCGCGCTCCTTGCGCTCCCTGCGGGAAAGCGGCAGCGTCTCGAGAATCGCCGCGACGTTGTCCCAGACCGAAAGCTTGCGGAATATCGACGGCTCCTGCGCGAGATAGCCGAGCCCGCGCCGCGCGCGCAGATAGACGGGAAGGTCCGTTATGTCCTCCCCGCGGAAGACCACCCGCCCAGACTCCGGCCTGACCAGGCCCACGATCATGTAGAACGTCGTCGTCTTGCCCGCGCCGTTCGGACCGAGAATGCCCACGATCTCGCCGCACGAGCAGCTCACGTCCATGCCGCTCACGACGGTGCGGTCGCCATAGGACTTCACGAGGCGCTTTGCCTCGAGGTCCGGCGCGGCCTTTTCCGCGGCCATCGCGCTCATGGCGTCCATCACAAGATCGCTCATAGGTCTTTTACGCTCCTGCCTCCCTTGTTGACGAGTATCTCGGCCCCATCTATCTCCACCTGTCCCGCCTCGAGCCAGAACCTTATCCTCCGGCCCGACACCTCGCTCGCGCCGGGCTCGGAAAGCCTCGCCGGCCCGGAGCCCTCGCGCCCGCGCATCTCGACCATCCCGCTCCTCCGCGCGAACGCGGCGCTCGCGCACGAGCCGACGCGTGCGCCGTTCGTCACAGTCACCGAGCCCTCCGCGTCTATCCTGTCCACGTCGTTCGTCCCGTCGAAGAACACGAAGAGCCTGTCGGCGCACATCGTGCAGTCGGCGCCGTAGTCCACGCGCACCGCGCCCTCGAAAAGCGCCACGCCCTGCCTCCTGTCGAAGTCGCACCTGCGGGATGCCACGCTCAGCGCCTTGTCGGCGCCGCCGCCAAGTCCGAATTCCGCCAGCTGGAAGGCCGCGAACGTAGCCGCAAGAGCCGCCGTCATCTGAGCCCCCCTCCCTTGACGCCCTTCGTCTCCAGCCGCGACCCGCCAAGCGACATCACGTACTCCTCCTCCGCGGAGAAGTACACGTCCCGGCCCTCGAACACCGTCCCGGCATGCACGATCTTCGCCGGGCCCTCCGCCCAGCCGCTCTTCGTCGAACGGTCGAACAGGCAGCTCTTCGCCTCTATGCGCGACGTCTCCGCCCCGCCGTCCCCGAATCTGCAGAGCGCGAGGTCCTCCGCCCAGACAAGACCCTCCTTCAGAAAGAACTTCGACTTCTTCGCGGAGATGGAGATCTTTATCGAGCCGTCCGCATTCGTCTCCAGAGGCACGACGACGCCCTCCGCCGACTCCATGGCGCTCTCGACGGCGTTCGAATACGCCGCCCTCAGCCGCTCCGCCTCGCGCGAAAGCACCTCCCGCCTCTCCATCCAGGCGGCCTGGTCGAACGCATAGGCCGCGCAGGGCAGAAGCACTGCTATGGCAAAACCCTTCAAAAGGTCTGTCCCCCGACTCAGAAAACGATGCAAGAAACGGAACGCTCTCCTCTCCTATCCTATATCAGACTGCCTCGCGAATGCGAAGAAGCGACTTCCAAAGCCTTTCCACTCCATCCAGCCGTATGGCGTTCGCGGCGTCGCTCTTCGCCACGGCCGGATTCTCGTGCGTCTCCATGAAGACGCCGTCGACTTCGCCCGTGGCGACCGCCGCCCGCGCGATCAGCGGCGCGTACTTGCCGTCGCCGCCGGACCCGGTGCCCAGCCCGCCGGGCCGCTGAACCGAATGCGTAGCGTCGATCACCACCGGATACCCAAGCTCCCTCATGATCGCGAGGGACCTCATGTCCACGACAAGGTTTCTGTAGCCGAACGACGAGCCTCGCTCCGTCAGCGTTATGCGCCTGTTGCCCGTCGATTCGATCTTGCGCACCACCTGCGCCATGTCCTCAGGCGCCATGAACTGGCCCTTCTTCACGTTGACCACCGCGCCAGTCTCGCCCGCCGCGACCACAAGGTCGGTCTGCCGCGCGAGAAACGCCGGTATCTGCAGAATGTCGCACACCTCCGCAACCGGCTTCGCCTGCCACGGCTCGTGTATGTCAGTAAGCACCGGCACGTCGAACTTGGACCGAACCTCCGCCAGAATCTCAAGACCCTTCTCAAGCCCGGGCCCGCGGAAGGAGTCGACGCTCGTCCTGTTCGCCTTGTCAAAGCTCGCCTTGAAGACATAGGGCACCTTCAGCCGCCGCGAAAGCGCCGTCAGCTTCTTCGCCAGACCCAGCGCCATCTCGCGGGACTCGATGACACACGGACCCGCGACGAACACCAGCCCGCCGCGCCCGAATGCCACGCCCTTGTCAACCACAACATTTCTCATGCGTCGAATTATACCAAAAACAAGTATGAAAATCTAGCGTCTCCGGCATAAATGCATACGCGGCAACCCCGCCTCGCAGATGCGAAGATCTCTCATGGCGCGCTTAAGCGCAAGTCCCTGCACGTGATAAGTGGCAATGGAGGTCCCAGTCGGCTTATGGCATAAGACTTCGGACATCAGACTTCTGAACTTTATTCAGTCCGAAGTCAGAAGTCCGAAGGCAATCAACTAGAGCCGACGGGGGCAAGACCCCATCGGTTTATAACTGCCTAAATCTTGCAAAAAGACAGTCATAACGCGTCAAAAGGCCATGACGGGGACAGGCCCCATCGGTTTGCCGCAGACGCGGCGAAGTCCTACGTATGAAACAACAAAAACCTACGTTGGAAAAATCGAAAACCTACGTTGGAAATTTCGAAAGCCTACGGAGGAAAAATTAAACCGGAGCAAGCAGGAAATCCGATGGGGTCCCCTCGGTATTCCCCTGTCGTGTGAACAAGGTCACCTGACCGTTAGTCGAACGGTAGCGCTACCCTTGAAGCGCAGTGGTGACCCCTTGCCTCTGATTTGTTTAATGCCGCGGCGCAGAGCCGATGGGGACTGCAGGGAGAGGCAGCGAAGCTAGAAGGGACACGCGGCAACCGCTCAAGGGACAGCCACCCCCCTTCGCTTCGCCGCACTAGCCTCCATCGCCATAACTGCCTAAATCTTACGAATATTTAGACATAACGCATCAAAAAGCCATGACGGGGACAGTCCCCCGCGAGCAGATGCGAGCGGCGCAGGCGGCGAATGCGGGGTTGGACGGCTCACGTGGAGCTCGCGGGCGCCTCACAAGTTGGACACAAAGAATCGGCTAACTCGCCTTTCCCTGCTGGCGGGCGATACGAGCGCCGGCCGCAAGCCCCACAAGCGACCAAAACGCGCCGGCAAATCCGACGAGCTGTATCTGGAGAGGCAGGTCAAACATGTATACCGCAAACTGGACAGGTATCCACACCATGAAATCAGCGACAAGGATCGGCAGGTAGATGTTGCAGAAATAGCTTTCGGGCCAATCCTCGCGGCATCGGGCGAAGGAGAAGTCGCGTCCCTCCCAGAAGAAGAAAAGCGAGTTCAGCGGAACGCACAGAAGCGCCGACCAGACGCACTTGTCGACTGTGACCTTGCAGAGAAGCGTCGCAAAATCGTGTCCGCCGCCGAAAACCTCCGACTGCAAGGTGAAGAACGCATTGCTGAGAACTCCCCATGCCCCCATCCAGAGGCAGTTGGCGAGGATGGTGACGGCCACTCGGCGCGGACGGATGGACGGCATCGCCAGAAGGAACATCCCCGGCAGAAGTCCACAGAACACGACCCTGTTTGCGACTGCGGCCATCCAGCCGCCGTTCGTCTGGAAGTCGAAAACGGGCTGGAGAAGCCGCGCCACCATGGGCACATTGTAATATGCCGTCACAAGCGCAAAGGCGCTCGCCCACAGCACAAGCATGGGCTTTCTGTTCGCCTTTACGCCTTCCCAGCCGCTTCTCCAGACGGCTTCCGGCTTCACTGGACTGCTCGTCAATGCCATAGAGTTTGGCGCTTTCGCGCACGGAACGTATTATAGCCAACGCGCCGGCGCCTCGTCAAGCCTTGCGGCAGGGGCGCCGCCGCTCAGAACTTCCGCTTGTGCGAGAGCACGACGAACACCGCCGCTATGGCCGCCGCGGAAAGCGCCGAGACACCCATCACGATCGCGAACGCATGATGGCTCGACTGGAACGGCAGGCCGATGTTCATGCCGTATATGGAGGCGACGAGAGTCGGCACCGCGAGGAAGATGGTCGCGGCGGTAAGGTACTTCATCACGTTGTTCAGGTTGTTGTTTATCAGCGAGGCGAACGTGTCGAGGGTGCCGTTGAGAATGTTCGCGTGGATGTTGGCCGTCTCCAGCGCCTGCTGGTACTCGACCATCGCGTCCTCAAGGCAGTCGCGGTCGTCCTCCGACAGCTGTATCTGCCGCGCGGTGTTGGCGCGGGCGAGGGCGATGGTGTCGGCCTTGAGCGACGTCGTGAAGTACACCAGGGTCTTCTCGATCTGGAACATCTTCAGAAGCGCCTCGTTCGAGATCGACTCGTGCAGTTCGCTCTCAAGCGCGTCGGTTCGCCCGTGAAGCTCGTTTATGTACCTGAGGAACAGGACTCCCGCGTGCCAGAGCAGCCGGAACGCGAAGCGGTATATGTCCGACGGCGGGCACACGCGGCGTATCTGGTCGAGAAACGCGGTCGTCACCGGCGTCTGCGCGCTGCAGACGGTGATCACCGTCGAGCCGAAGAGTATGATGCCGAGAGGCACGGTGCGGTACGGGGAGACGGCCTCCTCCTCGTCGTCGGAAGGCGCAAGCCTCGGCACGTGGACGATCAGCAGGGTCGCGCCGTCCTCGTTGTCGAAGCGCGGCCTCTCGCCTGCGTCAAGCGGGTCGGTGAGGAAGTCCCTGGGCACCTGGCTGTGCGTGAGGACGGCCTCCAGCTCGGTCGTCGACGGGTCCACAAGGTTTATCCAGCAGGACTCCGCAAACTCCGGGTTCTCGCGGAGGCCTCCGTTCTCCCATTTGTAGATCGTCATCATAGGAGCGCCCCTCTCCCTGCAAACGCCTCGGACGAGCCCCTCAGCCGAGCTGGCCGAGGAAGCGCACGTCGTTCTCGTACAGCCAGCGGATGTCCGGTATGCCGTACTTGATCATGGCGATGCGCTCGACGCCGAAGCCGAACGCGTAGCCGGAGACCTTCTCCGGATCGTACCCGACATGGCGGAAGACCCTCGGGTCGACCATTCCCGCGCCGGCGACCTCGATCCAGCCGGACTGCTTGCAGACCGCGCAGCCCTTGCCCTTGCAGACGTGGCACGTGAAGTCGACCTCGACGGACGGTT
>JAEEZC010000088.1 GCA_016288465.1 Verrucomicrobiota bacterium | reverse complement strand
TAGGCTGACGGCGCAATAGCCTTCGGGGAAGACTACGTCGACAAAGTTGCATTGACATAGCTAAGTTGGAGGGAAACACCCTGTTGATGGTGTGATTAAGGGGCTTTTTCAGTCCATCGGATGCAATCGCAGATTCCAATCCGATTAACACGCGAAAGCGCATCCGATTGATGCGCGAACTTCAATCGGATTGAAGTTGCCGTTTCAATCGGATGCGCTGTCGCCTTTCAATCCGTTGCGCTTCCGCGTTTCAATCCATTGAAACTTTTTTCGGCTTTCTGACATAGTTTTTTGGCACAAAGGGCAATCTCGACGCCAATGTCTTTCGTAGTCTCGGGGATCTACCCGGGACATTCTACGAAAGGCACAAGGCATGGATCAGAAAACCGTCGCCTTCGCCCGCAGATGGGCGAGGCTATACGTTCGCAGGAAGCACCCGTATGGACTCGACGAAGAAGATGTGGAAAACCGCATCTTGGAGTTCTTGTATTATAATAAGGATAAGGAGGAGGCGCTGTCCGAGGCGTTGAACGCCGTCCAGAACGAGAGCCGCCGCAATCTGCGGGCGCTCCGTCCGTGGCAGGTGCGCAATGCAGAGCCGCACCTTGAGACGCAGGCATACCGCAATCTCGCCTGCGACATGCGCCGCATGTGCGTCCGACAGAACGTCCGCGAGAACGACCGTCGGAACGTTCGCATCGTCCTCGGCATGCTGTCGCCCGATGACCGGCGTCTTGCGGACGAATTCATGGCGCTTGGCAGTTGGCGTAGGGTCGCCGCAGGCCGCCGCATGGCGTGGAGCACGTTCAGGCACGGTGTGCTTGCGGGGTTCAAGGCCCGTTTCAAGGAGGCGTGGAGAAAAGTTTCCTGAAGTCTGGCCCAGAGGCAATTCCCGACGCCAATGCATTGTGGCGGCGGGCGTACATGTTCGCGTGGGCATGCGTCGGCCGCCCATCAATGCAGGCAAAGGAAAGCACTCAATGAAAAGCAAACTGAAGGAAAAGCTGATCGCCTTCGTCAAGGAGGCGGTACGGGCCGCTGTAGCGGCCATAATCGGAGTCGCAAGCGCGACGTTCATGGGATGCACCGCCGTCACGGCCCCGGCGGACGCCTCCCACACCATCGGGGTCGTCGGGCTGGGCGTGCCGTTCGGCATTCAGGTCAACAAGTGAAAGGAGAAAAGCAATGGACAACATCATATTCTCGCTGACTCGCGTCTCGGACGCGATCGCCGACAAGACGCTCTACCGCGCAAGCGTCCAGACAAACGGGACGCTCGGGCGCGACGAGCTGGCGAAGCGTCTTGCCGCCAGCACGAAGCAGGCCGTGTCGCTCTGGAAGTACTTCCTCGACGCGCTCTCGGAGGAGATCATGACGCAGCTGCTCGCCGGCTACCGCATCAACCTCGGCCAGCTCACGACGGGCTTCGCTATCCGCGGCGCGTTCATGAGCGAGGACGAGCCGTTCGATCCCGAGAGGCACCAGCTTGTCGCGACCGTGCGGACGCTCGACCCGCTCAGGAGCGCGATGTCTGCGGTGCGTCCGGAGAACGTCACTCTCGGCCTCTCGTGCTCTGTAGCCGCAGTGATGGACGCCGTCACGAAGCGCCTTTCGGAGGTCAACGGCACGAACCGCGTCCTCATCCAGGGCCAGAAGCTCGGCATCTCGCCGGACAACCCCGACGAGGGCGTGTGGCTCGCCGACCCGAAGACGGGCGACGTCGTCGCGACCGCGACCGTGGAGCGCAGCGACAGCCAGACAATAGACTGCGTCTTCGCGGAGCCGCCGGAGCCGGGCGTCTACACGCTCGTCGTCAGCTGCCGCAACGGGATGCGCGAGTCGCTGAAGCCGGCTGTCGCAAAGGTGAAGAACGTGGTCGTGAAAGCGTAGGGGAGTTTGTGAGGTGTGCGTTGAGAGTTGAGAGTTGTTGGTAAAGAAAGGAAAATTCATCATGTCAACAAAGACAATGAAGGTCGGCTATCGTCTCGTCAGGAACGCCACGTCGACGGCGGACAAGGCCCCGTACACCGGGGTTGCGGTCCCGGTCGGCTCGCTTGCATACGACAACATCCTCCAGAGGATGCTCGACAGGGGCACGTTCATGACCCGCGCCACCGCGCAGTACTTCCTGAACGAGTTCTACGAGTACGCGGCGAAGGTCATCGCGGACGACGTCGTGCGCATCAACATGGGGGCGTTTTCGATCTACCCGATGATCGGCGGCTCGTTCGACAGCGAGGACGACGCCTTTCGCGCCCCGCGCAACACGCTCTACGTCGGAGCGACGCTCTCGCAGGAGATTCGCGACGCGGTGGCCGGCATCACGCCCGCGAGCCTCGGGACGGAAGCCGCGAACGGAGCCGTGAAGATCAGTTCGGTCATGGACCTCGCGTCCGAGACCTACCGCCTGATCGACGGGCTGAACGAGTTCCGCATCGTCGGCATCGACCTCACGGTGCCTGACGGCGAGGACGAGTCGCTCTCGCTCGTCGCCTCCGACGGCGTGACGAAGGTCTCGGACATCACGGTTGTCAGGACCGACGACGGCCAGCGGATCGTCTGCACGCTCGCCTCGGCGGTGCCTGCGGGGACACACTACGTGCGCCTCGTCTCCCATGGCCTCGACCCGACGGCGCCGCTCGTCACGTCGCTGCACAAGGTCTCTGTCAAGGCGGGGACCGCGCCTTCCGAGCCTGCGCCGACGATCACGGGCGCGGGGACGCGAGGGGACGATCCGGGCGAGGTGAACGTCGCGGGCGCGACGCTGGACGTGACGGGCGAGAACCTTGAGTGCGCGACCGAGATCGAGCTTCTCGACGACACTGGCGCGCTCTGGCAGAGCCTCCCCGCCACCTTCGAGGACGGGAATCTCACGGCCGGAGTGGACTTCGGGGACAAGCCTAGCGAGTCCGG
>JAEEZC010000087.1 GCA_016288465.1 Verrucomicrobiota bacterium | reverse complement strand
CCCGTATTGCATAAGAGCCTGAATCTCGCAAAAAGTCAGCAATAACGCGTCAAAAGACAATGACGGGGACAGTCCCCTCAGCCTTACTGTTGTTGCGGATGGTCGTGGATGTGCCTTCAAACTGAATCACCATGGCTCTGACCCTCCATTCTCCCAAGGCCCATGCCCGCGATCGTCACGTCCGCCTTCGGCGGCACGCATGTCGCGGTCAGCTTCGTGAAGGTCGCCTCGGGCAGCAGGGAACCCGCCGCTATGCGCGACGCATCGGGAACCGCAAGCTGGACAAGCCCTGCTCCGGCAGCACGAGCGCCAAGGCCCGCAATCACCGGCGCATTGATGTACCGCCCCGAGCCTCCGACGACCGTGACCGTGCCAACAGTGTACTTGTTGGCATCGCATGGCCTCGGAACAAAGCCATTCTTGAGCTCCTGGGGCAAATCCATATTGTGTATTATACCAAAAAACGGAGGCTTCGGGCGTAAATGTGGGCCTGTGCGGCAGTTTTGAACTGCCCGCTTTCGGCAAAAACCCTGGCAAAGCATATTGCGAGCTCTATATTGTTGACATCGACATTATTGGCGTCTGCTTTGCCCTCGCCGCCAGAACTGCGCAAATAGCCACAAGTATCTGCCAAGTTCACATGTCACACCGTGCTACTCAAAAGCGTCCCTTTTATTCATATATAATACAGGGCCGAACATATTCGGAATCGGCACGTCTCTCGTCTTGGAGTAAACTGAGCAAAATGAAGTTGTCTGCGCGTCCTTTCTGGCATTTATCACTGTCCCTCGAAGTTTTTGTCCGTGTCCCTTCAGCGTTTTGTCCGTGTCCCTTCACCAAAAGTGGCGCCACTTTTCGTAAAAGTGGGCCCACTTCTGACAAAAGTGGCGCCACTTCTATACCATAATGGCGCCACTTTAGGTGAAGGGACAGGCTGCTTTCTCTGAAGGGACAGGTAGCAAAGCCTGAAGGGACTGGCAGGCGAGCCTGAAGGAACAGCCATTCCCCTTCTCTCCGCCGCGCCTAACTCCGTGCCATAACTGCCTGATTCTTGCGAAAGGCCGCCAAAACCACCAACAGCGCAGGTCTTCCAGTTAATGCCTTTCGTTGAAGGCCTCCGGCCCATTCAGGACACTATGAACGACTTTGGCGTCGGAAATGCCCCTTGGGCCAAAAACATGTCAGAAAGCCTGAGAAATCTTCAATGGATTGAAACGCGAAAGCGCATCGGATGGAAACACGGCGGCGCATCCGATTGACATGCGGGCTTCCATCCGATGCTAGCTGTCGAGTCCATCGGATTGAAACTCATGCATGCATCTGATAGGAGTTTGCGTGTGCATTGAATGGACTGGGAACGCCACCTTCCGACCTGATGGCGACAGTACGCAGATCTGCCGCCAACGTTTGATATCGGCGATATCGGCTGGAACCGGTGGAACGGCAGCTGGAATCTTTCTGCCAAACTTGGCGTACTTCTCCAACCCAAGCGTGTGGTATGGACATATCTCGACCTTGTCGACATGGCGAAGCGAGCGCATACAGTCGCGAAGCGCGGCGAGGTCGGAATCCGAGTCGTTAAGCCCCGGGACAAGCGGACAGCGAATCCATGTCTTCGCGCCCGCCGCATCTATACTATTGAGATTGCTCAGGATCAATGCGTTGTCTGCTCCCGTCAGCTTGCGGTGCTTTGCCGCGTCCATGCATTTGAGATCGTACAGGAAGAGATCGACGACCGCAAGCATCCGTTCGAACACCGCCCACGGCGCAAAGCCGCAAGTATCCAGCGCAACGTGAATACCTTCATCGTGCGCGGCGGAAGCAAGCGCGAACGCGAACTCGGACTGCATCGTCGGTTCGCCGCCCGTAAGCGTCATCCCTCCGCCGGACGAAGAATAGAACACTTTGTCGCGCCGCACTTCGTCCATGACCTCTTTAACGGACATCTCGCGTCCGCAGACTTCGTCCGTCGTCACGGCATGTTCGATCTCCGGCGACTGAGACTCCGGGTTATGGCACCATATGCACCGAAGCGGACAGCCCTTCAAGAACACGCTCGTGCGGAATCCAGGGCCGTCCTTTGTCACGCCGCGCTTGATGTCGAAGACGATCCCCTTCATCGGAAAATGGCAAATCCCACAAGCCACATCAGGAAGAAAATCGCAAAAGAGGCAAGGGCCGTATAAAGAACGCCCTTCCCGACGTCGCGTCCCTCGGCCCTCACGGCGGCGCGGAACCGAGCGGCAACCGCCGCGTCCGTCGGTTTCGTGAGGAACGTCACGGCAAGCCAGCTGGCGGACGTGACGGCAATCGCGATCAGCATCTTCTGCCAAGGAAGAAGCTCCGGGAAACCGAACTGAAGGACTATCGCGACGACAAACGACACTCCCATGCCAGTGATCTCGGTCCAGGCGTTGATCCGCATCCAGAACCACCTCAGCAGAAATATTGAACCCGACCCTGCGCCAATGAGAATCATCAAGTCGAAAGCGGCCTTCGCACTCTTAAGATGCGGGGCTATCCAGCATCCGAGCAGAAGCAGCGCAAGCATCGATGCGCGGCCAACCCATATAAGCTCGCGGTCCTTGGCCTGCGGACGCACAAAGCGCTTCCAGAAGTCGTTTACCATGTAGGCGCTTCCCAGATTGAGATGCGCGGCCACTGTCGAGAAAAGCGCCCCCATCATCGATGCCGCGACGACGCCAAGCCAGAGGTGCGGAACCTTGGTGAGCATCGCGGGATATGCCATGTCGCCTTGAATCAGAGAGGAATCGACATTCGGGAACGCGGCCTGTATGGACGCAAGATCGGGATATGCGATTACGGAGCATAGACCGACGATGTACCACGGCCACGGACGCACCACCCAGTTGAGGACATTGAAGAAGAGCGTTCCGCAAAGGGCATGGTTGTCGTTCTTGGCGGTAAGCATGCGCTGCACGATGTATCCGCCGCCGCCAGGCTCGCTCCCCGCCTTCCACACGTTCCACCACTGCACCGCGAGCGGAATGACGAACACCACGAGCAGTGTGTCCCACGAGCCGAAGTCCGGCATGATGGAAAGGCGCCTCGCAGTCTCAGGATTGGCGACGATGCCGGCAATGCCGCCGACTTCCGGAAGGCGAAGTCCATACACCATCGCCGCAACTGCGCCCGCCATTACGACAATGAAAAGGAAGAAGTCCGTCCAGATGACGCCGCGGATGCCGCCGAAGAAAGTATACACGATGGACGCGACGACCGTGACCGCAAGTATTGTGCCCGGATCGATTCCGAAGAGGACAACTCCTATCTTGATTGCCGCGAGGACGACGTTTCCGAGAACGAGCACATTAAACACGACGCCGAGGTACAGGGTTCTGAAGGCGCGAAGGAATGCGGCCGGCCTGCCAGAATATCTCAGCTCGTAGAACTCAATGTCGGTGGATACGCCTGACCTCACCCACAGCTTCGCATAGACGAATACGGTGAGAAGTCCGGTAAGGATGAACGACCACATGACCCAGTTGCCGCTCATGCCGTCGCGTCGTATGACCTCGGTGAAGAAGTTCGCGCTGTCCGTCGCCGTTGTCGCGGCGACCATCGAAAAGCCGATGAGCCACCACGGCATCGAACGCCCGGACGTGAAGAAGTCGTTTGCCGTCTTCTTCGACTTGAGCGACGCCAGCGTCGGGATGAGTGCCAGGAGGGCGAAGAACGCCCCGATGACAATCCAGTCGAGTCCGTTCAGCAGCATCTTACACCGCCTCCCTGACGAGCCGTTTCACGACGAGCTGGCGGAAGTCCGGCGAAAGCGAATTGAAGTAGGCCGTAAAACCCGTCACGCGCACGACGAGGTCGGGATATTTCGACGGATCCTTGTGCGCCGCAAGTATCGTTTCCGCGTCGACTACGTTGATGTTGACAAGCGTTCCGCCCATCTTGAAGTGTCCGTCGATAAGCGCCATGACCTTCTCTACGGCGTCCTCGTCATCCGCAAGGCCGATGTCGACTTCGAGCTGCCACGGCGCTGTGTTGCCATAGCCCGGCTGAACGGACGCAATCGCCGTCGCCATAGCAGTAAGTGCGCCGTCCTTGCGGAAGCCTGGAAGCGGATTCGCGCCGTGGGAAATCGGCTCGCCGGCCTTGCGTCCGTTCGGTGTCGCGCCGACTGCGCGTCCGAAGCGCAGGGTGTCTGCCCACGTGAACCAGCCGGGGATCAGCTTGAAGCCGTCCGGCGTCGTGTGGTTCGCAATCTCGCCGTTCAGGATATCCGTCAGCTTCACGGCCCAGCGGTCTGCCGCCGTTCCGCCCGCACCATAGCGCCCGGCCGAATCCAGCAGCATCCTCACACGCTCCCCTTCCTCGCCCGCGAAGTTCGCCGCAACAGCCGCCTTGACCTCTGCGAACGAAAGGGTCTTCTCCTTTACGACGCGCTCCTCGATTGCGCCAAAGCTGTCCGCGACAACGGCGAGCCCTGCGCCGTCGATGGCCATGTTGTAGTACATCGCGCCGCCATGCGAGATGTCCTTCCCCTTTTCAATCGGACCATGCGACAGGAGGTTAAGCATCAGCTCCGGCTCGTTCAAGTATTGGTGGGCAAGGTGGAAATCGATGCCCTTCGCCGTCACGTCGACCGCCGCCTTGAAGTGCTTTCTGTAGTTCGCCTCAAGCTCTTCCAGCGAGTTCGACTCGGCGAACGCGACCTCCAGCACCTTTGCGATGTTGATCTTCACGACATCGTTCAGAGTGTATTCAAGGCCGGGCAGCGACATCCAGTTGCAGCCGACTGCGATGCGGCTTCTCGCAAGCGCGGCGGAATAGCCGTTCTTCATGAAGCCCTCGACAAGCGCCTTGTCGCCCGAGAAGCGCGGATAGCCAAGGCGGTTCGCGAGAAGGATCTCTACGCCGCGCCGGAAGAGCCCGCGATCCATTCCATCCCAGACGCGGATCGTCAGGTTGCAGCTCGACTTCAGCTTCGCCGCCGCCTCGAGGATGATGTAGCTCATTCGCGAGGTCTGGTCCTTGCCGTCCGCCGAAGGTCCGCCGATCTGATAGTAGTGCGGGTCGTTGAGGAGTAGGCAGAACACCTGGAACTCGGCGTCTTCGTCAGTTAGGACGCCTGCCGCCTTGTCGCACTCGTAGTAAGGACGCAGCAATTCATCCAGCTGTCCGCCCGCACCGTCGCGGTTGTAGGTGCGGGACGCCATGTTGAATATCGCAAGCCACTGCACGACCTCGCGGAAGGTCTCGGGCTTCGATTCCACGATCTTGTAGCAGATTCGCGCCATCTCTACGAGGTTGTCGCGGCGGACGGCATCGTCCTCGGTCATCGCGCGGTCGCCGGCCGCGGCGGCTAGGCGGCGAGTCCACTCCATCACGCCCAGTATCGCCTGCTCTTCCGCCTCCATCAGCTCGACTGCATATGCGTCGGCGGCAAACTGCCGTCTCGCCGTCCTTACCTTCTCCAGAAGCCCGCCCCAGCCAGGTTCAAGGCCTATCTTGTAGTCGGGCGCGAAGTGCGCGTCCTTGCCGATGCCAGTCGTGATGTCGTACTTCTTTTGCTCTGGCTCGAGGTGCGAGTAGTCGAACGCGAAGTTGGAGCGCGAGAGCTGGTAGCCGAGACGCATTCTGGAGAGCATGAACATCCAGCGTCCGGCGATGGCATCGTCAGGATCGATGTAGCAGGGATGGTTCTCCATGAGCCAGCGGAAGTTCGCCGCCCACGAGCGCGGACCCGACCACTGTCCCGTCGCGTCACGCACCGGCAGATCGACCTTGAACGACGCGGGCGGCAAAACAAGCCCATAGTCGTCTTCGTCGCGCGCACCGAGCTTCGCCTGCTTCTCCTTTGTCTGCTCGATCTTCCGCGCCGTCAACCGCGCCATCCGCTCCGCGTAGCGCATATCCGAAATCTGTATTTTCATGCTTTGGATTATATCATTTTACGTCCACGAGCAACAACATTTTAACGAAACAATAAATAACAAATTTTGCGAAAACGAGCATAACACCCATGCGCCTTGGCCCATCGCACAGGCATTTCGTGCGGTCCTGCACATAGCGGTAGTCCTCGTCGTTTACGGACGTCTCGACAAGCTGGTCGCCGAGCATGACCGGCTCCATGACTCGCCGCACTCGCGGTTCGCGCAGACGCCCGAGTTATTGCCGCTGGCGTCACTCGGCATCACATGCCCGCACCGCAATGGACGATATCTCAACACTAAAAAGCGCCATGTTTTCAGGGCTTTCGCTGTTGTTCCCACAGGTTTTTGTATCATTTCTCCGAAAACAAATCAACCATCACTTGCACATTTTCAAACACTTCAAGAATAGGCAAATTGCACATTTTCAAACACTTGGCGCAACACCAAACCGCACATTTTCAAGCACTTCGTCATTATGCCCGCGCACACCACCGCCGCGTTTTTCCGTTGAAGCGGGTTCGCCATTCCCAAAACTCGACAAGTGTTGTTGCTATGCGCGAGCACGCCATTTACAAGCGTTTCGGGGATCCCCGCTGGCTCCAACGTTGCGAGATTACGGTGCGGACGAAATCAGTGGGATTGACGGGGTCAGCCCCCTTTGCCTTAATACAATCGCCCGCAACCACTCGAATAGAAGATATTTGGCTCTTTCATGCTGGGCTCAATCACAGCCAACCTGCGCCTTCTTCAAGCATTTCGCAGGGGCAGTCCCTTTTGTCCCGAGAGCCGTCATCCTGCAACCGTAGAGCGACGCACCGAGTTCTCGCAAAGCCGACACAGTCTCCGCATACGGCGTGTCACAGATATCAGTCCATCCGACCTGAAAATATTCGCCATCAAACCGCCCAGACGTTGCCTGGTCTGAGAACTGGTGCCAATGTACGCCGACGATCTGCGGATTCTCAAGCGCGGAGCGCACATACGCCTTCATCTTCTCCGCTCGGTCGGTCTGATTCTCCGCCTGGCATATGCCCGCTCCAAATGGTCCGCGATCTGTCGCGCCGAAATGGAACTCGCCGATCATGACAGGTGCGTCAAGTCCTGCCGGAAGGCGCCAGTCGCCGATCGTCTCGCGGTATATGTTGTAGCTGACGACATCGCAATGCTTTGCGCTGGCCATTGCGACCTCAGCCCGGGCCCGACCGGCGAAACGGCAACCAAGATAGAGGAGATTCGGATCGAAAGCCTTGACCGCTTCACGCGTTCTCCTGAAATACTCGTCTATGGCAACGCATGAGAACAGATAGAGATCGTCCTTTGCCTCGTCGCTCGGCAACGCGAAGGAGCCAAGGAAGCCTGCGCGGTCGGAATACGAATGGCCCCACTTCGCGCCGATGGCGGCAAAAGAGCCATACTTCCTTTCGAGCCAATCTGCGAAGGCGATCTTCGCCGGCTGGTCTGCGGGCGACTGCAGAATCCATTTTGCTAGGTCTGTCGGACCGCCCCAGTTGATCTCATTGTCGACAAAGAAACCGATGCACCACGGATCATGAGCTTCTCGTCCATGCTCTTCAAGTGTCGCCGTCACTCCCGTTGCGAAACCCTCGTCCCACGGGTCGCGGAACTTCCACCATTGGCCGTGACTGCCGGCGATCCGGCGCGATTCGCACTCAACGCGCTCGGCATACGGGGTCCGGTCCATCAGGCAGATTGAAAGGTCGGATGAGTTCGCGATCGTGTTGGCGCCCCAGCTTTTGATGCGTCTGTGGGCGAGATCCGAGAATTTCGCGTAGTAATCCTCGCCATACTTGCGGTAGAGGTTGGCGGACGAAAAGTCGTACACTCGCGTTTCGCCGCGGGCAAGGAAGAACGGCCAAAGAAGTTCGTCGTAAGTAGTCCAGAATTTCGAGAACGGCGTCGCGGCGGGCGAGTCCGGCGCTGGCGGCAGGTTCTCGAAGAAACAGTCGCGCGGGGCAGCCGCGACACCTGTGCGCGGCGTGGAGTTGTCGCCGTTCATCGGCGTCATTCCGGATGAGGCGGACACGCGGACAGGCCCAAACGACCAGAAGAGATGTCCGTCAGGATCAACAAGCCACCACTTGCCGTGCTTGTCCTTGTGCGTACGGAAGCGTCCCGTCGCATCAAGCTGCGGACCGTCCGCCCATCCACCGAAACGATCTCGGCCCGTCGGGCCGGGATGCGCCGCGAGGTCGCGTTCCTCTTCAAGCGCCGCCCGCTTCAGATCATCGTCGCATTTCACCTTGCCAGGCCAGTCGCGGTGGCGGAACTGTCCGTAGCGATCAATGCAAGGCAAGAACTCCTCGGTGGACATTGCGAGCCACGCTTCGTTCGTATGTGGCCCCGGAAATGCCTTCGCCTTGCTTTCGTACTGTCCAGGACGGTAGAACGAATCGACGATATCCCGTGGTGACGTCTTATGCCACTCACGCGTGGGTGTAGCCGCGCCGCGCGCGGCAAGAAAGCCAACTGCAAGCGCACCTCCGACATGTGCGATACCTTTGATGCTCATGTTAATTTCGATTTTCACGGATGTTGCATTTCGTTTTCGCCCATCTCAAGCCAATCGGCTCCGCCATCGCCCATATGCCAGACATTGCGCTGTTTCGTCGCGCCAAAGCGGTTACCCTCCACAATAATGCGCCCCTTGGGAGATTTCACCGAACCCGACAGTATGTGTGTCGCATTCTTGTTCGGACGCTGCTCGTGACTCCAGCCAAACCCAGCGCCTTCAAATTCGTTGCCTCGTATTTCTATCGTGCCGACCTTGTAGCCGGGATTCGTGAACCAGTATTCGTAGGACTGCTCGCAACGCTCCGTCCTGTTTGAGACGATACGCATTCCGTCCAGTTCGCCTTCGCCGCTTCCCTGGTTCGTCATCGCCGTGTCGTAAATGTCGTGGAAGCGGCAACATTCCACAAGTATGTCGCGGCACAAGCCGCTGGCCCACACCTCAATCCCGTTGCCATAGCGAACGCCGCGCGGCTTCCAATCGCATGGCTCGCGCAGAAAGCTGCCGCCAATCCATCCGAACGTGCAGTTGCGGACGGCAAGTCCGTCGATATCGAAACCGCACATTCCATGCGCCCCCGTGTAGATGAAAGCGATGCCGTCGACAACGACGTGGCGGCATCCAGTCACGCGCATCACGTCGACACGTCGGCAGATTTCCATCTGCCCGAACGCGGCGCGGGGATTCTCCGGCCATTTGAGAAGAATCCGCTTGCCGGGCTTGTCGTGGAAGAAGTCGCCGTCGTTCCTTACTTCCGGCAAAAACGGTTTCTTGAAGCCGCATCTTTCGCCCCACACAATGTTGCCGACGTCTGGCCATCCGCAAGAGGTGGACCAAAGGCCGTTCGTTCCCTCGCGCCAGTCCATGTCAAGGCCGTCCAGCGACGTCCGAAGCTCCGGCGCGGCACCTTCGCCGTAGCGCGTAACAACGACAGGGAGCTCCCTCGATCCCCTGGCGCGCAACAAGAACGGCTTTTCCAGACGCCATACGCAACCGGCGCGAAGGAGCAATCTGTCGCCGTCCGAAAGCTCCTGCCCTTGCGCGCGCGACATCGTGCGCCAGGCCGTATCCGCCGTCAGCCCATCGTTCGCATCGTCGCCCCGCACCGCATCGACATGAAAATCATGCAAGCCGGTTGCAAGACCCAGAGCGGAGGCTATCAAGACGAATACGACCATGACGCTACGCCTTACCTGACAATAATCGACAAACCAGCGTGAGGGATTTGCGAAAACGCGGCAAGCACTTCCACGTCGGACAGCGCACGACTCCACAGGGCGACGCGCTGTACATCGCCCTTAAACGCTTCGAGCGGCTCGCCGAACATCGTCCACTTCCCATCGGAGGAAATGCGCCCGACTTCGGCTGCGGCAGCATCGGCAACTCCGCCCAATTTGACATTCCATGTCGCGCGTGCCGCCATGTTCGTAAGGGATACGCCGTCCACGGCAAACCGCTTTCCCATCCACACCGGCTCCGCGCCGCTACGGCACAATGCAACGCGCACGGAAGACGCAGACGCGTCAGCCACGACCGCTACGTCAAGCCATTCGCCCGCCGGAGCGAGGACGCCCGCCAGTTCAGGCCACTCGTGACGCCCTACGCGCACGTCAAGGCGGCGTGTCGCCTCTATCCCGTTGAAGCCAATCTGGACGCGATCCTTGTCACATTCAGTGCCGAGCGAAAGAACTGTGTCCATCAACGCGCCCACCCCTTTCGCCTCGCGGCGAACGCGCACGACCGCCGTCCATGACGTTCCCGATGCCGACGCAAACGGCGCACCTATCGGAGCGTACCCCGTCGTCGCGGTCACAATGGTGTCGCCACCGGAGGCCGTCGTCGAGAACGACTGCGGGAAATGCGCATAGCCGACGGTGCGGGACTTTCTCGCGTAAGGGCATACGACCGCCCCCGTTGCGCTCTGCGCAAAGGCCGAGCGCGCGGACAGCTTCGCGCCGTCCTCGTTGAACACGGCGTCGTCAATCACGCCGGAAGCCGCGTCGATCTGCGCCTGCGTAGGCACGCCGACGCGCGGACCGGCCACCACCTCGTTGCTGCAGGAATGGTAGAACTTGTCGCCCACCTTGTCGTAGAGGCCAGCCACACCGGCGGCGTCGAGACGCGGCTCGAAGTCACGCACAAGCGTACCGCCGTCACGGTCCCATATCTTCATGCCGTAGAGACGCGCCTTGGCAAAGTTACTGTCGGCAGCCTGCTCCAGCGTGGGACGGCCACTCCTTCCGCTGGCGAGAAGGAAAATCCTGTTTGTGGCGTCAGACATGGTAGCCGCTGATGCTGACAAATCCCACACTTGTGTGTTATCGAATTTCAATACTCCCGCATTGTACGAAACCAAATACCGACTTGCTTCCGGTTTATATCCAGTCGTCTGCCGTGTGCCATTGACATCAAAGCGCACACCAGAGTTGCTCAGGCAGTAGATGTTAAGTTTGTTGTCGCCCGCCGACGTGCTAGAACGGTCGGTGACAAACGCATAGCTGTCGCCGGTGTAGTTCCGCAGCGATTGGACGTCCATCTCGAACTTCGCCGCTCCGCTCGGCACGAACCCCGTGTCGAAGAACTGTCGCCCTCCAGCCACGTCACCCTGGGTTTCCACATATTCCAGGGCGGTGTCTGACGTGCCGACCGGCGTTCCACCGCAGGCCAGCGTCGCATAGTCCGCGTAGTCCGATGCCGCATACACCGTACCACCGAAAGTATGGTAGATGAAACATCCGTTCACCGTGTCGTAAAGAGCCGCCACGCCGGAAGCGTCCTTTGCCGGATGCATGTCGAGCTTCAGATCACCAGACGCATTCCAGTAGCGGAAACGATAGATGCGCATCGTGCAGAAGTTCGCGTTGCAGGCGTCAGGGGACGCTATCGTCCCGGAAGGATAGGACGGCGTCATGGCCGGGGTATACAAATCGTACGAGGCACCCAGAACGAGTTCGTGGTTCAAGGGGGAAAGCGACGAAATCGCGGCAGAGCTGTCCTTCATCACGTTTCCGTCAACTGAAAACACACCGGCGTCGTATGTGTAAGTTCGGCGGACGTTGTACCCACGCCTGTAGGTTTGGTCCTTTGACGTGATGTCGCAGCGGAGCCCGCTGTTTCCAATGTTGACGAGAGACAACCGTTTGCTGCTGCCGTCATGCGTGTTCCAAAGGCAGTAAGTCTTGTTCGCGCCATTGAGCGGTGTGCAGTCAAGTTCAATTCGTCCGCCGAATTCCGGAACAACCCCCGTATTGAACCATTGCCCAATGGACGCATCGCTATTGTGCTTCATCTCCACATATTCCACGAACTCTACGCCGTCCGGCGAAATGGTGGAACCAGCGGCAAAAGACGCGCCTAGGCTGTAATGCAGCGTGTCTTTGACAGAATCGTACAGCGCCGCCACGCCGCTGGAATCAAGGCAGGGATGCAGGTCGCACACCTCGGCGCCATCCTCGTCCCACATCCTGACGCGGAAAATGCGGCCCTTGCCGCAGTTTCCAAACGAAGATGGGGACGGATCGCCGAAGATTGCAATTGGCTCGCAATTCTCGGAAGTCAGGAGTCCGTTCTCCGATAAGGCATCTGCAATAAGCGCACCGTCGAGATAGAGTTTGCCTGCGTCGTAAACCATCGTCTGGCGGAAGTTCACCGTAACCCCGACGCCTGTCGCGTGCTGACGGTTTTCAAACATGTCAAGACGGTAGTTGCCGTTGATGTTGTAAAGACACAGGCGTTTCTTATCATCGGAACGCCGCTTGCAGGAGAAAACCGCCATTGTCCTGGTCTCGGCAAGCGAGAAATCAACTTTGATTTTCCATTTTCCCGTGGGCTTGACATTGTCAAGAAGCACGTAAGACGCCGTTCCGGCCACTGTACCGGTCGAACTCACATATTCAACGTACGTGACGTTCTGCCGCGCATGAAGGCCGAAGACTAACATCGCAAACGTTGCGAGTGCAACCATTCTGTTGTGCACGTGTTTCATTGTCATGCCTTTCTCCTTGATTTGTGTCCATCACCGAATTACCGCAACTCCTTGATGCGAATGCTCCTGAAGCGGACTGGCATTGTATGTCCGAGGAAGCCGATATAGCCAGACGGGTTGTGGAGACCTGGATGCGGCTTGCCGTCCGGCGTCGTGCCGTCGGTTGGGAGATCCTTGACCGAAGTGGCAAGGATTGTCTTGCCGTTGAGCACCACCGTCACGTTCTCACCGTCAACCGTCACCTCTTCGTCGTTCCATTCGCCGACAGGACGTAGCGCACCTTTCTGCGCAGACACTACGCCATAAATGGAGCCGTGGTATTGCCATGCCTTGAGGTGCTGTTTCTTGTCGCCAGTGTCATCAAGAACCTGTATCTCCATTCCGTTGTACGCGGCGTCACACATGACCTTGTTGCCACCGACAAGCGCTCCACCGTCGAAACACTCCTTTCCTGCGCGGACGGCAAAGCCGTTGTTGCCGTTCGGAACAAGTTTGAACGAGAAGCGCGCCGTGAAGTTGGAGAACTGCCTATGGTAGAACAGGTTGCCAAAGTTCCTGGGTCCCTCCTTGAACACAAGGTCACCGTTTTCGGCGTAGAAAAGATTCGTGGCTCCTATCCACCCGTCAAGGTCCTTGCCGTTGAAAAGAGAGACAAATCCCTCTTCGTCCCCTGCGCTCCTGTCGGCACGAGAGCAGACGCATCCCACCGCCAATGCAGACATAGCACACGCCAACCCAATCACTTTCACGTTCATCCTCAATCCTCCGTTTTTATGCCTTTAGTTCCCAGCCGTTTTCGTACGGAATGCGCAGCAGCGCATCCGCCGCGTCGTTGTCCCTGACCTTCATGGCCACGGGATCAAACGTGACGCCCTTGCCGGTGCGGATGGCGAGGTTGCCAAGCTGCACGAACTCGGTGATGTACTGCGCGAAGTCGAAGTTGCAGCTTGCCGGCTCGCCGCCTTTGCAGGCTTCCAGCCATTCACCGTAGATGCCGCCCGTGCGGCGCGGCAACGTCCGCGGCAGTTTCGCCGCGGCAGCTGCACCCGGACCGAACACGCGCGGCTCCTGGCTGACGCCCTTCACGAACGCGACAAGCATGTCACCCTTCGTGCCGTGGTAGAGTATGCCTTCCTCCGGCAAAGGTTCCGTACCCATCGCGCGCGGTTTCTCGGGCAGGATTCCGCCGTCGGTCCACCTGAGGCGCACTGCCGGACGCGACCCGCGCTTCGGATAGTCGAACGTAACCGCGCTTGCAACGGGAAACGCGACAGCGCTCACGTGCGTACACGACGCCTCTACGTATTCCGGCCAGTCAAGCCCCAGCACCTTGTACACGGGATTCGCCCTGTGGCAGCCCATGTCGCCGAGCGCTCCGGCGCCGAACTCGAACCATCCGCGGAAGTTGAACGGATGATATACCGCGTCGCCGCACCAGTTGGCCTTCGACAATTCAGGAATCGGACTTCCCTTCGGCCAATGCGCCGCGAAATCGCGCTTCTTGGCAGGGCCAAGCCAGAGATCCCAGTCAAGAGACGCAGGAACTTCGTCCTTGAAGTCGGGATAGGCGGGCATGCCCTGCGGCCACACCGGACGAAGGCTCCACATGTCTACGGACTCGACGTCGCCAATCAGCCCTGCGGCAATCACCTCCATCGAGCGCATGTTGCCCTCTTCCGTCCATGCGGCTGCCGTAACCTGCGTCGCGACTTTCGCCTTGCGCGCGGCCTCGACGACGACGCGGCACTCCTCGACGGAACGCGTCAGGGGCTTAACGCAGCAGAGATGCTTCTTGGCCGCCAACGCCGCAAGCGAGACGACTGCATGAGTGTGGTCCGGCGTTCCGCAATAGACCGCGTCGATCTTGTCGCCTTCGTCGGCGAGCATCTGGCGGAAGTCCTTGTACTTTCGCGCCTGCGGGAACTTGTTGAACGTCTTTTGGGCGTACTTCCAGTCGACATCGCAGAGAGCGACGACCTCAAAGCCGGCCTCCTTGGCAAGCGGCAGCTGCCGGTCGCCGATTCCGCCGATTCCCACGCCGCCGAGAGTGATGCGGTTAGACGGCGCGTTGGCGCCGAATACCGAATTCGGCACTATGACCGGCGCAACGCCAGCGGCGATTACACCCTTTATGAATTTCTTTCGCGTCATTTCGCCATCTCCTCTTTCATAAGCTTGATGAGATTGAAGAGCATGCGCGGATAGTGGAACGCTCCGGCCCAGCGTGTGCCCTTAAGCGTACTGGATGGCGTTCCGTCGCGGCGGAGATACTTGAGGATTTCGCCGTACTCGCTGTCCATGAAGTGGTCGAAAAACCACTTTTCGATCTTCTTGAACCACACAAGGTACTTCTCGTCCTTCGTAAGCGTGTAGGCGAGGAAGCAGGCGTAGATCGCCTCGTTCTGCGGCCACCAGAGCTTGAGTTCATGCTCGTACTGGTCGGGCTCGTGGCCCTCGGCCTCGTCGACGTTGCGGAAGTAGATGATGCCGCCGTCGCCCTGCACCTCGTCCCAGCCCCAGTCCAGAGACCAGTCGAGAACGGTGAGCGCTTTCCTGAGAAGCTCGTCGTCCTTCTGGAACTTCGCCTCCTCCATCGTGAACCACGACGTTTCGATGGAGTGGCCGGGGTTGATCGTGCGGCCCTCGGGCGTCTCGCAAGGAGTGCCGTCGGCGTTCACGATCTCGCGGAGCGCCTTCTTGTCGTAGTCGAGGAATGTCGTGTAGACCTCCTTGAAGCACGTCGCGATCGTCTTATCGTAGAGAGACGTATCGCCGCCGAGCTGACGCATCATGATCGACGTGCAGCTGATGATCATCGGGATGTTGTGCGCCCTCACCTTGCGCGCCGGATAGAACTTCGGCGGCAGAAGCTCGGGGTTGTAGTAGTACATCATGATGGTCTTGTAGAGCTTCTCGGCCTTCTCCTTCCACTGCGGATCCTTCGTGGCCTTGTAGAGCGCGATGTAGCCCATGACGACATAATGCTCCGTGACGACGTAGCGGCGCTTGCGGACTGGACAACCGTCCTCGGTGACGTCGTAATACGTGCGCCCGTCGCGGTCGTCAAAGCAGTGGTCTTCGATGAACTTCATGCCCTGTATCGCGAGGTCAAGCCATTCCTGGCGCTTCTCGATCTCGTCGTAGGCGCGCGCGAAGAGCAGGACGAACCTGCCCTGCTGGCGAACGTTCTTGTCGGTGAACAGCACCTTGCCGTCGCGGCCAAGGTAGTTGTAGAAGCCGCCGTGCTTCGTATCCGGCGCGTATTTCTGCCACCACGCGATCGACTCCAGAAGAAGCTTGCGATACTTTTCAATGTGCTGTGCGATTTCCTGTTTGTCCATTGCCCTGTTTTTCCTTTCACCGCGTATTATGCCACAAACAGCGACGGAACACAGCAATTTTTGCGAAACAAATTACCGCTAATTTTACGAAGTCGACGGGAAATTGTGGTATAATGTGCGGCATGGACACGATGCTTTGCTTTCATACGTCACGGCGCCATTCATGGCAGCGAGAACTTGGCGGCGCGTTCCGCTTCGCCAGAACACGCGGATGGCGCATACAGGTCGTCGAGCCGATGAACGCCAAGCCGCACGTGAAGGAGCTGATGGACCTGTGGAAGCCGGTCGGATGTCTCGTCGAATGCTCCGCCGAAAAGTCGGACTACTTCAATCCCGACGATTTTGCGTCCTGCCCAACCGTGTTTCTCGGACGCGACCCGCGAACCCTTCCGAAATGGGCGTCATACATCAATCCATCGCCTAATGGTCCGGGCGAAGAGGCGGCGATGGAGTTCCTCAAGACAGGCATCAAGTCGTTTGCGTTCGTGACTCTTGGCGGGAACCACTTCTGGAGCCGCGACCGCGAAGCTGGATTCAGGCACATACTGCATCTTCACGGCATGAAGTGCGCCGTCTTCGGACGCAAAGAGACGTTCCGTTCGGAACTGGCGCGGAGCAAAGCCTGCGTGGAATTCCTGAAGTCATTGCCCAAGCCCTGCGGCATCATGGCGGAGAACGACTATGCCGCCGTCTACGTTCTCGACCATGCCCGCCGGCTGCGGATACCGATTCCCTCGAAGATCTCGGTCATCGGCGTTGACAACGACCCTCCGCTCTGCGAGAACGCGCGTCCGGCGCTCTCCAGCATCCATCTTGACTTCGAGCAGGCCGGGTACCGCGCATGCGAAATACTTTCAATGCTCGTGGACAATGGCCCTGCACGGCCAATCCGGGAGACGTATGGTGCGCTAAGGCTTCTGCGGCGCGGCTCCACCAGCGTCGGCAGCGGCACATCGCCCCGCGTCGCAAAGATGCTCGCCTACATCAGAGAACACGCCTGCGAGGGCATCTCGGCAAAGGATGTCGCAACGCAGATACCGGGTTCGCACAGGCTTGCGGAAATGGACTTTCTGCGAGCCACGGGGCACACCATCATGGACGAGCTCAACGACGTCCGATTCGAGCATGTGGAAGTGCTGCTCCGCATGCCTTCGCAGCAGCTTAGCGCGATTGCGAACCACTGCGGATGGAACACTGAAAACGCCCTTCGCGCCGCCTTTCTAAAGCGCTACGGAATGTCCATGCGCGAATGGCGTACCGCGAACTGCAATAAAGCCTGAGCCGACGTACATTTGCGGCTTGTGGCCAAACCCGATCGGTTCACGCTTCTCGGGCAATGCGGACATCAGGGTGAAGCTTCCGCACAGGGGGGCAAAAGGTTCAGAGCCTATTGACATAGTATTATTGATATAGCAGCTCATGCCAGCTTGTACTCCTGTCTGGGCGATTTCGGACTGTCCGGATCGGTTCTTTCTATCATGCCCTTCTCCATCAGCGGCCTCAGGTAGTACCTGGAAAAGT
>JAEEZC010000006.1 GCA_016288465.1 Verrucomicrobiota bacterium | reverse complement strand
TTGAGGTACCGCCACAGCAGCGCCGAGCATTCGCCATAGCGCTTCTCGTGAAAGCAGTGCACGGCTACAAGGTCAAGCGCATGTCTCGCAAGCGTCTCGTCGGCGCCGTAGACGAGGTCCATTAGCTCCGCGTCGCCCTGGCGTCGACGGACGGAATCGGCGTCGCCCACAAGCGCATAGGCATGGCGGAACTTCGCATGCCCTGCAAGAGGCCCTTTCGGATCCGTCTTGAAGCATCTTTCGTAGAGCGACGAGTCGGACGTCGCCTCCGCCATGCGATACAGCGCGGCGGCGCGGATGTCGGCTGCGACGCCGTCGCGATCAAGCAGCTTGAGCTCGGAGGCCTTTTCGGCGTTCGTTCCGGACAGGGCGCGAAGAAGGCGCACTCGGTCGGAATGACGGCCTGCGGGATGCGCCGCGAGGAACGCCGCGCCTTCGGCTCGCACGGCGGCCTTGTCGCCGACAGCGCTGGCGCTCGACACGAGACGGTAGCCCAGCTCTTCGGCGTCGATGCCCGAAGCGCCCTTCAGCGCAAGATACTCCTTTCTGGCAGCCGCATGCTCCCCGCGGTTGAAGAGCCTGTCCGCCATAGCCATCCTGTCGGACGGCGAGACGGCCAGCGCAGCGGCGAGCAAAGCAGCCGAAATCGTCATTTCGCCCCTTCCGTCGCGAGGGAGAAGTTCCAGACGTCGCCGGCGCGGCAGGCGTCGATCACCTTGACGAGGTCATCGTAGCGGGTGTCCTTGTCGGCGCGTATGATCACGGGCTGCCCGGGATAGAACGACGAGAGGCGCTTCAGGCGCGACTGCAGAGTCTCAAGCGACATGTCCGCGCCGTTCACCTTGACGGTTCCGCTCTTGTCGAGGTTGACTATTATCTCTCCAGGCAGGCGCTCCGGTTCGTCGGCGGTCTTTGCGGACGGCAGCTTTATCGAGATCTCGCTCTCCCATTGCGAGAAGACGCTAACGGTGACGAAGAAGCAGAGAAGCAGGAATATGACGTCCAGCATGGACGTCAGCGCGAGCGCAGGCGCTCTGGACCGGACCTCAGGCTCGAAAGTCATTGCATAGCCCCCTTCCTTCGACTGTCCGGACTACCGTCTGACTCCGGCCTGGCCGAGTATCTCCTCGACGGCGCGCTCGAGCTCGGCAACGCGCTTCTGGGCACGGCGCCTGAAGAATGCGAAAGCGACAAGGCAGGGAATTGCGACCACCAGACCGAAGATCGTCGTCACGATCGCCTGCGACACGCCCTGAGCCAGGACCACCGGCTTCGCGCCCGCCGATACGTCGGCGGCAATGCCGCCGAAGGCCCTGAACATGCCAAGCACCGTGCCGAGCAGGCCGACGAGCGGAGCGATTGCAGCGATGTCGGCGAGCCAGTCGACGGCGGAGTGCGCGCGCGCGGCGATGCGGCGCCCCTCGGCCTCGCGGTCCCGCGCCCGCTCAAGACGCTTCAGCGCCGCCGGCAGAAATATCCAGCTCATCTGCGCGATCCACAAGTAGAACGCCGTGGCAAGCGCCACGACCGACAGCCCGGCAAGCACCCACATAAGCGGGCCGCCGTAGTTCCATGCCTGTCCGAATGTTATATCGTTCATCGGGTTCTCAGTTCCTTTCCAGTTTTTCAAGTGTGCTTCTGACCGCCGCAACCATGCCTGCGGGCTCCGACAAGCCCGAAACCGCCCTTTCCATCGGGCACGAGCCGTACTTGTCCCTGTTCAAGATCGTCCTTACTGTCTGGTCCGCCGAAAGCGAGGCTCCGCAGACGGCGAGGATATCCGCCGCGCCTTCGGCTGCGAGGGGAGTGACCACCTCGGCCGCGCGCCCGAGGGCGCACACGGCCGCCGCGGCGCGACCGATGACCTTGTCCACGACGACCGCATCCGCCAGAGCGCCCGAGTCAAGCGCCTTCAGGAGAGGCCCGATGCCGCGTCCGCGCTCGACCGCGACGATGACGCCACCGCGCGCCACGACAAGCGAGGCTCCCTCTTCCAGCAGCCTGCGCATCTCGGCGACCAGGTCCCGCTTCGCAATGGGGCTCACGATTCTCTGCCTCTCAAGGCCCTCGACGAATATCGCCGGCATCGGCCTCGCGGGACATACATGCTCGCAGGCTCCGCAGCCGATGCACGCCTCGGCGTCCACAACCGGAAAGCCCTCGACGATGTGTATCGCCTTTGCAGGGCACTTCCTCGTGCAGGCGGTGCACTCCACCCCCTTCGTCGAGCGGATGCACAGGTCATTCCTCAAAGTCGCGCGTCCGATGTGTACGTTCATCCGGTCTACTCCTGTCAGTTTGGCAATCGCGCCCGTCGGGCAGACACGTCCGCATTCGCCGCTGCAGCCGACGAGGCAGTGCCCCCTGCGAAAATCCATCTCGGGCTGCCCGAAGCGCTTCAGCTCGAGCGAGGCGGAAAGGCAGTCGCCGCGGCAGACGGAGATGCAAAGGCCGCATCCCACGCACTTGAGGCTGAACTCGGCGCGTTCGGCGGCGCCAGGCGGCAGAACCGGCGCGGCGCGGCGCGGAACGCCCGGCAGAGACACAGGCGCGAACCCGCCGTCCGTCGTCTTCTCCACGACGTCGGCCGCCGCAAGCGCAGCAACGCACTTCACCGCCTCTCGACGAGTGACGCCCGAAGCCTCCGCTTCGCCGGAGCCGCCTTCGCCGCGTCGCTCGAAGCACGCCCTGCAGTTTGCGCAGCCGCCGCCGACCTTGTGCGCCAGCAGGCTCTTCCGGGAAAGGACGCCGAAGAGCGTTCCAGCGGGACACACCCAGTTGCACCAGAAACGCCCCTTGCCGAACGCGGCGGCGGCAAGAATCGCCGCGAAGAGCGCGACACCCGGCGCAAAGCGCGAAAGAGCCTTTCCGAATATGGAGTAGGGAGTAATGCTCCAGGACAGCGCGCCGAAGCCCGCCGCCGCAGCCAGCGCAAAGAGGGCGAGCACGGACCAGCGGACGACACGCTGCGCCAGGGACTCCGGAAGGCGCGTGCAGACGCGACGGACCTTCCTCCACGGATGGAACAGAAGATTCACAAGGGACTGCAGGCATCCAAGCGGGCAGAGGCACTCGCAGAAGAGCCTGCCGAAGACCGGAGTCAGGGCAAGGGCGACGAGGAATGCGACTGTCGCGGCAGGCTGCACGCGGCACGCGAACGCCGTCGGCGCGCCGAAGAAGGCCGCCGAGACCGCCACAGTGACGGCAACGGACACGAGGGCCTTCACCACCGTCTTGGCGCTCATCTGCCCGCCTCCATGTTTCGCAGCCCGTCAATCCATTCGTCGACCACGGCAAGCTCGCCGGGTATGTCTATCATCTGGGGACAGTGAGGGACGCACCTTCCGCAGCCCGTGCAGTGGTCAGCGCGGCGTAGCTCCTCGGGAACGGCCCGCGAGTACATCGCAAGCGCCTCCCGCGCGGAAGGCGGAGTCTTCGCCGAAAACACTTCGTTGCGGAACGTCAGAATGCCGGGGATGTCGAGCCCGTACGGACACGGCATGCAGTAGTTGCAGTTGTTGCAGGGAATGGTGTTGAGCTTGAGGAGCGACTGGGCCGCGCGCTCAAGCGCCGCGAGCTCGGCCTTGTCGCACGGCTTGAGAGGCGAGAACGTCGCGACGTTCTCCTCGATGTGCTCGGTGCGCGTCATTCCCGAAAGCACCGTCATCACACCGGGCAATGTGCCGCAGAACCGAAGAGCCCATTTCGCGAGAGTGGCCTCGCGGTCGAGCGGCACAAGCTCCTTGGCGAGGGCGTAGTTGTATCTTGCGAGGCGCCCGCCGAGAAGAGGCTCCATGACGACGACGGGAATCTTGAGCTCCGCAAGCCGCCCGTAGAGATACTCGGCGTCAAGGTTCCTTTCGTTCACGGCCTTCGCGTGCCGCCAGTCGACGTAGTTGAGCTGTATCTGGCAGAAGTCCCACTTGTATTCGCCATGGCGCTCGAGGCACCACTCGAACGCTCTCCTGTCGCCGTGGAACGAGAAGCCGAGATTGCGGATGCGCCTTTCCGCGCGCAGGCCGACGCACCACTCGAGAGCGCCGTTTTCGAGATATCTCTTCGAGAACGTCTCGAACCCGCCATTGCCGATGGAGTGCAGAAGGTAGTTGTCGACGTAGTCGGTGCGAAGGCACTCAAGCGACCGCTCGAACATCTTCTTGCACTCGTCGAGAGGATACTGGCTCGGCGCGAAGTTCGAGAGCTTCGTCGCGACGACGTAGTCCCCGCGCGCATAGCCGCTCGACTCGAGCGCGATGCCGAGGCACGTCTCCGAGAGGCCTCTGCAGTAGGCGGGCGACGTGTCGAAGTAGTTGACGCCGCAGTCAAGCATGTACTTGACCTGCCTGTTGAGGAGCTTCTGGTCGATGTCCGCGTCGGAATAGCCTGCGCCGGGCTTGCCGCCCAGCCTGCCCGTCGCGTGCTTGCCGTCGACGGTAGGCAGACGCATCGCGCCATATCCGAGGAGCGACACCTTTCGTCCGTTGCTAGAAGCTCTGTAGTCCACCTGGAGATATTATACCACAATTGGTGCGACTAACTGGGATCGAACCAGCAACCTTCGGCTTCGGAGGCCAACGCTCTATCCAATTGAGCTATAGTCGCGCTTGGACTATGTGCCGCGCAGATTGGCGGAGGGAGGGGGATTTGAACCCCCGATACGGAGATTAGTCCGTATGACGATTTAGCAAACCGTTGCCTTCAGCCACTCGGCCATCCCTCCAAATCGTTGCGGCATAGTATATCATATCCGCTTCACGCCGTCAACGAAGACCGCTGACGGACGCCAGCTGCGCGGATTGATAACGACGAGATCGGCCTTGAAGCCCTTCTCGACCTTGCCAAGCTCGTCGCCCCAGCCCTGTTCGATTGCCTGGTTCCAGGACGTGCAGCGAACGAGGTCCTTGAGAGGAATGCCCGTGACGTCGTGGACGTTCTTGAGACCGTTGCCCATCCAGAGAGTCGAGCCCGCGAGGTTGTTGCCCTCGACAAGGCGCGCCTCGCCGTTCTTGAGCAGAACCTTCAGCCCGCCCATCTCGAACGCATAGCCGTCCTTGCAGTGCGAGCAGCGGAGGGAGTCGGTGATCATCTGGACGTGCGCGAGGTCGCGGCGCGTGAAGATGAGCTTGAGCATGTCGTCGCAGAGGTGGATGCGGTCGCAGATGACCTCGGTGTTGAGGTCGTCGATCAGGAAGCCCGCGCCGACCATTCCGATTTCGCGGTGGTGGAGCGGCGTCATCTGGTTGCAGAAGTGCGTCATGTGGCGAAGGCCGTTGCGGTACGCGGGCATGAGCTCCCTGAGCTTCGCGCCCGTATGGCCGCACGACGGGACTACGCCGAGCTTGAGGCACGCCTTTGCGAACGCGGCTCCGCCCTCGGTCTCGACGGCATACGATATCTGCCTCACGGGATAGACCTTCGCGATCTCCCTGAGCTCCTTGACGGACGGCTTGCGCACGAACTTCGGGTTCTGGGCCCCGCAGCACTTGACGTTGATGAACGGGCCCTCGAGGTGGATGCCGGGGACCTTCGCGTACGGCATGCCGGCCTCGGCGTACTTCTTCGCGTTCGCGGCGGCTGTCATCAGCTCCTCGTGCGAGACGGTGAGCGTCGTCGGGAACACGGTCGTCACGCCCTCCTGAAGCTTCGCCTTCGCGAACTCGAAGACGGCCTTCTCGTCGGCGTCGCAGAAGTCGTAGCCGAGCGCGCCGTGCGTGTGCACGTCGATGAAGCCCGGCATGAGGTACTGCCCGCCGACGTCGACAACCGTCGTTGTCGCATCGGGCTTCGCCTTGGCGGCGCGCGCTCCGGACGAGACGGATGCGATCCTCCCGTCCTTCACGACGACGGTCGCCCTCGGGAGATCGACTCCCGGGGAGATCACGTGGGCGTTCGCAATTACAGTCTTCATTGCGGTTCGTCCTTTCTGATTGTCGTTTACTTGCGAAGAGCCGCCTGCGCCGCCGCAAGGCGCGCGATCGGCACGCGATAGGGCGAGCAGCTGACGTAGTCGAGGCCGATGCGGTGGCAGAACTCGACGGAAGTCGGGTCGCCGCCATGCTCGCCGCAGATGCCGCAGTGCAGCTTCGGGCGGATGCCCCTGCCGAGCTCGATGGCCATCTTCATCAGCTTGCCGACGCCGACCTGGTCGAGCTTCGCGAACGGATCGTTCTCGAAGATCTTCTTGTCGTAGTAGGCGGAGAGGAACTTGCCAGCGTCGTCGCGCGAGAAACCGTACGTCATCTGCGTGAGGTCGTTCGTGCCGAAGCAGAAGAACTGGGCCTCCTCGGCGATCTCGTCGGCCGTGAGAGCCGCACGCGGAATCTCGATCATCGTGCCCACCTTGTAGGCGATGTTCACGTCGGCGTGGGCGATCTCCTCGTTGGCCGTCTTGACGACGATGTCCTTGACGTACTTGAGCTCCTTCGCGTCGCCCGTGAGAGGAATCATGATCTCGGGCTTCACCGTCCACGTGCGATGCGCCTTCTGCACCTTCACGGCCGCGCGGATGACGGCGGTCGTCTGCATGCGGGCGATCTCGGGGTACGTGACGCAGAGACGGCAGCCGCGGTGGCCCATCAT
>JAEEZC010000086.1 GCA_016288465.1 Verrucomicrobiota bacterium | reverse complement strand
GCGTCGCGGCGGAGACTGTGGATTCCTCTCCCCGCAACTGGATTGATTTAGAAGCGTTTCTCTTTGCATCTTTCGTGTCGAATCCAAGAACGATTCCGACTCAACCATCCCACATCCACGATCCTTGAATCGACAACACTGAGCTGCACGGCCTCGGATCGTCCATCAACTGCCTCGGCCGTCGCGTCGCTTCCTACACCACCTGCGACGCGAAGGAGATCGCCAAGCTGCTGGCAATGGTGCCATGAGCGCTGCCGGCGGGGAGAAGCGTAAAGCCTTTGAAAAATGAGTCTTTCGCGGGGGCAGTCAACCTTTCAACTTTTCAGCTTTTTAACTTCCCCGTCACAAGCGTGTATAACTTGCCAAAACCGCGCCTTTTCGCACTAAAATCACCACCGCGAATAGGGTTCCTCCCCATTTTGCTCCTGTTTTCCGCCGATTCCCATGCTGCCGATACCATAGACTGCGCATTTGACCGCTTCGCCGGGCGAGAGGACTTCTGCGCCCCAGAATTCGCCAGGCGGATGTAGTCCGGAGGGTGCAGCCCCTGCGCCCGGAACAGGTGGTGAATCAGTTGATGCGGTTCTGGACGCGCCAGTCGCTCATGGACATCCCGAATTTCTTCTTGAAGAGGTTCTTGAGATAGGTCGGGTTCCTGTATCCGCATTCCGATGCGATGACGTCCGTCTTCTCCCGCGTGCCGGCAAGTCTGCGCTTCACCTCGTCAAGCCGCCGTTCCGTGATGGCGTCCAGAATGGTGCGTTTCTGAAGCTCTCGGAAACGAAGGTCGGCAAGGCGTCGTGAGCATTTTAGATGCCTTACCACGTCGCCTACGCCGATTCCGTCCAAAGCATGCCTGTCGATGTATGCGACGGCCTTCTGCACGAGCCGCCCGGAGTGCGACAGCTCCGTCGTTGACTCTCTCTGCACGATTAGCTTCACCCCTACAAGAACGGTGCGTTCAGCCAGCTTCTTTCCGTGCATCATGGCGTCTAGCGTTTCCGCCGCGAGCTGCCCCTCCTCCTCGAAGTCGGGCTGCACCGAGGAAAGCCGCGGGTGCGAGTTCTCGCATATAAGCTCGTCGTTGTCCACGCCAAGCACCGCCACGCCGCGCGGAACCGAGATGCGTTTCGCGGCGAGAATTTTGAGAAGCTCGAATGCGCGATCGTCGTTTGCGGCCAGAACCGCGGCTGGCCGCTTTAGCTTTGAGACATCGGCGGGGGAGAATAGCTCTTCGCACCAGATCCCCTTGTCGTTGAGCATTTGCCTGAACGCCTCAAAGCGTGCCCGGCTCCAGTCCATGATGGGGTCGGAATGGAGGAAGCCGTAGGATCGGGCGATGCCCTGTCCAATCAGGAATTGCGCCGCTTCACCGCCTATGACGTTGGCGGAGTTGCGTATGAACGCGATGTTTTCCGTGCGGTTTTCAAGCGGGATGGAGTGGATGTCCATTACGATTGTCGGTGCGGAGACTCCGGCGAGCGGCACCACGGAATCCTCCGTGTCGGGGATTGAGACAATGAAACCGTCCGTGCCGTCCGCGATGGCTTGCCGAACGGCTTCGTCGGTGAGTTCCACGCGGGTTCGCACAAGCCGCACGTCCCACGGAGAACTCTCGCCATACTTATCTTTCAGGTAGCGGAACACGCCCGCAAGTTTGCTCTGCCCCGCGATACCAGCCATCTTCAGGGCGACAAACACTTTTCTTTTCTTCTCCATGCCGCGTATTATACCATATTCTTTGCCTGAAATGTGATACTCTTTTGCCGATTATCCTATATCCTATGGTGCCCGAAAATGCTACAATGTCACGCCATGAACATCAACAAGATAAATCCCTCGACGCTGAAGATCACGGACATGCGCTTCGCCGACATCGACGGCGCTCCGAAGAGGTGCACGCTGATGAAGCTCTACACCAACCAGGGGCTTGTCGGCTATGGTGAAGTGCGCGACGCGTCGAGCCGCACTTACGCGGCGATGCTGAAGAGCCGCATACTTGGCGAGAACCCCTGCAACGTCGAGAAGATATTCCGCCGCATCAAGCAGTTCGGCGGCGACTCGCGGCAGGCCGGCGGCGTCTGCGCGGTGGAGCTGGCGTGCATGGACCTCTGCGGCAAGGCGTGGGGACTCCCCGTGTGGCAGCTCCTCGGCGGCAAGTGGCGCGACGAGATCCGCTGCTACTGCGACACCGACTCGGAGGGCGGAGGGCGCGATATGAGCGCCGCGCTCAAAGAGCGCATGAAGATGGGCTTCACCTTCCTCAAGATGGACCTCGGAATCGAGCTCCTTACGAACGTCAAGAACGCTTTGATCGCGCCCTTGGGCTACCTCGACTACATGCGGAAGATGAAGCACGTGGTCCAGACGCCGCACGGCTCCATCGACCCGAGGTCGATGCGCGGCGAGGCGTTTGAGCTCTTTACGACGGCACACGGTCACACCGGCATCCACATCACCGAGACCGGCCTCGACTATCTCGAGAAGTACATGGCGGACGTGCGCGAAGTGATCGGCTGGGAGGTGCCCATCGCCATCGATCACCTCGGGCACATTCCCTACGAGGATTGCGTGCAGCTGCTCAGGCGCCTCGAGAAATACCATCTTTCGTGGGCGGAGGACGTGCTGCCCTGGCGCAACACGGAGCAGTGGCGCGAGCTCCACGCCGCGACGACGACTCCGCTCGGCACGGGCGAGGACATCTACCTGAAGGAGGACTTCAAGCCGCTCTTGGAATCGCATGTGCTCGCGGTGGTCCATCCCGACCTGCTCACCTGCGGCGGCATCGCCGAGACGAAGAAGGTCGGCGACATGGCGGAGGATTACGGCGTGCAGATGAACATCCACATGGCCGAGTCGCCCATCGCCTGCCTTGCCGCGGTGCACGTGGCG
>JAEEZC010000085.1 GCA_016288465.1 Verrucomicrobiota bacterium | reverse complement strand
GACATGCGCTTCGCGGACGTGGCCAGGTCCGCAGGCATGCTCGTCCTGCCGGACAAGGAGCTGTGTTCGCGCCATCCGCAGCTTTCCGACCACCGCGTCAGGCTGGAGGGTCGGCACGACGAAGTGCAGCGTCTTGCGGCGAACATCCAGTCGATGGTGCGCGGGCTCGCCGAGAAGGGCGTGACGGAGAGCGGACTTGAGAAGCATCTGGTCCGAGTGCTCTCTGAGGAGTCGTGGAGGAAGGCGCTCAAGTTCGAATGCTTCTCCGGCCGCCCGCCTCTCGCGCGTCGCAAGGATCCGGCGGGCCAGTACGACGAGCTGCTTGGCGTGGAGTACACGTTCCAGTCGATAAGGGCGCTGCCCGAAGACTACAACGGCTTCTGCCTGAGGATGACAGGCTTCTCCCCTGACGTCGTCGAGGCGAGGGCCGCGTTCGAGTACGCCGACGTGTTCGTGAAATTCGTGGAGGAGCGTCCGAAGTGGCTGAGGCGCGGCAGGCTCGGCGCATTCTACGACCGCTGCAGACGGCTCGTCGGCGAGAGGGAGAGGCTTACGTCGTTCCTGTCCTCTTTTTCCGGCGACAGGCGGGCCAGGCTCGTAGCGTCGTTCTATGCCGGCTTCTTCGGCGCCTCGGGCTTCGACCTTGCCCGCAGGAGGGAGCTTGCGGGCGACTTCAGGGCGATTCAGCGCGAGGTGGCGGACCTGTGCGACAGATACCGAGACGCTTCCGATCCGGTTGAGCAGATCGCGATTCGCGACAAGATACTTGCGGCGGGTCTGCCCGGCGACTCGCAGACGAGTTCCAAATGGGTCCAGAAGTTCGAGGGGGGCGGCAGATGAAGACGTCGCGGGGATCCGTCCTGATGGAGTACGTCATGCTGCAGACTCTCGTGGCGTGTCTGCTCATGGCCGTGATGAACGCGTCGTTCTACGACTGGGCCTCCGCCGAGTTCGGCCCGGCGGGCAGGGAGATCAGGAATTTCTATCAGAGGCTTCTGGGCGGGCTGTCGCTTCCCGTCCCGTGAGCGCCAAACACAAAGGCGACTACAAGCGAAAGGAACAACGAGATGAAGAAGATCATGAAAAAGAGGCTCGGGGCCGTCCTGCGCCGCCTCGCCGGCGAGGAGACCGGCGCGGTTATGATGGAGTACGTCATTCTCGCGGTGCTCATCGCCGCCGCGGCAGTCGTGGCGATCGCATACTTCGGCAAGACCGTGACGAGCGAAGCCAACGTCGCCTCGTCGGCAATGACCGGCAAGGGCAACAAGGCCTCCGAGATGCAGCAGCAGATACAGGATAAGCAGTCCACGTACCAGCAGGAGGCTGTCGACGCCAACAAGAAGTTCAGCGACGCGAAGGAAGACGCCATAAAGGAGTAGTCTGCCTGTGACGCCAGGCTGTGCCTCTTGGACGGTCCTGCGCGCGCTGCTGCTAGTCCCGTGGCTTGCGGCGCTCTGCGCGGCCGACTGGAAGACCCGCCGTCTGCCCAACGCGCTCACGCTCGGAGGGCTGGCGGTCGGCCTTGCCGTCGACCTTGGCTGGGGCGGCGTGGACGGGCTGCTGAGCGGCCTTGAGGCGGCCGGCGTTTCCGCGCTGTTTCTGCTGCCTCCATTTCTCGTGAGGGCGGCGGGCGCGGGCGACCTGAAGATGCTCGCGGCCTGCGGCGCGTTCATCGGCATGGGCGGGGTGCTGCCCTTTCTCCTCTTCGTCTCGTTCGCCGGCTTCTTTGTCGCCGTCGCGATGGTCGTGGCGCGAAGGACCGGCGCTGCAAGGCTGAAGCACGCCTTTCGCACGCTCTTCGACTGGCGCTACGACCGCAAGGCCGGCCGCGCCGCCCTGCCGCCGAAGGAGGACGAGGCAGGCCGCGTGCCTTTCGGACTTGCGATAGCCATGGGAACGCTTGCGACGCTAGTCGTGGAGGCATGCCGTGGCTGCTGACTCTAGAATAGCAAGCCTGGTTCTGGCGCTTCTGCCGGCAGTGGCCGCGCAGTGCGCGGCGCCGCTTCAGATAACTCCTCCGCTCGGCCCGGGCGGCCGCGTTCGGCGAGTAGCTCCGCTCAGGCCGGGTGAGGCGTCGGCCCCGAGGCTTTCCCGGCCGGAGGCGGAGTCCTTTGCGTCGCGTCGCGCGGCCGAGGAGGCGCGCATGAGACTTGACGAGCGCGTAAGGAAGTCGTTGTCGGCCGCCAGGGCCATGCGAAGCGCGACCGAGACTTCGCTCGGCGGCGGGGACGACGTGAGGCGCCGGATGCTTCAGGCCGGCGTCGCGCCTGAGCAGGTCGACTTCGCGCTTGGACAGATCAGGGACGCCGTGCCGAAACTGCGCGAGGCGGGACGCGCGATCGAGCGCCGCCTTGCGGAAGGCGAGGGGAGGCCGGAATGAGCTCGGCGTACGCAAGGCGCGGATCGGTGCTCATGGAGTTCGTCGTCTCCATGCCCGTGCTTGTGACGCTTGTCTTTCTCGTGCTGCAGTTCGCGCAGATCTGGACGGTTCGCCAGCTGGTCTCGTACTCGGCCTTCTGCGCGACGCGGTCTCTGCTTTCGGCCGGACCGCACGAGTGGGCCGCCGGCAAGGCCAAGGCCTCCAGGTGCGACCATGCCGCCGCGAGCCGCGTGCTTGCGTGGGTGAACGAATTCGGTCGCGGCGGCGGCGCGAAGAGCGTTCCTGGCTGGGGCGAGATACCTGAGAGCGCCGGCGTCGACAACAGGCTCGAGGTCGAGTCGTCTTTCGTGCCGGGCCAGTACGCCAGCTCCAAGGTCGTGTACAGGTTCCCGCTTCTTGTGCCGGTCGCTGGACAGATGATCAGCTTTCTCGCAAGGCATTCCGCGGACGAGTCGCGGTACATGGAGATCGGCTCGCCGTCGCTCATGTGGTCGGGCGAGGAGGAGCTTTTCGACGGCGTTCCATACATAGAGCTTACGGAGACGTGCGTGCTGCCGTTGCCGTTCGACCCGACCGCGCAGCCCGGGATGGCGTACACGTACACATCGCAATGAAAAGGGCCGAAGAGAGACTGCGCGCAACCGCGCTTGGCGTCGCGCTCTGCCGCGCGCTGGACCTGCTGCGCCGCGACGACGGCGCCGCGATGGTCACGACTCTCGCGATGTTCCTGCTTATGTACCTCGCCTGCGTCGGCGTGTATGCCGTCTCGACGGCTGTCAGGGAAAGGGTGCATCTCCAGAACGCGGCGGACGCGGCTGCGTATTCGGCGGCGGTCGTGCAGGCCGACACCATGAGCCGCGTCGCCACTGTCAACCGCGCGATGGCGTGGACGTACGAGCAGATGACGCGTCGGCAGCTCGACTACATCGTGCACCGCTGGCTTGACCACACGCTTGAGCACTTCGAGCAGGACAAGCGCAAGGCCAGAAGCTTCCACAGCTGTTCCGGCCGGTGCCTGCGCGGGCACAAGTACCCTCCGAAAGGCTGGTTCATCGGCTCCCACGACAGGCACGACCACATTCAGCTGAACGGAATCGACTCGCCGCACCTTGGGCTTACGCCGATGACTTCGGAGTCGGGCCTTCTGAACCTCGGCAGCCTGGTGCCGTCGTCCACGATAAAGTCGATGCTTTCGGTCGAGGACGCCAAGATCGGCGCGTCGCTTCTCAACTCCGACGTGTGGGCCGGCGAGTCGGCCACGATCTCCGCCGTCGCCGCGGCGCTTCGCTCGGAGTCTCTCTATCCTTCGAAGTCCAACTCCGACACGTTCGCTTCCGTCGACAGGATGGTCTCCGAAATCGACGGCCCCAGAGGAGAGGCGGTTGCGGACTCGGGCGTAATGAAGGCCCTTAAGCGCCAGATACTCTCCGACAGGCTCAACATCGCCGCAATGAACGTCGCCTCCCGCAACCTCGTCCACGACATGCCGAAGAGGATAGAGCGCGCCGTGAAGGAGATTGTCAGGTCCAACGTCCCTCCGGAAATGGAGGCGGACTGCCTGTGGTACGTGCGGCAGAACGAGAATCCTCTTGCGAACGAGGAGGTGTACGATCCGTCAGCCTCCATTCCCGGCGGCTACTTCGAGAACCTTCACAACTTCACGCGCGACGAACGCAGGTTCATGCGCTTCGCGGGCTTCGACGGCACGCCGGTGGAGGAGCACAACAGCTCGGACTACCTCTGTTCGCTCGTGGCCGGCGGAGTGGAGCAGTGGTTCGTCAGGGGCAACGGATGGCGTCGCACGGACGGAGGCGTCGGCCTCCAGCGCTCATACAAGCACTGGGCCGAGGGCGCGCGCTCGGGCAGCCATGCAGCGCCAAGTCCGGAAGGCCCGTCCTGCTACAACGACACGAAGCTGCAGGGCAGCCCCCGCTCGTTCGCGCTGCACTCCTCGTGGGAATGGCATTCCGGCAAGTGGTTCTGCATCGACTACGACGGCGTCCTCGTGCACGTGCACTTCCATCTCGGATATACGTTCCTCGACGATTGCGCGCATGGAGGGTCCGAAAAGAGCCTGGTAGGCCAGCCCATAGCGCTTGCCAAGGCGGCGCTTGGCCTTGCGGACCTGCCGGGCTTCGTCGCCGGCGCGCTCGGAGGCGTGTCGAGCCCGGGCGACGGGGACGCCTCCGTGCCGGCGAAGGATCCGAACGACCTAGGCAGCACGTCGTCTCCCGTAGAGTCGTACAAGGACGGATGCCGCATCTACCTCGACCTGCTGCGCATGGCCGAGTCGTCGGGCGAGACTCTGATTCTCCCGTGGCGCGGCTACTCCAGGCTCTACGGTGACGCGCCGCACCTCTACAACAGCGCATACGTCGGCGAAAGGGCGAAGCCCCTCGTCCTCAAGAGAAACTACTTCGGCCGGGACGGAACCATTACGGTTGGCGTCGCGAGAAGGAACAGGAACGTCTGGGAGCGCATACTCGGCTCGATCGAGGGCGTCTTCAAGGCGTTCGATCCGGACTGGAACGGCGAAGGCGCCGCGACCTGGACGTGGGCCTTCGCGTCCGCGAAGGCCGGCTACAAGCCGAAGGGGGAAGACGACGGCTCGCGCCGCTACCGCGTAGACTGGCGGAGCGGCGACGACGAGTGGAACATGTGCCGGAGCGACTGGGACGCCGTGTTCGTGCCAGTCTCGAAGGCGGACGCGCTCGCCGTGGACGGGGCATGGCTCGGCGGAGGCGGCTCGGTGATGGCGGACGCCGTGGCCGACACGGGCGGATGGAAGCCCGTCGCTTCAGGCGGTGGCGCCGGAGACTGGCTCAGAGTCCGCGCGCCCGAAGGCGTGGAAGGCGGCGGCGAACTTGACTGGAAGGGGCTTGGCGGTGTCACGTACCACTAGCAGATGCCGGGGCGGCTCCGTGCTCATGGAGTTCCTTCTCGTGCTGCCGATATACATGCTCCTTCTGGGCATGGCATTTTCGCTTGGCGACATGGGCCTCAAGGCCATCGGCCTCGCGCACGGAGACAGGGTTCTCGCGCACTCCGTCGACGGGGACGCCGCCGGCGTTCTGCCGGCGCTGATGCGCACGATGCTTTTCCCTCAGGACGATCTCGCCTATTCCGACGACATTTCGGCGTCGGCCAGGCAGGACGACATCAGGGACGCGAAGGCCTCGTATCGCGCCGAAGAGGACTTCCAGGGCTCGTGGTCGTGGCAGACTGCGGGGCGCGCCGGCGACGACTACGCGCTGCCGCCCTGGACGCGCGGATGGCTCCAGTATCCGCACGCGCACTACTCTTCGACGACAGGCGACGCTTCAGGCGGAGACGACGGGGCCTTCGCCGACCTGCTCGCAGTCGGGCGGCTAGGACGCACGCTCATCGAGAGCAAGGAGACCGAGGGCAGGATACGCGTCTACAACTACTACACGCTCAGGCGCACCGACATCGGCGCCAAGCCCGGCGCGCGAAGGCAGTGGAGGGAAAGCTCGCTCCTGCGCACGACAGGCGCGTTCGGTTCGCCTCACTGGCGCGCCGGCGTGTGCGACGAGAAGTACGCCGACCCGGACGGCGCGAAGCTCGACGCCTCTTCGCAGTCGCCGGACTCCCTGCCGTCGCGCCCCGACGGCTCAGACTACGACAGATGCACCCAGCTAATGATATGGAGCCAGTAGAATGAGACACGCAGTTACATCCCTGGTGTTCGCCGCGCTGTCCGCGGCAGTCGGCGCCGCGCCGGCCGCCCAGACGCGTGCCGCTCCCGTGAAGACGCCTCCGCCGAAGGCTCCGTTCGTCCTGCCGCCAAGCGCCAAGGTCGTCGAACGCGGCGCCGAGGGCAACGGCTGGCTCGAAAGCGGCGTCATGTCGGTCAGCTTCGTCAGCGCCGAGGCGCAGATGACCACCGCCCTCAGCCGCAGCGGATGGAGCTTCGTGCACCGCGTCCCGATGCCCGGGCGCGGCAACGGCGTAGTGTGCGCCTACAAGAAGGGCTCGGAGGAGCTTATGCTCATGCTCTGGAGAGTCGACGTCGGCAAGACCGGCTATTCGTGGGGAATCGCCGGTTCGGGAAAATCGAAAGGAGCCAAGAAGTGAATCAGACGATCAGCTCGGACGGAAATTCCTTTCTCACGCTGTTTCTTGCGCCGGTCGCTGAGTATCTCGCGGACGACTCGGTCTCCGAGATACTCGTGAACGGACCTTCGCAGGTGTACATCGAGCGAGGCGGAAAGCTCGTCGACGTGCCCGCGAAGTTCGTGAGCGAACCGGCCCTGCGTGCCGCCGCGGCGAACATCGCGAAGTCCGTGGGCCGCATTCTCGACGACATGCACCCCAGGCTCGACGCGAGGCTGCCGGACGGCTCTCGTGTCCATGCCGTGATACCTCCGCTTTCAAGGGTCGGAACGGTGGTTTCGATACGCAAGTTCAAGAAGGAGACGCTCACCATCGACATGATGGAGCGGTTCGGCAGCCTGGACGAAGGAATGCGCAGGCTTGTCCGCGCGCTCGTGCTGCTCCACAAGAACGTGATCGTGTCGGGCGCGACAAGTTCGGGCAAGACGTCCGTGCTCAATGCGCTCAGCTCGTTCATTCCGGAGGGCGAGCGCGTTCTGGTCATCGAGGACGCCACGGAGCTCCAGCTTCAGCAGCGGCACGTCGTGCCGTTCGAGACGAGAAAGGCGGACAAGAACGGGCAGGGAGAGGTGACGATACGAGACCTCATCCATTCCGCCCTGCGCCTGAGGCCTGACCGCATAGTAATCGGCGAGATCCGCGGCGGCGAGGCTCTCGACCTGCTGCAGGCGCTCAACACCGGCCACGCGGGCTCGATGAGCACCATACACGCCAACAGTCCCGTCGACTGCCTGAGGCGCATAGAGACCTGCGCGCTTCTCAGCGGCATCGACGTCCCGCTCGTCGCGCTCAGATCCCAGGTGGCCAGCGCGATCGACGCTGTCGTGCATACGGCGCGCCTTTCGGACGGCTCGCGCAAGATCGTCTCGGTCGCGGAGGTAATGCCGCTTGAAGGCGGCGACTACAGGGTCCGCGAACTGAGGCGGTGGAAGACCGAGGCGATTGCGCCCGACGGCGCCGTCGCGGGCCGCTTCGAGCAGACGGGCGAAGAGCCGACTTTCGCCGAGCAGGCGAGAATAGCCGGCGTAGAACTTTAAGGGAGAGGCAACAACAGTATGAAGACATATGTTTGCGGACACCGCAACCCCGACACGGACTCGGTGATGAGCGCCTGCGCGCTCGCCGAGCTGCGGCGGCGCACGGGCGAGATAGAGGGCGAGATAGAGGCGATATGCGCTGGAAGGCTGCCCGAAAAGGCGAGCTGGGTGTTCGACCGTTTCAGCACCAGGCCCGTGCGGGCCAAGCTGGACGTGTACGTGCGCGTCAAGGACCTAATGGACGCCTCGCTGCCGATAATTGACGCTTCCACGCCGCTTGTCGACGCGCTGAGGCTTCTCGAGTCGAGCGGCGAGTCTTCTCTGCCGGTCAGAGGCGAGGGCGGTCGCTTCGTCGGAATGCTCTCTCCGGCCAAGCTCCTGTCGCTCTTCATAGCGAAGGCCGACCTCACGATTCCCGTCGGCGACGCGCCTCTGCACCACTGCTCGCAGACCCTGCTAGCCACCGACCGCGTCCACGACATCCGCAAGGCCGCCCTGCGCAACTCGCACAACCACTTCCCCGTCGTCGACGACGAGGGCCGCATACTCGGCACGCTGCTCAAGCGCGCGTTCGCCGAGGAGCCGCCCTTCAGGATGATTCTCGTGGACCACAACGAGACCGAGCAGGGCATACCGGGCCTTGAGGAGCTGCCTATCGTCGAGGTGGTGGACCACCATCGCATCGCCTTTGCCGCGACGAGGGACCCCATCAAGTACACCGCCGACACCGTCGGCTCGACCTGCACTCTCGTCGCGCGCATGTATCGCGCCGCGGGAGAGCGACCTACCAAGGACATGGCGGGCGTGCTCATCGCCGGCATCGTCGCGGACACGCTGCTTTTCCAGTCGCCTACGACCACTGCCGCGGACAGGGCGATGTGCGCCTGGCTTGAGAAGCTCTGCGGCGAAAGCGCCGCGTCGATATTCGAGGGTCTCTCGTCCGTCGCCTCGCCTCTCGCGTCCATGTCCGCGGCCGAGGCTCTCGCAAGCGACTCCAAGGCCTACTTCGAGGGCGGCATGAAGTTCGTCCTCGCCCAGATCGAAGAGTCCAACATGGCGGTGTTCTACCGCCACGCCGACGAGCTCGCGAGCGAGATGGACGCGCGGCTCGCTGCGGAAGGACTGGACTTCATGGCCCTCATGGTCACGGATCCCGTGCGCGGCAACTCCGAGCTGCTGTTCCGCGGCGCGGAGTCGGTAAGCCGCCAGCTTCCGTACAGGCGGAGCGGACGCGGCACATGGCTCATGCCGGGCGTCCTTTCGAGAAAGAAGCAGCTCCTCCCCGAGATCATCTCGGCGATTGCATAGCGGAAAGGCCCGCCGATGAAGACGTTCTTCGTGCTGTTCCCGTATCTCGTCCTCTTCCTGGCGATGCTCACGTTTGTGCGCCTCGTGTCGGACCGTTTGCGCACTCGCCTGGCCTGGGCGCTCGTCCTCACGGCCTTCGCTTCGAAGTTCCTCGTGTTCGAGGTCTTTGGCGGCGACACCTTCACTCCGCAGCTTCCCGAGCGACTGCTCTGGGCAATCAACTGGGCGTACTCGGGCTTCATGATTCTCGCCGTTCTCTCCACGCTTGCTTGGCTGGCGAGGCTTCGCGGGCGCGCCATGCTCCTAGTCGCCGTGGTTTCCTGGTCCGTCGCGGCGGTCGGAGTGTACAACGGCGTGAAAGCACCTGAAGTGAAGGAGTTCTCGCTTCCCAGCCCGGGACTCCCCGAAGAGCTCGACGGCTACCGCATAGCTCTCATCTCGGATCTCCACGTCAGCGCCGCGGCGACAAGATGGCGCACGCAGGCGGTAGTGGACCGTGTAAACGCCGCAGGAGCCGACCTGGTCGTGTGCACCGGCGACATCGTGGACGGTTCGCCGGAGCGGCAGGGATCCAATGTGGAGCCTCTTCGAGAACTCTCCGCGTCGGACGGCGTCTACTTCATAACGGGGAATCACGAGCTGTATCACGACTATCCGTCATGGAAGAGCCTCTACGACAAGTGGGGCCTAGTGTTTCTGGACGACGCATGCGTGTTTCCTCGCAAGGGACTTGCCTTGGCCGGACTCGGCGAGCTTTCGTACATCTTCTCGCTTGAAGGGCCGGTAAATGTGGCGGCCAAGGTGTTCGCCCCTGCGACGAACGGAGAGTTCAGGGTGCTTCTCCAGCATAGGCCGGGCGCCGCTCGCGCCAACGCCGCCGCGGCAAAGTGCAACCTCCAGCTCTCCGGCCACACGCATGGCGGGGTCATGCCGCTTCTGGACAAGATAGTCGCGGAGCACAACAACGGCTTCTGCCGCGGCGTCTACGATCTAGGCGGCGCTAGCCGGCTCTTTGTCTCTCCAGGCACAGGCCAGTGGGCGGGCTTTCCCGTCCGCTTTTTCAACGACCCAGAGATTACCGTCATCCGCCTGACGCGCCAGTAGCTCGTCCTGTCGCCCGCCTCGCCGGTCCCCAAAACGGTCACGCATCCCGCGTGACCGCCGCGGACGGACATCCGAGGACTGCCCAATCTGGTTTTCCTCGCACGGAGACGCGGAGTTTGATAGAATTTAAGGGATTTAAAGGGTTTTTGGCGATTTAAGGGATGAATATGCGGGGACTTGTCCCCATCAGCTAGGGAAACGGAAATTTCCTACCTATGTTTTCGATTTCCCCTAGGTAGGCTTTCGCCGCGTCCGCTGATTTGTCTAACGCAGCCGATGGGAACGGCGGTTTATCCCTTAAATCCCTATATCCTCTTATATCCGTTATACGTTATATTCGCCGATCCGGCTATCCCTTGGCCCCTGGGTCGATTATGGCTCGCTTTAAGTTGATGGCGAGCGCGGGGCGTTCTTTCTCCACTCGCGCATGGTCGTGTTGAAGCGGGAGCGGAAGGCGTTGCGCAGTGTTCCGAGCGAGCCGTAGCCGCACTCGGAGGCGATGGCCTCTTCGCTTCTGACGGTGTGCTTGAGAAGGTTCAGCACCTTCGACATTCTGACTTCGCCTATCTCGCGTATCACGGACCTCCCAAGCACGGTCTTGAAGTCCTTCTCCAGCAGCCGCGGAGAGCAGCCGATCTTCTGCGCGATGGCGGCGACGGTCAGCTGGGATCTGATTTCGCCGCGTATAAGCTCCCTCGCCCTCGCGACTCTGTTCGCCGCGCCGGACGTGTCCGAAGTCGAAAGGCGCTCGACGACCTCCGCAATCCCGAAGAGGTTCGTGCGCGGCGATGGCCGCCTCTCGATCAGCGCGTCAAGCGTCTGCGCGGCGAGGAAGCCGCCTTCCTCGAAGTCCGGGGAGACCGAGGTGAGCGTCGGAATGGCGTATTCGCAGAAGTACGTCTCGTTGTCCACACCGAGGACCTGCACCTGCGCCGGAACCTTGATTTCGGCTTCGCGGCATACGTCGAGGACAAACCGCGCCCTTGAATCGTACACGGCGAATATGCCGCAGGGCTTCGGAAGGGATCTTATCCAGCGCAGCACTTCGCGGCGCTCTTCCGTCCATGGCGTGGGCGATGCGCCGGACGGCGAGAACACCGAGACTTCGTGCCCCGCCTTGCGCGCGGCCTCAATGAAGCTGTCGAGGCGGGCCTTCTGCCAGTAGCCGCCTTCACGTGTGCCGATGAACGCGAAATGCTCAAGATTGTTCTTCGCAAGGCACTTGGCCGCCGCTTCGCCGATGGCATGGTCGTCCGCGAAGATCGAGGCGGACGGCGCCTTCATCGGGCAGTCGGGCGTTATGCAGGTGAATACCGTCGGAATGTTCTGCCGCATTCCCGCAGGCACTGGGTTCGACGCATCGTCCGAACTGTAGCCGGTGATGATGCCGTCCGGTCGGCTGAACGACCGCGCATCGTCGCGGTCTAGCGGATGGCCGCCATGGACGAACACGTTCCAGCCCTTCTTCGCCGCCGCATACCGCAGAACTCCTGCGATGATTTCGCGAGCGGCTTTCATGCAGATGTTCTCCGCGACGAGGATGCTAACGCTCTTTCCCCTGCCCATGGTGCCGCCATTATAGCAAATTCCGTTCGAATTGTGTGCAAAAATCATTCGTCTTTTATGCGGAAATTTCTGCTATAATGTGAGCATGATAACATGGCTGACGAGGAGATCGAAGATGATAGTCGACTGCAGTAAGCCGTATGCAGCAGGTCTGCGTATGATGATCGTTGCCTGTATGTTCGCCGCGCTGCCCTGCGCGGCGGCGACGACCGACGCGGAATCTGTGTCTCCCGAACGGCAGCATACGTGGTGGGCGGGCCCCGGCTACTGGGACCGCCGCCATGCAGCCAAGCTCAGGGAAATCGCGTCCGGGCCGAAAGAGTACGATTTCGTCTTTCTCGGCGACTCCATAACGCACAGCTGGGAAGGGTGGAGCGACCCGGCCGACCTGGAAGCCGTTGACAAGGCGTACGGACAGGGCATGCTCAAATTCCGGAACGGCCCGGGACGCAAGGTCTGGAACGAGATGAAGAAGGAGTTCCGCCTTTTTAATCTCGGGTGCGCAGGCGACACGACGCAGAACGTCCTTTGGCGCATAGACCACGGCGAACTTGAAGGCTACAGGACGCGCGGCGTGGCGCTGATGATCGGCACGAACAACAGCGAACCGGCCGAGGAGATTGCGGAAGGCATCAAGGCCGTTGTGCGCAGGATACTCGAAAAGCAGCCCGAGGCGAAAGTCGTGCTGATGCCGATATTCCCGGCGGAGCACAGCCCCTCCGCGCCGCGCCGCATCAGGAACGCCAAGGCGAGCGAACTCGCGAAAACCGTCGCCGACGGCAGACGCGTCATCTGGCTGGACTTCAACAGCGCGTTTCTGGAGAAGGACGGCACTCTTTCGCCGGAAATGATGCCAGACTATCTCCATCCGCTTGAGCACGGCTACAGGCTTTGGCGGGCGGCGATCGAGCCGGTGATGCGCAAAGTGATTGCGGGCGATTTGAAAAACAATGAACTGAACAAGGAGGTAAAAAGATGAGAAGACTATTGCCAATTACATGTGCGGCGGTCATGCTCTCGGCGACGCTGCCGGCGGCGCAGTACGACCGCCTCCTGGACGCGATAGACGTTCCGGACGGCGCCTACTTCGACACGGGCTATGTCGTCAAGGATCATCCTCGCGTCGTCGCCAGCATAAGCGTCGGCGAGCTGAATTACGACTTTGACCTTTTCGGGGTCAAGCACCGCAGCGAAGGCTGCTGGATTCTCAATGTTGACGGAACCACGACCGGCGGTTATCAGCCAAGTTTCTACTATCGCTACGGAACGGCTTCATCTGGCGGCGCGGTCGGCGGCTACTCCGCCCGCCAGCGCCTCGACATCGACTGCGGAAAGACGCTTTTTGTAAACGGAGAGGAGCTCCAGACATTCAGCGACTATGACTTTTCGGAGAACACCACGACGATGACGATTCCAGGAACCGAGGATGCCCATCGGTTCACGCTCATGGCGTTCCAGATATGGGACGGCGGAGTTCTCGTGCGCGACTTCCTGCCGGCCGAGAAGGACGGCGTCTGCGGACTCTACGACCGCGCAAACGACCAGTTCTACGCGCCTGCCTCCGGCACGGTGGCGCCGGCGTACGACCAGCGCGTCGATGCCATCCATATCCCTGCTGGAGCCTACTTCGACACGGGCTATGCCGTCACGGACCATCCGCGCGTCGTCGCCAGCATAAGCGTCGGCGAGACAAACGGCCAGGACTTTGACCTTTTCGGGGTCAAGGAGCGCAGCGACGGCTGCTGGATCCTCAATGTCGACGGGTCCACGACCGGCGGCTATCATCCGAGCTTCTACTATCGCTACGGCACTTACGCGAGCGGCGGCGCCGTCGGTTCGTTCTCCTCCTATCAGCGGCTTCTGATCGACTGCGGCAAGACGCTTGTCGTAAACGGCAATGAGATACAGACTGCCGCCGACTACGATTTTGCCGCGAACACCGCCGCAATGACGATTCCGGGCGAACGCCGCGCGGCTCCCTATCTTCTCCATTCGTTCAAGATCGAGGACGGCGGACGGCTCGTGCGCGACTTCGTTCCGGCGGTCAAGAACGGCGCATGCGGACTCTACGACCGCATTGCCGGGCAGTTCTACGCGAACGTCGGCACCGGCACTGTGACGGCGGAGCAGTACGACCGGCTCCTGGACGCGATCTACATTCCGGACGGCGCCTACTTCGACACGGGCTATGTCGTCAAGGACAATCCGCG
>JAEEZC010000084.1 GCA_016288465.1 Verrucomicrobiota bacterium | reverse complement strand
GGTATCTTCACGCCGTCGCGCTTGAGGTGGTCCACCCATTTGCGCTCTTCGTAGGTGAGCCGCGCCGAGAACGTTATGTCGACCGGCAGATGCCTGCGGGCGATGCGGTCCGAGAAGTCGGGCTCCGCGGCAAGTATGCCGTCCATGGCCCTGTCGACTGCGCTGGCGAGGTCGGGACGGTCCGCGGCGATTCCGACGTAGACGGGCTCGGCCGGGAAGCTCGCAAGCTGCATCTCGCCGAACATGCGGCGGGAGCCGAGCGCGAAGACCGCGTCAGTCTCGTTTCTGAAGTACGCTTCGACGGCGTCGGACGAGTTGTCGAAGCGGCGGAAGCGGCAGATGCAGCCGTTGTCGCGCAGGAAGGCCTCAAGCCTGCGGATCGCCTCCGTCGACGGACCGACGGCGATCGTCATGCCGTTCCACCCGCCGGACTCGTTGCCCGCGAAGTGGGAGTCGCGATGGACGAACAGGAAGTGCCTTATCGAACCCATCGGCATGCGCGAGAATATGATCTTCTCCTTGCGGCTGCCGGAATGGACGACGCCGGCCACAAGGTCGATGCCCCCTTCTTCGAGATAGCGGATCGCATTGCCGTAGCTGCAGTGGACGGCATGGTACTTGAAGCCGCCGGCGCGGCGCAGCTTGCGCAGGAAGTCCATGGCCATGCCTTCGTAGCGCATGTTCTCGTCCGGCTGCAGCAGCCCGAGCTCGCTGAAGAAGGCGACTCTCACAAAGTTGCGGGAAACGTGCTGACTTCCGAAGGCGCGCACGTTGACGGAGTCGACAAGCTCGTGTTCGTACACGGAGAGTCTCTCGGCCTCGGCGTCGATCTTGAGGTACTCGCGCTCGCGGGCCTTGCTCACAGCCACATGATACGGATAGTCGCCTATGTGCAGAAGCTTCTCAAGGCCGCAGGAGTGCGTCTGGACGGCGAATGCGTCGGCCAGGCCCTTCGAAACGGCCTCTCTGGCGGCCACGGCGCTGGCACAGCCCACAAGCTCAAAGGCCGTGCTGTGCTTCGCAGCCCACAACCGCAGGCGAGATTCCAGCGTAAAGGCGCCGGTGACATAGGCGACTCTGAGCTTCGGCCACTTGTCAGGCGTTAGCCCCTCCAGATTCTTCATCACGGCCGGAGTCGCATAGAGGTCGACGGGCATGATCCCGACCGGCTGACGTATGAAGTAGTAGCTCTTGGACAGCTCGTCTATTCTGAAGCAGCCGGCTATCACGTCCACGTCGTTGGTCGACGGCAGGCCGCCGGACGTCTCCGCGTCCGAAAGCCTGACGCGCGCGCCCTGCGCCGCAAGCGCGAGAAGCCCCCTCGACACGTCCTCGACTCCGGTGAAGCCGTGCACGGCCATGGACTTCGCCGCGGAGTAGTCGACTCTAAGCGGCGCATCGACGGCTGCGGCCGGCCGCACTGCAAGCAGCGAGACCACCGCAATCGAAACAGAGCGGACCAAAGTTGCAACCGAAGGACTCACGACAGTCTCCCGAGCGCGGCGGCGAGATCGCTCGCCCTGATAGGCTTGGAAAGATGCTCGTCCATCCCCGCTTCAAGCGAACGGCGGCGGTCCTCCTCGAAGGCGTTGGCCGAGAGCGCCACGATCGGCGTCCGCGGAGCGCCGCGAGAAGCCTCTATCTCGCGCATCGCGCGCGTGGCGTCGTAGCCGTTCATCACGGGCATCTGTATGTCCATGAGGACGTAGTCGTAGGCGCCTGCGCGGAACTTCTCGACTGCCTCGCGTCCGTCCACGGCCTCGTCGACCTTGGCGCCCTGCTCGGTGAGCATCCAGTTGGCGATCTCGCGGTTCATCTCGTTGTCCTCGACAAGCAGCACGCGTCGCCCGGAAAGCGAAAACGCCGCAGGCGCGCCGTCGCGTCCCTTTGCGCCGACGTTGGATTCGCTCCAGCCGAGCGGGACGGTAACCACGACCTTCGTGCCGACGCCGCGCTTCGACGAAATCTCTATCGTGCCGCCCATCATGTCCAGAAGGCGCTTCACGATCGACATGCCGAGGCCCGAGCCCTGGATGCCGCTCACGGTCGTCGTGTTCTCGCGTGCGAAGGCCTCGAAGATGTGGGTCTGGAACTCCTTGCTCATGCCGATGCCGGTATCCTCGACGGACATGACGTAGTTCGACTCGCCGTCCGTGCCGGGCTCCTCGTTCACCGAGAAGACGACGCGTCCGCCCTCGGGAGTGTACTTGACCGCGTTGCCGAGGATGTTCACGAGAACCTGGCAGAGCCTGTCCGGGTCGGCCGTGACATTCGGATGCGCAATGCGGCCGAAGCGGCTCTCGAGCGCAACGCCCTTCTGTCCGGCCGCGGCCGCGACGATCGTCTCCGTCGAACGGGCCTGGGCAAGAAGGTCGACGGAGCGCAGCTCAAGCGAGACCTTGCCGGACTCTATCCGGCTCATCTCGAGGACCTGGTTTATGAGCGAGAGCAGATGCTGGCCCGCGACGTTGATCTTCTCGAGGCAGTCGCGCGTCGCAGGGTTCTCGGCGTACTTGCGGGCCATTGCGACGTAGCCGATTATGGCGTTCATCGGCGTGCGGATGTCGTGCGACATCGAGAAGAGGAACGACGTCTTCGCCGCGTTGGACTGCTCCGCGACGAGAAGCCTGCGCTCGGTGTCGGACTGCTCGTGCACTTCCGTTATGTTGCGCCCTAGTATGTTCGCGATCGGGTCGCCGTGCTCGTCGGTGCCGATGAACACATTCGTCTCGTGCCACTGGACGTGGCCGTCCACGGTCGCACGGTACTCGAACGAGCCGATGAAGCCGATTCTTCCGCTGCTCACCTTGCGCCTCAGGAACTCGGGCGCGAGGAAGTTCGCGACGCGCTCGGTGTAGTCGGAGTCAACGAAGCCGAGAGTGGATATGAACGCCTCGGCATAGTCGTCGGTCGCGCGGAAGACCTCGCAGACGGACTCCATGCCGGTGCCGGTGATGAGCGTGTACCTGAGCGTCTTTATGTTGACGGTGAGGTTGTAGCCGTAGATCGCCTGGGTGATGCCCGAGAGGATCTGGTCCTTCGCGGCGACGGCCTTCATCTCGCGCTCGCGCTGCTCCTGTCGCTCGTGCGTTGCGGTGACGTCCCGGCCGAGCACGTTCGCGATGGGCGAGCCCGCGCCGTCCGCGCCCATGAACACGAGAACCTCGCACCAGCCCTTCCTGCCGTCGCCGCCGACGAACGATATCTCGCGCGACGCGACGAGGCCGCGCCTGCCGCGGAACGCGAGCAGATAGTCGCGGCCGAGTATGGAACGGGCTGACGAGCGCTCGGACTCGCCGACATACGCAAGCACCTTGTCGACGGCCGCGGAATAGGGCCCGCCGCTCATGCTCTCGACAAGCCGCACGAGGCGTTCGAGGCCGGTGCCCCTTATGACCGAATACGTGTCGTTCTCAAGGTCGATGGTGAGGTTGAAGCCGTAGATCGCCTGGGTGATGCCCGAGAGTATCTGGTCCTTCGCCATGGCGACCTTGATCTCCCGTTCGCGCGCCGCGGCGGCCCTGCGCTCGTCGGTAACGTTGCGCACGAGTATGTTCGCGACGGACTTGCCGCGGCCGTAGTTGCCCATTATCACGTTCACCTCGTACCACGACTCGTTCTCGCCCTCTCCCGACGCGCACTCGCAGCGCCCGGTAAGCCCAGTCTTGAAGGCGGCGTTTCTGAGATAGTCGAGCGAGATCAGCTCCCTCAGCGCGTCTCGGTGCGCAGGACGCGTCGAACGGTATATCTTCTCGTACGCCTCGCGGTAGCTGTGCGCCGACGCGAGCTCGTCGACGATCGACTCCATGCCCGTGCCGACGATGAGAGAGAACGTGTCCTCCTCGATGTCGACGGAGAGGTCGAAGCCGTAGAGCTGCTTCGTAATGAGGGAGAGCGTCTGCTCCTTCGCGAACTTGGCGTCAGACTCCGCCTCCAGGCGCGACCTGTCGCGTTCGCGCTCCTCGGTGAGGCGCTCCAGCTCGCCCTGCATGTCCGACTCCATCTCCGCAATGCGGCGCTCGCTGTCGGTATCGTACATCGCGAGGGAGAAGATGAGCCCGGCGAACCCGAAGTTTACGCCCATCAGCACCTGAAGCGCCATCATGGCGAGAAAAGGCAGCGAGACGAGCGCCAGATTGAGGCAGTAGCGCCGCTCGGACCTGGTCTTCGCACGCAGCGCGTTCAGCAGCGAGAGCGCGACGGCCGAGAACGCGTAGAACATGTACGAGACGTACGCGACGCCGAAGTACGGTCCGCGATGGTAGCACCCGCTCGGAGTCACGTCGACGATCCAGTGCGTGACGGCGGAGGCGAGCGTCATGAGCACCGTCACGGCGGCGGGAACGAGGAAGACCGCCCATTGCGCCCTGCCGCGCAGACGGACGTCGCGCATCTGCCGGTTGAAGAGCGCGAACCACATCAGGCTCAAGACGGTGAAGAGCACGAACCACGCCGCGTTGCACACGTACGAGACAAGCACGGACTGGACGCCGATGCGCTCGGTCAGCGCCCAGGACAGGTCGCACAGCATTACCCCCACGAGCACGCCGTAGAGCAGGCGAAGAAGACGGCCGGCCCTGGTCGGGGTGAGCACGCGCCTGAGATACAGCAGCACGGTCATCGCAAGGCAAACGGAGACCGTGATCACGTAGAAGTTCTGGAACGATTCTGTCTGTCCTTCTAGCATGTTTTCCTGCCGCTATCTGGTTTTGGCGCGGCGCCGGGCGGTCCCGGCACGCGTCAGGCGAACGACGCCTCGGCCTCTTCGACCGAGTCGAAGATCTCGAACACGCGGAACACCTTGGTGATGTCGAACACGATTCGAGGGTGGGGCTGAAGGCACGCGAGGCGGCAGATGCCGCCGGCCGCCTTGCACTTCTGCAGCACGTACACGAGCGCTCCAAGCCCCGAAGAGTCGATGTGCGTCATCCTCGAAAGGTCGCAGAGGATGTTCGGGCACTTTTCGATCTTCTTGCCAAGGGTCTCCTTAAGCTCCTCGGAGCACGAGGCGACGAAACGCCCCGTGATCACGACCTTGACAAAGTTAGGCATGTCTTCAATGTTCATTTCCATAGTCAGCTCTCCCTGCGAGGCGGGAATGCGGCGATTACACAGACGACCGCGCCGCGCAATTCGCGACAATTATACCAAAAACCGGAAAACATGTCACTATTCTCCCGCCCGGATCGCCGCGACCTCAGTGCCTATCGCGTCCCAAAGCGGATCTCCCGCGGCAAGTCCGCCCTCCCTTATCGCGCCGCGCCATGCCTGCACGGCCTCGAACAGAGCCTGGTCGCCTACCATCAGGGCGTTGCCCTTGAGGGTGTGGGCGACGCGGTCGACGTCGTCGAAGCTCGCGCCGGCCGCGCGCTTTTCGGAGAGCTCCGCGTAGAGCTTGCCCGCGGTCTCCGCGTATTCAGAGTAGATGTCGCCAAGCGTAGCATCGTCCAGTCCGGCCATCTGCTCGCCAAGCCACTGCCTAACGCTTTCCTTCACTTCCGTACCTCCTTCCCCGCGCCGTTAGAGGCGCATTTCACACGAAAAACGGTCTTATTCAGATTCATGAAGCGCTCGACCGAGATCGAGTCCGCTATCTTGCGCACGATGCAGCGGCCGCGTCCGCCGGCCGCGAGATTCGCGTTCTGGGCCTCCAGCCTTGCGTCGGCCTCGCTCTCGGTCTCGCTGGCGACGTCCTTCCACGTGGCGCCGCGGTCCCACACCGTAACGTCGAAGCCGTCCGGCGCGAGGTCGAGCGCAAGCACCGAGACCTCGTGCTGGCGCCCGAAGTCGTCAAGGCCGTGGCGGTAGATGTTCATGAGGTGCTCGTTCAGCAGAAGGTCCGCCTTGACGCCGGCCTCCTCTCCGTATCGCGAGGCGACCCAGACCGCCGCCTTGCGGCACGATTCGTCTATCAGCTCGGGCCGCATCTTCACCTCGAGGAGAAAGCAGCTCTCGTCGGCCGGATTCGCCCCTACGACGAAGAACGAGACGTCGTCCTGCCTGTGCACGTAGCCCATGTCTGCGAGGGCGCTCATTATGCGGTGCGGTATCGCCGCGAAAAGGCCCGTCCTGCCCTCCGCCTCCGTCTGGCGCACCGCAAGCGATATGATCTCGCCAACGATGTCCCTCGGCACGGCGTCGAGGCCGTCGCGGTCGGACGAGACGTCGTATATGCCGTCAGACATCGAGACGAACACGTCGTCGTCCTCTATCCGGAACGGCGCGACGTCCTCCTCGCGGTACTGCGCCTCGCCGAAGAGGCCGAGAGGCAGGGCGCCAAGGTTGCCGGGGTTGATCTCGCGCTGCTCTCCGGTCGCACGCGAGACGACCATGATGCCGGGGTTGCCGCAGTTGAGGTACAGGCCTTCGCGGTTCTTGAAGTCGAAGTAGACGATCGTCGCGACCATGTACGCCACGTCGCGCAGGTTCGAGTGCAGAAACGAGTGTATGCTCTGGGCGATCCTGTCGACGCGGCGGGCGCGCTTCTCGTCCAGGCTTGAGAACTGCTTCAGGAACGCCTGCACGGCGGTCATGGCGAGGGACGCTGTGGTGCCGTGTCCCGCGATGTCGCCCCCTATGAAGAGCGCCGTGTCCTCCGAGACCGGGAACCACTCGTAGAGGTCGCCTGAGACTTCGCGGTACGGAGTGAAGCAGCTGGTGTAGGAGTACCTGCGGTCGACATGCACCCATTGCGGAAGCATCGCCTTCTGCACAAAGCTCGCAAGCGCAAGGTCCTTTGCGAGATGCCTCTCCATCGAGCGCACGTTGAGCTCGGCTATGTAGGCCTTCACGACCTGTCGCAGCTTGCCGACGAGAACGGAGCGCGGCGCCGACTTCGCAACGTAGTACGAGTGGACGTCCTCCGTCACCCTCTCCATGAAGGCGTTGCCGACGTCGTTCATCATGGACGTCAGGAAGACGACGGGAATCGTCTCGTCGATCTCGCGGACGAGCGAGCGGAACATGAACCCGTCCATGTCGCCCATCATCACGTCCGAGACGATCGCGTGGAAGCGCTCGCGCCTGACGCAGGCAATGGCCTCAGACGGCGTCTCTGCCGTCGTGACCGAGAAGTCGGCGCCCTTGAGATACGCCGAGATGGTGAAGCGGACGAGTCTTTCGTCGTCCAGGACGAGCACTTTCAGCTTGTCTGCCATCTTGCGTACCTCCCTCTCTTATTTTCCTGTCGTTCCGCCGCCCGCGCGGCCTGCGTCTTCAATCGCGGCGTCCGGCTCCGCGAAGCGATAGTCCTTGCCGGGAAGGACCGCGTTCGCGACTATTCCCGTCAGCGCCCCAGCCGCAAGGCCGGACATCGTGAACTTTATCGAGCCAACCGCGAAGTGGACCGCCTTGGCCTCGGAGAAGGTTATCCCCAGGGTGAGGACGAGTATCACCGCCGCGATCAGCATGTTGCGGCTCCTGCCGAGATCGACCTTCGCGTCGACCAGGTTGCGCACTCCGACAACAGAGATCATGCCGTACAGCACAAGCGACACGCCGCCCATCGTCGCCTGCGGCATGGTGCCGATGAACGCCGAGAACTTTGGGCAGAACGACACCAGAATCGCGAGCACGGCCGCAATGCGTATGACACGCGGGTCATAGACCCTGGACAGCGAGAGGACGCCCGTGTTCTCCCCGTACGTCGTGTTCGCGGGGGCGCCGAAGAGCGATGCGACGAACGTGGCGAGCCCGTCGCCGAACAACGTGCGATGGAGGCCTGGAGACTTGAAGAAGTTGCGCCCGACAGTGGACGATATAGCCGACATGTCGCCAACGTGCTCCATTATTGTCGCGAACGAGAGCGGCACGATCACCACGAGCGCGTTCACTACGAGCCCTGCGTCGGGCGACTTCAGAAGAGGGAACACCGTGTCGCTCCACCTGAACGGCAGACCGACCCACGCGGCTTCGGCCACGCCTGAATAGTCTATCGCCTTCGCAATGCCGAAGTAGCCTAGCACAATGGCGGCCGAGTACGAAAACGCAATGCCCATAAGTATCGGGATGATCTTGAACATGCCCTGGCCGCTGACGGTGAACAGGGCGACCGAGACTATCGCGACCATCGCGACCGGCCAGCACTCCCCGCAGCTGTTGAGGGCGGCGGGCGAGAGGACAAGCCCGATGCCGATGATGATCGGACCCGTGACAACGGGCGGAATGAACCTCATCACGGTCTTGGCTCCGCTCAGCTTCACGAACGCGGCGACGGCGAAATACACGAGCGACGACGCCGCCACGCCCAGGCATGCGTACTGCAGGCCCGTGCTTTTCTGGAACGTCTCGTAGCCCACGGTGCCGCACAGCCCTTCCGTCATTGCGAAGTAGCCCGCGAGATAGGCGAAGGACGAGCCTAGGAACGCCGGCACAATGCGCTTCGTTGCGTAGTGGAATACGAGCGTGCCCACGCCTGCGAAGAGTAGCGTAGCCGACGTGGAGAGCCCGGTGAGCATCGGCACGAGTATTGTCGCGCCGAACATCGCAAACATGTGCTGCACGCCCAGAACGCCCATCTTCACCCGCCCCAGGCTGCGCGCATCGTACACCGCCTCCGTATGCGTAGGTCCTCCGCTATCCTCCAGCATCAACACCACCTTTCATTGGGCCGAAGCCGAATCCAGCGCCGCCCGCGCTCCATCCTTCGGACTCAGCCTCGCCTCACCGTCCCTTATTATACCACAAATCGGCGATGCTTGCGCTGAAAAACTGGGCAACGGCGATTCGCGCCGAAAACGGAAGCCGGCCCGGCCGCGGCCAGTGCAAAGAGGCGCGGCAGGGCTTTCCCCGACAGGAAGGACCCGGGACCCGGAACATGTCCCCGGGCCTGCCGACAAGGCGAATCAGCGGCGGAAGGTTGCCGGCAGCGCGTTGAGCTTCGCCTCGATGAGATCCGCGATGCGGCGGTGTCCGCTCGTGTTCGGATGCAGACGGTCGCTCTTCGAGTTCGCGAAGTAAGTTGCGTAGCTGTCGTTCTCCGGTATGAGCCCGGACTCTCCGTACAAGTCTATCACGGGAACGGACCATATCCGCCCGGCCTGTCTGAGAGCCTCCACATACTCGTCGACATACAGTCCGGCGGCGTTCGAAAACGATTCGGGCGGCTGCACATTCGTCGGGCTGAAGGCGGCGAACGCCCTGTGGATAGGCGTCAAAAGCACTATCTGCGACCGCGGGAACTCCGTCTTCAGGCGGCCGAGCGCGAAGTTGACGCGGCCCTTGAACGTGTCGGAGCTGTAGTTCAGGTAGCGGCGCCTGAGCACCATGCTCCGCCCGTTGCGGTTCGTTGTCTCGTCTTTCTCGTCGAAGAACTCCCCGAGCGGAACGCCCTCGTTGAAGTCGTTCGTGCCTAGGAACACGAAGACTGCGTCAAGGTCGACGTCCATAGACTCGTGGATTCGGTTGATCTGCCCGGGCAGCCCCTTCCACGTGTCGCCGCTTACGCCGTAAACCTTCGCGTCAAGCGAAAGGTCGTCGATCAGGAAGTTCCAGTAGTTCTTCGTGCAGCCGATGTGCGACGGATCCGTGATCGAATCGCCGAGGAAGGCGACCTTCATGCCCTTCCACGCATCCAGGCCGACGCGCGTCTTGCGCAGCGCAGGCTTGAAGTAGTCGTTCTCGGACGCATTGACGTCGAGAACGGGCTCGTCGCGCCAGACAAGCGCCGCGCCCCGACCTATCGGAGAGCCGACGGTGTCGATGACGACAAGCTCGTTCGCCCCGTCCCTCGCCCAGCACCCGGGAACGTACATCGTCTGCGTCGGGCCGATCGCCCAGTAGCGCCCCAGCCAGCGTCCGTTCAGCCTCACGAGTCCGCGGCGGAATCCGCTCATGTCGAGGAAGGTGTCCTTGCCCGCCTCCATGCTGACCGAGAACCTGTGGACGCTGCCGGCGGGCGTCGCGCCTACGGACCTTAGATCGCGCGCCGCGCCATACTTCGGCTCGTCGACGGCCTGATCGTAGGTAAAAAACGCCATCTTCCAGTTCCTGAGCGCCTCGCCTCCAAGCGTGACGTCGCCGACGATTCCCTTCACGCCCTGGTGCATCATCTCCGAGAAGTTGTACCGTCCCATCGGCTCGACGAGAATCTCCAGTCTGCGCGGCGAAGACGAGACGGGTATGCCGAGCGTCACCTTCGGATCGCGGCGATCGAGAAAGCCGACTTCGGAGCCGTCGACCCGCACGACGCCGAGGTCGCGCACGTCGGCGGCAAGCTCTCCGCCCTTTCCGGCGGGAATCTCCGCCTCGTACACCGCAAGCCCGTAGCCGAGGCCCGCCTTCTCGAATGTGACCGGGGACGCGCTTTCGAGACGCTTCGAAGCCCGAGCCAGGGCGAATACGTCCGCCGTCTCCGCGACGAGCGGCGCAGTCCCCTTCTGCAGCGGAACGCGCGCCGGCGGATCGGGTATCGTCTCGCCTTCGTTCAGGTACCTGGCGAAGAGGTCGCGCATCGCGAAGAACTTCGGCGTCGTCCAGCCGGCCTCGGAAACCGGCGCGTCGTAGTCGTAGCTCGATACCTCGGGCACGAACGGCCAGTTGCAGCCCGCCCACCATCCGAACGACGTTCCGCCATGCGCCATGTAAACGGAAAAGCTCGCCTTGTGCTCAAGCATGTACCTCAGGTCCCGAAGGCAGTCGTCCGCGCTCTTGACGTGATGCACCATTCCCCACGAGTCGAACCAGGCCGGATAGAACTCTCCGCACATCAGCGGGCCTTTGGGCGACAGCTCCCTAAGCTCCGCGAACGCCGCCTCCGGCTCGGAGCCGAAGTTCACGACCGGCAGAAGCTCGGGTATGTGGCCGCGCTTTGTTGCGCCGCGCCCGTTGCACGCAAACAGCGGAACGTCGAAACCTCCGTCCTTCAGAGCCTTCCATATCTCGCGCATGTACGCGGAATCGTCCCCGTAGCTGCCGTACTCGTTCTCCGCCTGCACCATCAGAATCGGGCCGCCCTTCGAGACCTGAAGCGGGGCAAGCTCGCGTCCGACCGCGGCGAGATACCTCTTGGCGGGCTCAAGGTACTTCGGGTCCGTGGAACGCAGACGGATTCCGTCACGCGCGAGCAGCCACCAGGGATGCCCGCCAAGGTCCCATTCCGCGCATGTGTAGGGCCCTGGGCGAAGAATGACCCATAGCCCTTCCGCCTGGGCAAGCCGGCAGAACTCCGCGGCGTCGCGGTCGCCGGTGAAGTCGATTCTGCCCTCCTCCATCTCATGGTAGTTCCAGAAGAGGTAGGCGCAGACCGCGTTGAAGCCGCATGCCCGCACCATCCTGAGCCGATGCTGCCAGTACGCCTTCGGCACACGGGCGAAATGCATCTCGCCGCATCGGATCACGAAAGGCCTGCCGTCAAGCAGGAACTCGCCGTCTCCCACGGCAAAGGTGTGGGCGGCGGCAAAGGAAGGCAGCGCGCAGAACGCCGCGAAAAGAAGAGCTAATACGGTCAGTCGCTTGTGCATAGTGAGTCCTAGGTGAAGTGCGGCAATTATAGCACATTTCACGCGCGCTATCCATTATACGACCGTATCCCACCCACACGCGTTCTGGCGTGTGGTTTGAAAAGGTAAACATGGTTTTTGGGAACGTTTAGTTCTGCGGAATACATTGATTCTCCTGGATGTGATCGATGGAGCGGATAATTTCTCCCTGCTATCATCCCATAAGAGCAGGGGTGAGTCGCAGAGTGCGCAGAGACGAAAGACCGAAGTGGCAAGACCGCTAGAGCTTATCTTCTGGTTCCAATTATGGCATAAGACTTCAGACTTCGGACATCAGACTTCAGAACTTTCTTAAGTCCGAAGTCAGAAGTCCGAAGTCAATCAACAGCGCACCATGGGGCTAAAGCCGGCGGGGAGAGTCCCCTCGCCGTTCCGTCGGCGGCCGTTACGGAACGCCGTCCCCGAGAAAAGGACTGCAACCGGGCCTACGACTGGCCGCTACCTGAATCGCGGCAGAACTCCACAAGACCGGTCGACACGTCCCATATGAACGACCAGGTGGACACGTAGGCGGAGATAAGCCGCTCTGCAAGGCTGGCGCCAAGGCTCGCAAACGTCAGCGACGTCGTGCATGCGAGCCACAGAAGAACTATGGCGACATTGACTATGAAGATGACAGTCCACGAAAACATCCTCCCGTAAAGCTTCACGTCCGGCTGGCGCACCGAAAGCGTCTCGAGGGTGAACAGCACGTGGAACGCCCATGTGAAGCCGATGAGGAACATCCACAGCGGCAGACATGGCAGCGGACGCAGGAAGGCGTATGTTACGAGGGCTATCACTATGACGAGAAAAGTGTAGAACGGGAAGAAGTACGGCGCAAGCGTTATCACGAAGTTCGACTTCGTCAGCTTCACGCTGCCGCCCGACTCGCTCACGCGCACGTCGCTCGGCCTCGCCCCGAAGAGCAGGCCCCACAGAGCGTGCGAAAGCTCGTGCCCGAGCACGTACACCTTGACCGGATGCGAAAGCGCCGCCCAGCAGAACGCAAACGCCGCGATGCCGCCGAGCAGCGACACCGCCTCGGCGCTGACCCAGCCCGACGAGCCGGCGGCGGAGACCACGGAGTCGGCAAAGGCGCGGCACATCCCCCAGCACGCGGGAAGCAGCAGAACGCCAAGGATTAAACGCAGGAAGTTCGCCATCACGTCAGTCTTCGAAGATGAACACCAGTTCGCCGGGAAAGACTCGCTTGTTCTGGCGCGCGATCATCTCGACGAACTCAGGATCCGTCTTGAACCTGCGCTGGTTCTCGGCGAGCTGCGCGATTTCGCGCTTCTTCTTCTCGATCAGCACCCTGAGCTCCGCCTCCTGGCGCTTCAGAGACTGGCCCCGGCGCCACGTCGGATACGCAAGCGCAGTGCCGCCCACGATGATGAGCGCAAGCAGAATCAGCGTGAACACATGCAGGAACTTTTCTCTAAGGCCATCTCTCATGAGCGAAGATTATATCAAATTTTTGCGGTTGGGGCATTGACATTTGGAAAAAATATGAGATAATATTCGCCCGTTCGCTGGAAAGGGGCTTTCCGGGGAGCAGTCAAGGGTTCGGGCGAACCTGGAAACGGAACATGGCAAGGCCCCGCGGAAAAGTTCGAAAGGAGAACTTAACCATGAAGATCAAGACGAGCAGGGCGTGCACCGCTACTAAGGTTGTCGCCAAGAAGGCTCCTAAGGCGTCGGCGCCGGCCAAGAAGGCGGCCGCTCCGGAGCTCAAGACGGTCACGTTCACCGTCCACGCAGAGAAGGGCAAGTCGGTCTATGTCGCCGGCGACTTCAACAACTGGGAGCCGACCGCCAAGAAGATGGCGTTCAAGTCGGGTGTCTACAGCGCGACCGTCAAGCTCGCTCCCGGTGAGCACCAGTACAAGTTCGTGATCGACGGCACGTGGTGCGCCGATCCCGAGAACGCCAACGCGGTCGCCAACGACCAGGGCACGTTCAACTCGGTCATTACCGTCAAGTGACTCTGAGGCGTCCGCAGGGCGCCAGCATCTGAATCACAAAGAGAGAGCCCGTCGCGATGCGGCGGGCTCCTCCTTTTTCGCCTTTTCAAGGCCTCAGAACGCGGCTACGATGTCCTTCACGGGCGTGACGCCGACGAACTCCGCCTTCTTCGCGCCGCCGCTGTAGCAGAACAGGGCCGGAATGGACATCACGCCGAACGCCGCCGCAAGCTCCGGGGCCTCGTCGACGTTCACCTTGACCACCGAGATGTCGGGATGCGAGGGCTCCAGCTCGGAAGCGATCGCCTCGCCCATCATCATGCAGGGCCCGCACCAAGTCGCCCAGAAGTCGACGAGCACCTTGCCGGTCTTGACGGCCTCGTCCAGCTCCGCCCTCGTCTTCACTTCTTTGTGCATGTCTGGCCCTCCTTCGAATCCTTGACCAGCCAGCCCGCCGCCGCGATCTCGTCACGCAGACGGTCCGACTCAGCCCAGTTCTTCGCCTTTCTCGCCTCGGCCCTGCGGTCGAGCAGCGCCTGTATCTCGGCAGGCACATCGGCCTTCGCCGCCTTGCCGAAGAACACCACGCCAAGAACCTCGTCCATCCGCCTGAAAGCGCCGAGGACCGGGCCGCCGCCGTGCGCGTTCGTCTCGCGCACAAGCTCGAAAAGCGCGGCGAACGCCTTCGGCGTGTTGAGGTCGTCGTTGACCGCCGCGGCAAAGTCGTCAAGGCACTTCTGCGCCCAGTCGGGAGTCTCGCCCTCCG
>JAEEZC010000083.1 GCA_016288465.1 Verrucomicrobiota bacterium | reverse complement strand
GGCGAACCGCTCAAGGTGCGCCTTGCATCTGGCGGTGGCTTCGCCGCCCGCATAGTGCCGATGGCAAGTGGAAAATAGCGTCAAGGCGATGATCATTGCGCAAATTCTCGGCTCTATAGGGATTTTTGGCAATTTTAGGGATAGACCTAAGGGGACTTGCCCCCGTCGGTTTTTGCTCCGGTTGAATCTCCTCAGTAGGAGACGGAAATTTCCAACGTAGGTTTTCGAATTTTCATAGGTAGGAAATGGAAATTTCCTACCTAGGTTTTCGTTTTTCCCTCCGTAGGGTTTCGCCGCGTCCGAGGCAACCATATCTGCGCCTTGCGTTAAGCAACTAATGGAAAGGCTATTTCCCCTACCTGTCGGCAAAGGTCACCTGACCGTTAGGCGAAAGGTAGCGCTACCTTTGGTCGATCGGTAGCGCTACCGTTCACAGGTCGGTAGCGTGACCTTCGCCCGCCGTGTCCGCGGCGCGGCTTCGCCGTGACATGAAGTGGATGGGAATTGCGGGGGGTGTCCCCGCCGGCGTAAAAGCTCGATGCATGAAATCTTCGTGAAAACCTGTGAAATACCACTTGTATTGATTTGCGGAATATGCTATCATTCTCTCAGTAGCTGCGGATGTTGCGCGCGGTTAGCGTGCGCCGACGGCTTCGACTAAAAGAAGGATCCTAAATTATGGCTACAGCCAAGAAGGTTGCTGCAAAGAAGGCTCCGGCTAAGAAGCCGGCGGCCAAGAAGGTTCCAGCGAAGAAGGAGTGCGCGAAGAAGTGCTGCTGCGCGAAGGCGAAGGCGGCCCCGAAGAAGGCTCCGGCGAAGAAGGCACCAGCTAAGAAGCCGGCTGCGAAGAAGACCGCCAAGAAGAAATAGAGAGATGCGGTCCCGAACCGCATGGGCGCGTCGGTTCTCCAAGCCGGCGCGCCTTTTTGCGTCCTTGCGGGGAATGGGAAAAAGGGGTGGCGGCCCTGCCTGTCCCAGGAAGCGCTCTTTTCGCGGACCGTGCCCGAAGCGGGCAATTTTTGGTATAATTTCGGCCTGATGAAGAAAACGACGCTAGAGGAGTTCCAGTCGGAGATATTCGCGACCGGAGGATACAGGACGAAGGACGCGAACCGCGCGCCGCGCCGTGCTAAGCCCGGCGCGCTGTCGACGCTGCGCTATACGTGGGGCGTGACGAGGGTGTTCCCGCTGTGCGCGCTGTCCGAGCCGTTCGGCCTCCTCAACTCGAAGCGGTGGTCGGGGTTCTGCTTTTCGACGGTGACGGCGGCCGAGGCGCTTGGCATGTCAGTGGAGGTCGAGGGCTTCGAGAACCGCAAGGCCGTCGACGGTCCGGTTCTGTACCTCTCCAACCACATGTCGATGACGGAGACGATACTCCTGCCGCCGATCATGCTGGCGTTCGGTCCGCTGAGCTACGTCGCCAAGGCGTCCCTCTCGCGACTGCCGTTTCTGGCGAAGGCGGCGGCGCACATGGGAATGGTTCCGGTCAGCCGAGTCTCTCCGCGCGAGGACCTCGTCAACGTGCTTCGCATCGGCACGGAGCGTATAAAGGGCGGCGACAGCTTTCTCATATATCCGCAGGGAACGCGGTGCGAGACGTTCAGCCGCAAGCGCTATTCGTCGATCGGCGCGAAGCTGGCAGAGCGCGCGGGCGTTCCGATAGTGCCGATTGTCGTGGACACGCGCTGCCAGCCGACGCGCACCAAGGGGATTTTCAGGAAGGTGCTGAAGGACTTCGGCCCTGTCGACACGTCCCTCGACATCCGCGTCGCGTGCGGACCCGCGATACCGTGCGGCAAGTCCAGGGATATGCACGAGGCAGCGTTTTCTTGGATGGCGGGCAAGCTTGAGTCGTGGGGCCTTCCTACGGAGAGGTGACCTTGCCTGCGTTAGCCAGCACCGCGGCGCTTGTCGCCGCCATGATGTGGCATCCGGCGCCGGAGTGGACGGAGTCGCCGGATCCGGTGGCCGATCCGCGCGCCAGGAAGGGCGGCACGCTGCGCTTCAACGGTGGGCAGCCTCCGCGAAGCCTCAACGCGTACGTGGACGGCTCGTCGTATTCGCGCATGACGTTCGACCTCATGTACGAGTGCCTTATCGGGATAGATCCCCAGACGCTCGACTTCGTGCCTTGCCTGGCGCGGCGATGGGGAGAGTCCGACGACGGCAGGGAGTTCGTGTTCGAGCTGGACGGCCGTGCGCACTGGTCCGACGGCAGGCCAGTGACGGCCGAGGACGTCAAATGGACCTTTGACGCGGTCATGGCGCCTTCGAGCGACACCGGCTCATGGAAGGCGATACTCGGAGTGTTCGAGAGCCCCGAGGTCGTCGACGAGAGGACGGTCCGCTTCGTCAAGAAGGGCGGCTCGGCGAAGGACTGGCGCGACCTCATAAACTGCGGGATGTTCAGCATAATGCCGAAGCACGCGTTCGAGGGTCGGGAGTTCAACGCGGCGAGCCTTCTCCGGGCGCCGGTCTCCGGTCCGTACAGGGTCTCGCGCATCGCCGAGCAGATCGAGACGGAGTTCGAGAGGCTTCCTGGCTGGTGGCGCCGCGACTTTCCGTCCTGCCGCGGCATCTGCAACTTCGACCGGATAGTGATGCGCTACTACGCAAGCCCGGAGAACGCGTTCGAGGCGCTGAAGAAGCGCGCCATCGACGTCTATCCCGTATACATCGCGCGGATCATGAGCGAGGGCGCGCGCGGCGAGCGCTTCGACCGCAACTGGATTCTCAAGCGCAGCGTGGGCAACCGCAAGCCCGTGGGCTTCCAGGGCTTTGCGATGAACATGCGCAGAAAGCCGTTCGACGACGTGCGCGTGCGGAAGGCGATGTCCATGCTCATCGACCGGGACACGATGAACAGGACGATGATGTCGGGCGCGTACTTCATGCTCGACTCGTACTACTCCGACCTCTACGAGCCGGGGCGTCCGAGGCCAGGCGGCCTCTATCCCTACGACGTCGAAGGCGCGAAGAGGCTTCTGGCCGAAGCCGGGCTTTCCGGAGGGTTCGAGTTCGACTTCCTCTCCAGGTCGCCGAGCGAGGACAAGTTCCTCTCGCTCTTCAGCCGCGAGCTTGAGGCGTGCAACATCCGCATGCGCATCGTCCGCAAGGACTTTGCGGCCTGGACGCGCGACATGGACTCGTTCAGCTACGACATGACATGGGCGGCGTGGGGGTCGTCTGTGTTCAAGTATCCCGAGACGATGTGGCTCTCGTCCGAGGCCGACCGCCGCGGCTCCTGCAACATCGCCGGCTTCAGGAGCGAGGCCGCCGACGAGATCATCCGAGCCGAGAAGGAGATGCAGACGGCCGCCGAGCGCAATGACGCGTACCGGCGCATAGACGCGCTGATCGCGGCGGAGTGCCCCTATGCTCTGCTCTGGAACACCAACAGGACGCGGCTGCTTTACTGGAACAAGTTCGGCATGCCGAGGACGGTTCTGACGATGCACGGCGACGAGGGCTGCGTGCTCACGCACTGGTGGTACGACATGGACCGCGCGGAAGAGCTTGAGGACGCGATCGGCAGCCGCTCGTGCCTGCCGGACGTTCCTGTCGAAGTCGACTTTGACGCGGCGTTTGGCGGCGTTTGCGCCGACGCGAAGGACTCTGAAAGATGAAAGACGACTACGAACTCATTGATTCGGGCGACGGGCGCAAGCTCGAGCGCTTCGGCGGGTGCGTGCTTTCGCGCCCGTGCTCGCAGGCGATGTGGAGGCCGACGCTTCCGGCGTCGGAGTGGAACCGTGCCGACGCGTCGTTCGACCGCGTCGACGGCAACAACTGGAGGGGCAGGGCGAATCTGCCGCGGGAGTGGACCATCGAGACCGCCGGCGTCAGGTTCAGGCTCAGCGGAACCGACTTCGGGCATCTGGGCATCTTCCCCGAGCAGCGCGCGCAGTGGCGCTGGATCCGCCAGCAGGCGTCGCGCCGCGGACCTGGCGGGCGCGCCGTCTCGGTGCTCAACCTCTTCGCGTATTCCGGCGGCAGCACGATGGCGGCCGCGCTGGGCGGCGCCGAAGTCTGCCACCTAGACGCGTCGAAGGGCATGGTCGAGTGGGCGCGTGGCAACGCGAAGCTCAACGGGCTCGAGGGCGCTCCTATAAGGTGGATCGTCGACGACGCCCACAAGTTCATGAAGAGGGAGCTGCGCAGGGCGCGCAGATACGACGGCATTGTGCTTGATCCGCCGAGCTTCGGGAGAGGCTCCGCGGGAGAGACGTACAAGATCGCGACGGCGCTCAAGGAGACGCTCTCGCTTGTGAAGGACCTGCTTTCCGACACGCCGCGCTTCGTCCTGTTCTCCTCCCACACGCCCGGGCTTTCAGTGCAGGTCGCCGAGAACATACTCGGGCAGCTTTTTCCGAAGGCCTCGCTCGAGTCGGGCGAGATGCTGCTGGAGCCGTCGAGGGAGTCCGGGAGGGCCAGGACGTTTCCGTGTCCGAGCGGAGTCTACTGCCGAGCGGTGTTCGGCGAAGCGAAAGGAGTTGCAGATGATCGCAGCTGAACGCATGTGCGCCAAGGGCCTGGCAGGCGCCGCGGCGATCCTGTCCCTTGCCGCGTCCGCATCGCAGGCCGCGACGCCGGCGGTAGTCGCCGGCGAACCCGCGATGCGCGAGCCTCCGTTCCCCGCGAGCGCGAGCGGCATAACGCACATCGGAGGGACGAACTACTACGTCGTGGCGGACGACGCGAAGTCCGGCGAGGTCGGGCTGTACCGCGCTGCGATCGCGCTTTCGGACGACGGACTCTCGGTCCTGTCCGTCTCGTCTGGCCCGCGCGTCGTCCTGGAAGGGTGCGTCGACCTTGAGGCCGTAGCGTACGATCCGCTGACGAAGAACGTCTGGGCCGCGGACGAGAGCCGCAAGACAATAGCGGAGTACAATCCGGAGACCGGCGCGAAGCTGAGGTCGCTTGCGTACCCGGAGGAGATGACGAACACCTACATCAACCTGGGCTTCGAGTCGCTTGCGATGTCCGAGAACGGGCTGACGATGTGGACGGCCAACGAGGAGGCTCTGGTGTCGGACGGGCCGAAGTCCTCCTACGAGTCTGGGACGAAGGTCCGCCTGGTCAGGTTCGAGAGGCGCGGCCCTGCGGACGAGTGGAGGCATGTGGAGACGGTGCCGTACACGACGGAGAAGTGGAACCAGAAATACGACTGCGGCGGAAACGGGCGCCGCGGAGTCTCGGAACTGTGCGTCCTCCCGGACGGATCCCTGCTTGTGCTGGAGCGCGAGCTGAGCAGCAGCGTTAAGGGGTCCGGGATGGCCGCGGCGATGGCGGCGCGGTTCAGGCACGAGATATTCCACGTTTCCGGCGGGAAGAAGAAGTCCGTCTACCGGAGCGGCGCCGACGACAGCGGCGCGGCGCTCTCGAACTGCGAGGGGATGTGCCTTGGGCCGCGGACGAAGGACGGGGCTCGAGCGCTTCTCGTGGTCACCGACGCAGGCGACGGCTTCACTGTCGCGCAGATACGTCCGTGCAGGCTTGAGAAGGCTGCCGGGGCGGGCGTCGGCAGGTGACCGAGGGAGGCGCCGGGTCTCGTCACGGAGCGGTGATTTATGGTATAATGGCGGCATGGTATTCGCAACTGGCATAATCAACCATCCGAATTTCCTCGAAATAGTGAGGCATCCGTGGTTTATGTCGGCGTTTCTCGCGGCGCTGTCCGCCCATGTGCTCAAGCTGGTGGGGACTCGGATACGGAAGGGCGTGTGGAACTGGCGCGAGATGAAGGCGTCGGGCGGCATGCCCAGCGCGCATTCGGCGCTTGTCTCGGCGCTTGCGTTCGCAGTCGGCCTGACGGAGGGCTTCGACGCGCCTTACGCCATGATAGCAGTAGGGTTCGGCCTGATAGTGCTGGTGGACGCGGCGACGCTGAGGCGCGCCGTGGGAGAGCACGCTCGGCTCCTCAACAGGATAATCGAGCACATAAACAGCGTGAGCGAGTCAGAGCGAATCGAGGCCAGACGCCTTGAAGAGCGCCTTGGGCACAGGCGCCGCGAAGTTCTGGCCGGCATGCTGCTCGGCTGCGTCGTGGCGTTTGTCGTCTGCCTGATATGGGACTTCTGGAAGTAACAGGGTTGAAAGGAGAAAGATGAAGAAGGAGCTGTCTCTAGTCGCCGCCGTCGCTACGGCCTTCTCGTGCATTGCCGCGCCGGTAGTGGACCAGCCTGCGGAGGGCTACCAGGCATGGGAGGGGTTTCTGCCGAAGAACCAGCTGTACGGACGCACGCTGAGCCCGAGCGACATGCGGCACCGGGCCATCCTCTACGTTGTCGTGGACTACGCGTCGCTCGACTACGGCAAGCTCGCCGACTTCTACTCCACGCTCGCGCTGATGTCCGCGTTTGCAACGCCCGCGAACTGGGACACGTTCGAGATGCCGCGTTCGAAGCTCACCGTGTTCGCCGTGAAGAACGCGGAGAAGATCGACGTCAAGACGTTTTCCGAGCTGTTCAACGCGCCCAAGACGGCCGACGACGGGCAGCGCAACGTGATGGCGCGTGCGTACTGGAGCAGCAGGACGCCGTTCTACAAGTCGAACATGAAGCCGGTCGGCTTTGAGGAGCCCACGGCCGACAAGCTGCCCTACGTAGCCGTGTACGGAGGGGCCGGGACGAAGCCCGTATACGAGAAGGCGAAGTTCTCCAAGACGGACATGAAGGCGATCAGGGAGGCGTTTGCAAAGGCGGTCAAGGAGCTTTCTCCTTCCCCGAGCGAATGGAAGAAGCCGCTTGGCGTGGCCGAAGCCGCCTACTTCAAGACCGTCCCTGCGCTGCTCCAGAAGGGCAAGCCCGCGACGGCGGTGCTGTCGACGCTGCAGGCCGGGCTGAAGGCGAAGGTGCCGGAGCAGGCGAAGGAGGCCCAGATCATGTTCGACGCGCTCAACCAGTACCGCGGCGAGCTTATTCTGCGCATCAAGCTCGAGGCGTCCGCCGCGCCGGCAAGAGCCTACTTTGACCTGCAGCAGCTTACGGCACTGTTCCCGTCCGAGAAGAGGAACGTGGAAGCGGTCGCTTCGAGGCTGAAGTCCAACAAGGAGATAACGTCGCTGGGCAAGATGTTCGAGAAGGCGATGATCTGGAGCAGGCCGGACTACGTGTGCAAGAACGCTTCCGAGATGAAGAAGAACGTGGCGGAGCTCGAGAAGTTCAAGAAGACCCTCGAGTCTCTTGTCGAGAGCAAGAGCGTAGCCGTCCAGGGCGAGGCGCTCATGCTTCAGTCCCAGATCGACGCGCTCATAGAGACGATGCCTACGAAACTGCCGCAGAAGTAGGCTGCATCTGCGCGGCGGCGCGCTTCCAGTCCTTCGGCGTCGAGCCTGTCAGCTTGCGGAAGGTGTTGGTGAAGTACGCCGGGTTGCAGAAGCCGAGGCCGTAGGCTATTTCGGAGACGGACTGCGAACCCGACTTCAGCATGCGCTTCGCCTCGTCGAGGCGGAGCCTCATTATCAGCCTCGCCGGCGACATGCCGGTGTCTGCCGAGAAGGCCCTGTCGAGCGTAGGCCGGGAAACCCCGAGTTCGTCGGCGAGCTGCTCGGTCGACGGAGTGTTCGCGAGGTTCTTCCTGCAGATGGCGATGGCCTTCGCGACAAGGGGCGAGTAGACGGCGAGCGCGTCTGTTGAGGCGCGTTCGGATATGCCGCGAGGAGGGACGAACATGGGCGCCTCGGGAGCTCCGGCGCGGCCGGATGCCATCAGCCGCTCGAGAAGCATGGCGCCTTCGTAGCCGATGGTCTCGAGGTCGTGGCTGACGGATGATATCGGTATGGTCTGGCTTTCGCAGAGCGGCCTGTCGTCGCCGGCGCCGAGCACGGCCACGTCGTCGGGTATCCTAAGTCCGGCGGAGAGCGCCACCGATTCAACGCGCGAGGCGTCCGCGTCGTCGAAGCAGAACACGCCGATGGGCCGCGGCGCGTCCGCGAGCTTGCGTCCGAGCCAGCGCGAGAGCTCCCTCCAGTCGTCGGACTTCGTGCTGGCCGGGTCGAGCGACCAGGCCCAGCGGAAGGGTTCGTCGCCGGGCCAGAGCGACTTTTCGGAGAAGGCGTCGCAGCGCAGTCTGTGCTGGTGGCCCCATGACGTCGAGAACCACGCCACGCTGCGGAAGTTCCTCGCCCTGAAGTGGTCGGCCGCCAGCCGGCCGATGGCGGCGTTGTCGCCGCAGACGCGCGGCAGGCGGATCTCCGGGTGTTCGATCGTTAGGTCCACGACCGGGATGCCGCGCCGGCGCAGCGACCTGATCTGCGAAAGCGTCGTCGCGTCGTCGCGCAGGGTGACCAGCGCGCCGTCGCCCGTCCAGCCGTTCAATGCGTGCGTGAGCCGGTCCGCGACGGTCAGATGCCAGCCGTGTCCCTTCGCGAATCTGGCCACGCCGGCGAACCTTCCGGCCGACGACGGCGTGATCAGGAGAAGGACGTTTCTCATCTTCATGTCGTCAAGTCTACCATTTGCCGACGAAGAGCGCAAGTATCTCGGCGGAATTTTTGATATAATACTCGGACTATGAGCGAAGAAGCATCGAACGCTGTGGACTTGAGCGCCCTGGGGTCCTTTGACTTCACGCCCGACTGGGCGAAGAAGGACGAGAAGGTTACCGTCGGCAAGTTTCGCCCCGAGAAGGGGGGCGACGAGCGCGTGTCTAGGGATGATCGGCGACCGAACGGGCCGAAGAAGCCTTTCGGCGACCGTGGCAGGCAGGCCGGGCCGGCTGCGCCGCGTCCGCGACGTGACGGGGCTCCTTTCCAGCGATTCGAGCGTCCGAAGCCGCTTGACTGCGAGATCAAGATACTTCCCGAGACGAAGTCGCTTGGCACGATCATACGCAAGCTCCAGAGCGACGTGCACGCGTTCAAGCTCAAGGACCTGGCGTACTTCTTCCTCGACAATCCGGAGTCCATACTCCTGAAGATCACCCCGAAGGGCGAGGAGAGGTTCTGCCAGTGCCGTGCGTGCGGGTTCGCCTCCACGAACGCCGACGAGGTGGCCGACCATGCCGTCGCGGTGCATCTGGCCGACTACTACGACGCGAAGGAGATCGACTGCGAGCCTCCGAAGGGCAACTTCACGTGCGTGGCGAAGTGCGGGCTTTCCGGCGTCCTTCTCGGGCCGCCGAACATCCACGAGTTCAACGCGGTGGTGAAGGAGATGATCCGCACGCGCTATCCCGACATGACCGAAGACCAGTACCGCTCGCACATCGAGATGGTGCGGGACGCTGACGCGATCGAGGAGTGGCGCAAGGGCGCGGTGCGCAAGACCGTCTTCTTCGCCAAGGGCCAGGCCGAGGTCGAGGGCGCGGCGCAGATGACGCGCGAGCAGGCTGAAGGCGAGTTCCGCCGCACGATACTGCCTTCGCTTCTCGACACGCCGAAGCATCTCATGGTCACGGCGGCCGTCGCCGCGAAGAGCCCCGTGAAGTCTCTCGTGTGGGCCGTGAACGACGCGATCGCGGCCGAACGCAGGGCTCCGTACTCGATGTGCTTCGCGCTGAGAGGGGCCTTCCACCACCGCAAGCTCAAGTTCTTCCGCGCCAACGACGCGCATGGGCCGGAGTTCGTCACGAACGCCGAGCTGAAGGCCTTCGACTCCGAGCACGCGATACCGGAGCTTGCGTCCGCCGCGAAGTTCATCGCCGATCATCCATGCTGCGACAGGTCGGAGTTCCCGACCGACGTGCCGGACTTCGAAAAGCATCTGGGGTGGCTCGTATCCACGGGCCATGCGGTGGCTTTCACCAACGGCGTCTTCTCCGCCGTCGAGAAGTATCCGAAGTACGGTCCGCAGTGGAAGAAGCGCCACGCCGCCGCGAAGGCCGAAGCGCCTGCCGCGGAGAAGGCCGAATCCCCGGCGCCCAAGGCCGAAGAACCCGCCGCGGAAGCCGCGGCCGAAGCAGTAAAACAGGAAGAAACAGCAGAGGTCAACAAAGATGAGACTGCCGCTCAGCTGGCTTAACGAATACGTAAAGGTAGACGACATCGATCCGAAGGAGCTCGCCGAGAAGCTGACGCGCGCCGGTCTTCAGGTCGAGTCGGTTGAATCCGTTGGAGGCTCGACGCTCTCCGATCTCATTGTCGTGGCGGAGGTGCTGGAGTGCGAGGCGCACCCCAACTCCGACCATCTCCACGTCTGCAAGGTGACCGACGGCGCCGAGGAGTTCCAGGTCGTCTGCGGCGCGCCCAACATGCGCAAGGGCATCAAAACGGCCTTCGCCAAGGTCGGAGCGCCGATTCCGGGCTTTCTGGACAAGAACGGCAAGCCCGAGAAGATCAAGAAGGGACGGCTGCGCGGCGTCGACAGCTTCGGCATGTGCTGCTCTGAAAAGGAGCTCTGCATAGGCGAGGGCAGCTCGGGCATCATCGAGTATCCTGCGGAGACTCCCAACGGCGCACTTGTGCGCGACGTCGCGAAACTGGAGAGGCCGGAGACCGTGTTCGACGTAGAGGTCACATGGAACCGCCCCGACGCGCTGAGCGTGATGGGCCTGGCCCGCGAGTTCGGCGCGATACTCGGCCGTCCCGTCTCCGCGCCTCCCGCAGACTTCGAGGAGTGCGACGTGGCGGTCGGCGACGAGGTCAAGGTCGTCGTCGAGAACCCCGGGAAGTGCCTGAGGTACACGGCGCGCGTAGTGGCGGACATGGATCCTGATGCCGCCACGCCCGACTGGATGGCGAAGCGGCTGGAGCTCTGCGGCGTGAGGAGCCTTGGACTTGCCGTGGACGTCACGAACTACGTCATGCTCGAGCTCGGCGCGCCGATGCACGCGTTTGACCACACGAAGCTCAAGGACCGTACGATTGTCGTGCGCGATGCGAGGGACGGGGAGCGCATGAAGACGCTTGACGGCGCCGAGCGCGCGCTTGATCCGTCGATTCTGGTCATCTGCGACGCGGAACGGCCCAACGCCGTCGCGGGGGTCATGGGCGGAGAGGATTCCGGCATTGCGCCCGGCACCCGCTCGGTGATGCTCGAAAGCGCTCTCTTTGAGCCTGCGGCGGTGAAGGACTCGTCGTCAAAGCTGGGGCTTTCGAGCGAGTCTTCCTACCGCTACATACGTGGCGTGGACAAGGATGTCGCGGACTTCGCATCCCGCCGCGCAGCGCATCTTCTGCAGAGGCATGGCGCCGCCAGGATCGCGAAGGGAGTTGTCGACGTGGACAGTCGCGCAAAGCCAGGTCCCGCAGAGCCGTTCGGCCCGTCGTACGCGCTTAACGCGCAGGTGTCTCTCGACTTCTCCCGCGCTCGCAAGCTGATAGGCGTCGACATAGCGGATGCCGAGATGACTCGGCTTCTCGAGTCCATCGGCATCAGGTCTCTTGAGTCTAAGGAAGGCTCCGCGACGTTTGCGGTTCCCTCGTGGCGCTGGGACATCGAGATGGAGGCCGACCTCGTCGAGGAGATCGCGCGTCTGCACGGGCTTGACGCGATTCCGGACGCGATGCCTTCGGCTCCGTCCGTCTCCAGGCTTTCCGACGCGCCTTTCCGCGCGAAGTGCAGGACGCGCGAGGTCTGTCTTGCCCTTGGGTTCTCGGAGGCGATGCACTACTCCTTCCTTTCCGCCCGCGAGCTCGACGACTTCGACGCGCGGGAGGGCACGAAGTCGACCCGCCTTGTGATTCCTGATCCCGTGTCCGCCGAGTTCGGAGTCATGCGCGACTCCCTGCTGCCCCAGATGTACATGTCCCTCGGCAGGAACTCCTCTCACGAGGAGAGCGCGATGCTCTTCGAGATAGGGCGGACGTTCCACAGCAAGCCGTGCGAGGGCGGCGTGTGCAGGCCTGCGGAGCGCGAAATGCTCTGTCTTGGGCTTGTCGGTCCGGCCGGACGCGAGGCTCTGCGCCGCCGCGCCGCCGTTACGGAGGAGGAGGCGGTCCTCTGGATGAAGGGCGTAGTGGTGGAGCTCGTCTCGAAGCTCCATTCCGGCAAGGTCGAGTTCGCCCAGACCGAGCATCCGGCTTTCGCCGCGGCGCTGCAGGTCAAGCTGAACGGCAGGGCCGTTGGCTTGCTGGGGGCTGTCTCCGCCAAGCTGCGCCATCCTTTCAGGCTTACTACGCAGATGGCGCTCTGCGAGCTTGAGTTCGCGCCGCTTGCGAAGCGCATCGACGCCGTAGGTCGCGTCTCGCCCGTGCCGCAGTTCCCCGCCGTGAGGCGCGACATAGCCGTCACGGTCGGAGAGGGCGTTGCGAACGAGGAGATCGAGCGCACCATTCGTGCGAACGGCGGACGCGAGTTGACTAAAGTCGAGCTATTTGATATATTTAAGACGTCTCGTGCCTACTCGCTTGAGTTTCGTTCGAACGAGAAGACGCTGACTGACGACGAGGTCGGTAAGGCGTTCAAGCGCGTGGTTGAGGCTCTGAAGGCCATGGCAGGCGTCGAGGTTAGAGAAAACTAAACAACAAACAACAGAAAGCGTAGGTCCTGTGTTGCACGCGGATTCAGCCGACATTTCTTCGACCGACATTTTTAATCGGGGCGGCAAGCCCCGCTTTGGAACGACGGGTTCCGGGGGTTCGGCGCTACGGCAGTGCGGGATCTTTTTCCTCATCGTCGGCGCGGCGCTTGCATGCGGGGCCGTCGAAATACCCAAGGCCAGCGGCAAGGCGCTTGGCGTGACTAAGGGCAAGCCCTTTTCGGCGGGAATCGTGTTCATAAACGGGCGCTACATCCCGCCGCCCTACGAGGTCGAACGCTGGGGCGTTGGCATTCGCATCAACAAGATACCCGTGATGTCCGCGGTCATCGACTGGGCGGAGTTCCTCAAGACCCAGAGCGGCGTGAAGGTGACGAAGACCGAGACGACGGTCGCGGAGCCTCCAGCGCCGGAACCGGAGCCCGTCGCCAACGTCGAACCGGCCTCGGACGACTTCGACATGTCGCTGGACGAGCTCTTCGACGACGACCCCAAGCCCAAGAAGCCCGCCGCGAAGAAAGTCCAGCCGCGCAGGCAGCCCAAGCCGGCGAAGACCTCCGTTCAGGTCGTCTATTCGCTGGATGGCGACTTTGAGCAGAACGACGCGTCCCGCGCCCTTGTCGCGACGATCAACAAGACCCGCACCGACATCAACGCCTCGCTCATGTCAGGGGGGTTCATGTGCTTTGGCGACAGGTACCCTCGCGTCGCCGGCGATGCGAGGACGGCCGGCCTGATACTCGAGAAGCTGCCTGACCTCATGCGCGTCAGCGCGACCCAGGAGTCGTTTCTGTCCGCAGTGCGCCTGGCCGGTCTGCAGTTCCTCACCGATCCGGTCTGCAGGGACATCTTCAGGAATCGTCGGGATTACATAAAGCTTCAGAACCGCTATGAGCGGCAGAAGCAGGAGAACGATATAAAGCGGCTCATCAAGGAGACGGTGGAGCAGCCTCTTCTCTGATGCGGCGCAGAGTGATTACCGGGAGTTAGGTTTATGGAAAGACTTGCCAGGGAACTCAACAGGGCACTAGGCGGCGCGGCGGAGTTTCTGTCGGCCGAGGGCCGCCGAATGTACTTCCCTTACGGCGGCATCCTCGGCCAGGGCGCCGAGGCGAAGGGCTGCGAGATAAACGCGACAGTGGGCATGGCCTTCGAGGAAGACGGGTCTCCCTTGGTCTTGGATTGCTTCGCCAAGAACGTGTCAATCGGCCGGAAAGCGTTTCTCTACGCCGGAAGCTTCGGCCTTCCGGCGCTTCGCGAACGGTGGCGCGCGCTGCAGATTCTCAAGAACCCGTCGCTGCGGGGCAAGAAGTTCTCCAACCCCGTAGTGACCAACGCTCTCACGCACGGCATACGCGTGACGGCGGAGCTTTTTGCGAATCCTGCTGACGAGCTTGTCGTGCCGGACTTCTTCTGGGACAACTACGAGCTGATCTTCAAGGAGGCCGTTGGCTGCCGGGTCCGCAAGTTCAACACCTTTTCGAAGGGGCGGTTCGATGCGGCGGCGATGAAGGCGGCGCTTTTGTCGCCAGGCGGCAAGAAGCTGCTGATACTGAACTTCCCGAACAATCCAACAGGCTACACGGCGACGGTGGATGACGCGAAGAGGATTGTTTCCGCGGTCAAGTCCGCCGCTGCCGCCGGCAAGCGCGTTGTGGTCATCCTTGACGACGCGTACTTCGGCCTCGTCTACGAGAAGGGTGTCCACGGCGAGTCGCTGTTCGCCGAGTTCTCCGACCTGCACAGGAACGTTCTCGCCGTGAAGCTTGACGGCACCACGAAGGAGGACTACGTGTGGGGCCTGCGCATCGGTTTCATAACGTTCGCGTTCAAGGGCGCGACCGACGCCCAGCTCAAGGCGCTCGAGGCGAAGGCGGCCGGCAACGTCCGATCGGGGATATCCAACGCCTCGTCGATCGGCCAGCACCTCGCCGTCGCCGCATACGACGACCGTGGCTATGCCGCGCAGAAGCGCCAGAAGTACGCAGTCCTGCGCAAGCGCTACCTCGAGATACGCAAAATCCTCAAGAAGCACCCGGAGTACGCCGAGTCGTTTGAGCCGCTGCCTTTCAATTCCGGCTATTTCATGTGCGTGAGGCCGAAAGACGTGGATGCGGAGGAGGTCCGCAAACTGCTCGTCTCCAGCTATTCGACAGGCACCATAGTGCTTTCGGGCCTCATCAGGCTGGCGTTCTCGACAACTCCTCTTGCAAAGCTCCCGAAACTCTTCGCTAACGTCGATTCGGCGATACGCGAAATCAAGACACGAAAGGCAAAGTGATGAAGAAGAGTGTGTTGTTGGTCGTTGCGGCTTCGCTGTCCCTCGCCTCTCTTGGCGCGTTGGAGAAGGTCGGCACACTCCAGATTGCCGACGTCGACTCGCTCGTGAAGGGCATCTCCACGCTCGGCGAATTCACCGGCAGCCCGATGCTCGGAATCATGGCTTCCCAGTCGGTCTGGAAGATCCCCCAGATAAGGCTGTTCGGCAATGGACGTCCAGGCGAAGCGATGGCCTATGTGGCATACGCCGAAGCGGACGGCAAGTCGTGCGAGATTGACGATCTGCGCCTTGTGTCCCTGTACCCCGTAGCGCAGACGAAGCAGGCATTCGTCGAAGCGCATCCAGACGCGGTGGAAGAGGACGGCGTCCTGCGCCTGCACAAGGACGGCGAGACCAGCTTTGGCTTCGTGGCTTTCTCCAAAGACGGCAAGTGGGCTTCTGCGGGCGATGACAAGGCCGCCGTCGTGCGCGCGCTTGGGGACGTCAAGTCCGCTTCCAGAAAGATGGAAGGCTCGCTCGTCCGGCTGTCGCTGCCTCGCAGGGGCCTCTCGGCGTTTGCCGAATTGGCGGAGGAAGCTTCCAAGCTTTCCGAAGAGGCTTCAAAGATCGCCCAGGAGTCTCCCGACCGTGCGAAGGCGCAGGCCGCGCTGGCGAAGCTCCGCGGGCAGCAACGCCAGCAGATATCTACCGTGATCTCGAACTTCACCGACTGCGTCATCGGCATTGGCGCGGGCGAGCGGGGCCTCGACGTGCGCTTTGCACTGAAGCCGGTCAAGGGGTCTGTCTGCGACGACCTCGGACGCAAGGCGCTTCCGGCTGACTGGATCTCCTATACTTCGACGGCCGTGTTTGCCTCTGACGACGCCGTTGGCTTCGGCGACAGGGGCGTGAAGTGGGAGGAGATTGCTTCTGTGCTTGCCAAGCACGGCATAGATTTCTCCTTCGTAAAGCACAAGCGGCCATCCGAGGCCAGCGACGTGTATACGGTTGATGCCGAGGCGGCTTGCGCGGCCATCAAGAAGATGTCTGAGAGCGCGGAAAAGATTTCAAAGGACGGCGAGGGCCTTTTCACGGATCTCCTTGCGTTCACGAACCGGTGCTGCTGCGCGCTTCCCGATCCCGGAAAGCCCGCGCACGGCACTGCTCTTGTCCTCAAGGGCTTCAAGCCGGTTGCCGACATTCAGACGAGATTCGAGCGCACTCTGCCCGAGGCGAAGAGGAAGCCGCTGTTTTCGCGTTGTTTCCTCTCGTACTATTCGGTGATCAAGGGCCTTGTGCCGGTAATCCTCGCCAATGTCGAGGAGGGGCAGAGGGCGATGCTCGCCCCCATGCTGAACTCGCTTCCGCCTGAGGGCCCGGGAGGCGTCGCTATGGCGCAGTGGCGTGACGGCCCCCTCTTCCGCGGCATCCTCCGCATCGCTCCCGACGAGTTCAAGGGGCTTGCCGCCGGCATAACGCTGTTCACCACGATGAAGATGAACGGACAGCCTGCGGCGGCGCCGACCAAGGCAAAATGACGGTAGAGGCGTACGCCAAGGTCAATCTGACGCTTGAGGTCTTGGGGCGCAGGGCCGACGGATTTCACGAAATCAGGTCGGTAGTGCAGCCGATCTCCCTCTCGGACACTATAGAAGTCGAGGCGAATTCCAGCGGCGTAGTGGAGTCCGACTCCGCCTATGGCGGGGATGATCTGGCCGTGAAGGCGGCCCTTGCGCTTCGTCCGGACCCGTCTTTGGGCGCAAGTCTGCGCCTGGTGAAGCGGATTCCAGCCGGCGGAGGCCTTGGCGGCGGCAGTGCGGACGCCGCCGCCGCACTGCTCGCGCTGAACTCCCTCTGGCGGCTAGACAGGACGGTTGACGAGCTTGCGGACGTCGGAGCATGTGTCGGCAGCGACGTTCCCGCGCTTGTGCTCGCCCAGAGCGCTCGCCGTGCCGTGCTCATGGAGGGTCGTGGCGAACGGGTGCGCTTTCTCGAAGAGGGGGAGTGCCCCTGGCTGTCGAGAGTGTCGGCGGGATGGCTGGTCCTGGCGAATCCGGGTGTGAGCAGCTCGACGGCCGAAGTCTATGCTCGCACCGTCCCGCGCCCGTCGTCAGGAACGGCGGAATGTCCCGAAATGGCGCGCAACGATCTGCAGCGGCCAGCGTGCGAACTGCATCCGGAGATAGACGCTGCGCTCTCGGACCTGGCCGCTGCCGGCGCCGAGGATGTCATGATGAGCGGTTCTGGCGCGACTGTCTTCGGTCTGGCGGCGGACTCGGAGTCCGCCCGTCGCATACGGGCGGAGATGGAAAAACGCGGTTATGCGACATGGAGCGTTCGCACTCTTTGAGGAAATTTGGTATAATTCACGTTCAAAGCTCACTGTCCCATGGTGTAGCGGCCGCACACGGGTTTTTGATACCCAGGGTTCTGGTTCAACTCCAGATGGGACAACCAAGAAGGGAAGGTTCCGAACATGGCGACATTTCAGTACATAGCGACGGATTCATCCGGCAAGGAAGTCCGCGGCACAGTTGACGCGGGCGACCGCAATTCGGCGATTTCCGCGGTTCGCGCGCAGGGGCTTCTGCCCAAGGCTCTCGGCGAAGTGAAGAGCCAGGCGCAGTCCTCGTCCTCTCCTGCGGCGTCTCCCGCCGCCAAGTCGCGGAAGGCGCCCAAGGCGCCGGCTCCGGCGGGCAAGAAGAAGGGCCTGGGCTCCGACATCAAGATCAACTTCCGGATGCCGAAGTTCCTGCAGGGCAAGATCAAGACGAAGGTCCTTACCCAGTTCACGCGCCAGCTCGCGACTCTGGTCAACGCCGGCCTTCCGCTCATGCGCGGCATAGACGTGCTCAAGCGCCAGATGAAGGACCCGCAAATGCAGGACGCGCTGAACGGCATCTCCGAGAACATCGCGGCCGGCGGCACGTTCTCCGAGGCGCTGACGGCCTATCCCAAGATCTTCGACAAGCTGTACGTGAACATGGTCAAGGCCGGCGAGGCCGGCGGCGTTCTCGAAGTCGTTCTCGCGCGTCTTGCCGAG
>JAEEZC010000082.1 GCA_016288465.1 Verrucomicrobiota bacterium | reverse complement strand
GAATTTCGGCTTTTCGGTGACGAACGACGACAACGGTGCGGCGATTGCGGCGGCAGTGCGCGAGGCGAAGCGCGTCGGCGCGGCGAAGGTCCTGCTCGCGCCCGGCGTCTATCGTTGCTTCGGCGACCCCATCGTGATTGACGGGTTTGAAGACTTCGAACTTGACGGATGCGGCGCGGAACTCGTTTTCCGCCGTGCGCTGCGGGATCCGATCGAACCTTCCTGGGACCATGACGGGGCGGGCGCGAACTTCGTGATCCGCAACTGCCGCCGCATGAGGATAGGCAACATGGTGACGGACTGGGACTGGCGCACCATGCCGCTTGCGACTTGCGCCAAGGTCGCGGCGACGCACGTGGACGATGCAGACAACGAGTCCTATATCGACTACGACCTCGTCGGCTGTGGCGAGCGGCATCCATACTACGGCAAGGCGTTTCCGATCCAGCATTCGCAGCCGATGACGGAGGACTTCCGGCGGTTCCGGATCGGCCCGCACATTTGGCATGGATCGTACGAGGGCGAGATGGGGTGCAGGACGCGCTGGCTTTCGCCTACACGCGTCAGGGTATATCCGTTCGTCGAGGAGCCGGGACTTGTGCGCTGGACGGGTCCGAACAAACGCGAGTTTTCGACGAAGCAGAACCGGGACAGCGTTCGGCAGCACAAAACCGGCGAGACATACCGCCTCGCCCACGCCTATTACGGCAAGGGCGGTTTTACGCTTGTCTCAAACGAGGATTTCGAGCTGCACGATGTCGAGATTCCGTCATGCTTCGGACACGCCGTCTATGTGGGCGGAACACAGCGGAACTGGCGGATCAGGAACGTCACGGTCGCGCCGCGCGACTGGCGGCATCCGATTTCCTCTTCCGCCGACACCATTCACTTTGTCCGTTCGCACGGGAACGCCATCATCGACAACCTGACAGTAAAACTCGAACAGGACGATGCGATCAACGTCCATGACCGTTTCACGGTGGCGAAGAAGGTCGCACCGCACACGCTGCAAGTCGTCTTAGAGCGCGGTGCGCGGTACTTCCGTCCCGGCGTCGGAAACGACATCGAACTTCTCGATCCCGGCTACAACCCTACAGGGTGGAAGGGAAAGTGCGTCGGAACGGAAGGTGAGACGATCCTGGTTGACCGCGATCTTCCGGCGTCCAACCCGGAAGAAGGGTATTTCCTTGTCTTTGACCGCACGGCATCCTCGGACGGCGTCATCATACGCAACTGCACGTTCGAGGACATGGAGATGCGCACGCTCGTCAATGCGTCGAACGCGACGGTTGAGAACTGCGTCTTCCGCCGGACTAACGGCGACGCGCTAAGGTGCATCGCGGACTATACGCTCAAGTGGTGGGCCGAGGGAATGGGCACCACAAACGTAGTCGTGCGGAACTGCCGTTTCGAGGGGAACTGCGTGCGGGAACTTGTTGGGTCCTACTATTCGCTTGGCGCTGATTTCGTGACGTGGCTTGGCTGCCCTGAGAACGTGAAGACGGAGCGCTTGAACCGCCGCTTCATATCCGACATCCTTGTGGAAGACTGCGAGTTCGTCGATTCGCTTGGCTATTTCGCCGATCTGCGCTTCGGCACGGGGCTCAAGTTCAGAAACAACCGCATTGTTCTCACGGGAAAGCGCGGCCGCTCAAGGGAGAACTCAGGCTTCGCCCGCGTCGAGCGCGTGACGGACGTGACATTCGAGGGCAATGTCTTCGTGCGGCCAGAGGGAGCTGCGGAGCCACTTGTCGAGATCGCCGACGGCGTGGGCGGTCTTGCACTCAGGAACAACCGGACTTACTATGGGGTCAGCCCCCATGGCCCTGCATGCCGGGGAAGGACGCGAAAGTGAGCGTCCGTGACATTTGCGAAGGGAGATGAAAATGCGGAAGAACAGAAAACTCGTATCGGCGACATTGGCAACGCTGGCAGCATTCACCACGGCTTTCGCAGAGCCGACGGGATGCCCGGACTTCGAGGTGGAGCTGCCGCGTGCGACGAAAGGTCCCGTCGTCAAGGCGACGGACTTCGGCCTTTCCGAGGCGAACGAGAACAACATCGGCGCCATCACCGCGGCGCTTGCGGAGGCGAAGAGGATAGGCGCGAGCAGGGTTGAGCTCGCGCCCGGGACCTATCGGTGCTTCGAGCGCACAAAGGGCGAGAGGGGAATCATTATCGAGGGGTTCACGGACTTCACCTTCGACGGCAAGGGTGCGACGCTCGTCTTCCGCAGGGACCATGCGCCGCTGGAGCACCAGGCCGACCAGCTTTACGACGCAGGAAACGTCGAGGTGCAGAACTGCCAGCGCACGCTCGTCGAGAACTTCAACATGGACTGGGACTGGGAGAAGGCTCCGCTCGCCTCGTGGGTGAAGTGCGTGGGCAAGCACGAGGACGAGGCGGAAGGCGCGTCGTACGCCGACTTCGAGTTCGACAGGCCGCATCCCGACTATCCGGGGCACGTCCCCGTCAAGCTGCTCACGGCCATGTCCGCCGACAGATGCGGCGGCAGAATGGACGACAGCTTCGGCGAGCCCGGCTACTTCGGCTCGTCGCTGGGGCACATCGGCACGAAGAGCGAATGGCTCTCGCCCACGCGGCTGCGCGTCTGGCCGTTTGTGAAGCCCGACTACGGATACTTCGCCAAGGAGGCGGAGGCCAGATACAGGCCGGGACGGAACAGGGAGTTCACGAAGAAGATCGACGTCGGCGGGACGTTCGCGCTTTCGCACAGCTACTACGGGCTCAACGGATTCGTCTTCACCTCCAACCGCCACTTCACGCTGCGCAACGTCGACCTGTGGGCGTGCAAGGGGTTTGCGGTCGAGGTGCGCGGCTCGCAGAAGTACTGGCAGCTCGTCAACTTCAACATCCGCCAGAAGCCCGGCGAGAAGCGTCCCTGCACGTCCGCGGCGGACGCCTACCACGTCGCGCAGTCGCTCGGCTACGGCAAGATGGTCGGCTGCGAGATATCGATGCACGTCGACGACCACTTCAACTACCACGACCGCACGCAGATCGCGATGAAGCGCGGGGCGCGGACGGTCGAGGTCGTAAACAACCGCGGCGTTGCCTACACGCTCTTCAGGAAGGGCTCGAGAATCCGGCTGAGAGAGGAGAGCTTCGCCGACACGGGCTGGGTCGGGACGATCGTGAAGATCGAAGGCGAGAGGATCACGTTCGACCGCGACCTTCCCGAGCCCAAGGGCATGCTGTTCGTCCTGATGGACGCCGACTTCGCGACCGAGAACTTCCTGGTCAAAGACTGCCGCTTCCATCACAATCCGTGGAGCCGCGGGCTTTTCAACGGCAGCAACGCCACGTTCGACGGCTGCATATTCGGTCCGATGGTAGGCCGTCCGATCTTCCTTCTCTCGTGCTACACCTACAACGTCTGGTGCGAGGGGATCGGCTGCACGAACATCGTCGTGAGGAACTGCCGCTTCGAGAACTGCCTCGACATCAGGAAGGAGCGCGGCCCCTGCACGCAGATCATGTCCGAGATCGCGATTCCGCCGTCGTACGACCCGGAGCCGTTTCCGCTTTCCAACGCCGACCTTGCCGCGAAGGTCGCCGAGAACAGGAAGTCCGGCCGCGCGGTCAAGCCGTCCGACGACGCGCTCGGCGACATACTGGTCGAGAACTGCACCTTCGTAAATCCGCGCGGGAATCTCATGGCCGTGCGCAACGGGCGCGACGTGACGTTCCGCGGCAACAAGGTCGTCTGGGACAATCCGCCCTGTCCGCCGCTTCCGTATGCGGGCAAGGTGCGCGTCGAGGGCGGCCGCAACATCGCGGCGCCCGCGGAGTTCCTCTCGTCAGACGGGTCGCCGGCGGAGAGGCTCAAGGCGAAGCTGCTGGCCGTGGGCGCGTCGCCGAACTACTACTGGGCCTGGACGTATCAGTGGATCGACCACCATAACCGCTCGGGCGACGTTCGCAACGTCGTGGAGCGGGACGGGGCATTCCTTCCCAGGCCGCCGAGCGAGGTGAAGCCCGCGCGCGACTACCTGAAGTACTCGGGCGGACGGCAGGCGTTTCTCAACTATGCCGACCTCGCGATGGTCGTCGGCACGTGGCATTCCGACCGCTACTACGCGGTCAACCGCGCGGCGCTCACCGCTGCGGCGAAGAAGCTCTGGGCAGAGTCGGGCGCCGTCATGGTCTTCAACTGGCACATGGACCATCCGTACTGCACGAACGGATTCCCCCAGGCGTCCTACCGGTTCAGGGACGAGCTTGTGAACACCAACGTCGTCAGGCAGATACTCGACGGCACGGGAGGGCCCTGCGGAACGGGCGACATAGACGGCAGGACGACGCGCGCGCCGTTCGCGAATCCGCGCGAGTGGTACATGGCCTCGCTCAAGGACGTCGCGGACTTCTTCAACGGACTCGTCGACGACAAGACGGGCGAGAAGATACCGGTCGTCCTGCGCCTTCCGCACGAGATGGACGGCGCCTGGTTCTGGTGGGGACGGACGTCGTGCACGACCGAGGAGTTCCGCCGCCTCTGCCGGATGGAGGCGGACTATATGCGTAAGGCGTGCCCCGGCCAGATCCTCTATGCGTACACCCCTGACAAGACGTGGAAGGACTTCGGCAGGGAAGGGGACGTCGACAACACCTTCCTTGCGTACTATCCGGGCGACGAGTACGTCGACATCATCGGCATTGACGACTACTCGATCGGGCACGGCAACGACGCGAGGGTCGAGAGGAGCCTTGCCGAGACCGTTCGCAAGCTTCGCCTGCTTACGTCGTTCGCGGAGCCGCGCGGGCAGGTCGTCTGCATTTCCGAGGCGGGCGGGCAGAAGAAGCGCAGCGACTTCTGGTCGTATCTGCACCGCGCCGCGACTGCGGAGGGCGTCAGGTGCGCGTTCGTCGACACGTGGAGCAGTGCATGGGGCACTGAGCCCGAGTCGCCGGAAGAGGCAGAGAACCAGAAGGCGTTCGTCGCCAATCCCGCAGTGCTGATGGCGGAAGGGCGAAGGGAGAAGGAACTCTGAAAGGGCTGTCCGCCGTCTCGTATTCGGTGCGGTTCTGTCGTGCGCGAGCGCGGGGCCGCTTGGCAATGCCCGGGATCTTGAGTGAGAGGAGGGTACAATGAGGAACAATGCTGTCATGCTGGAGCTTGTGCTGACCGCTGCGCTTTTCGCGGCGACGCCGGCTTCGGCCCTTTCGGATCCGTTGACGGTTGCATCGCCCGACGGAAGGCTCCAGGCCGTCTTCAGCGCGGACGACGGGGGAATGCGCTGGTCGCTCCTTCGCGATGGAAAGACGCTGGTGAAGCCGTCTGCGATGGGGTTCAGGTTCGCGGTCGGGAACAGCTGCGACAAAGACGCCGCGGAACTTTCGGCGATGAGAGTCGTCGGCGCGCGGCGCTCAAGCGCCGACACGACATGGGCGACGTCGCTCTACCGGCGCGGCAAGGTGCGCGACCGCTACAACGAACTTGTCGTCGAACTTGAGGAGGCTGAGGCGCGCGCCGCGCGCACCGAACTCGGGAAAGCGGACGCCGAGAGACATCCGCGGCGGATGGACATCGTGTTCAGGGCGTATGACGAAGGCGTGGCCTTCCGCTACATGTTCCCGAGCCAGGCCGCCTTCGACGGCTTTCAGATAAAGGATGAGCTTACCGAATGGCGCTTCGATCAGGACGCCATGGCGTGGACTACGACATACGCCGGCGAACGGAATTCGCAGGAGGAGCCGTTTGTGCGCGGCTCGCTCGCGGCGGTCGACGGGACGCGATACGTCGGCATGCCTGTTCTTGTTGAAACGCGAGGTGCCACGATTGCGCTGTGCGAGGCGGCGCTCTCCAACTGGGCGGGGCTCTTCTACCGCGCGGCGAGCGGCGACGGTGACGCGCGGCTCGTCGCGGCGCTCTCGAAGATACCGCCGAGCCCTGCGGCGACGGCGGACGTGGCTGTGATAGCGACCGCGCCGGCGGTAAGCCCATGGCGGGTCGCGATCGTCGGGGACGACGAGCTGGACCTTCTCCGCAGGAACGACATGATAGTCAACCTGAACCCTCCGCCGGACCCGTCGATCGACTTCTCGTTCGTTAAGCCTGGCGCGAGCACGTGGGACTGGTGGGTCGAGTCGAACAACTCGCTCTCTACGGAGCTCACGCTGAAGCTCGTCGATTTCGCCTCGGAGATGGGCTGGCCGTACCACACGATCGACGGCGGATGGTACGGCTTCGCGCGGCGTCCAAACCACGGCCCCAACGTCCGGCTTGAGCCGCGGAAGGGGTTCGACCTTGCGCGAATCGTCTCGCACGCGAAGGAGAGGGGTGTGGGCATATGGGTCTGGATACACTGGATGAAGATCGAGGAAGTCGGCGTCGAGGAGACGTTCTCGCGCCTTGAGAAGTGGGGCGTCGTCGGCGTGAAGACGGACTTCCTCGAACGTCAGGACCAGGAGATGGTGAACTGGTGCGAGCGCGTCTGCCGCGCGGCCGCGCGCCACGGGATCATGGTCAACTTCCACGGGTCGTTCAAGTCGACGGGCGCGGAGCGCACATGGCCCAACATGATAACGCGCGAGGCCGTTCTGGGGAACGAGATGAACATCTTCAACCGCAGGAACACGCCCGAGCATTGCGCGACGCTGCCGTTCACAAGGTTCCTGCTCGGCCCTGCCGACTACACGCCAGGCGGGTTCGGCAACGTGTATTCGGGGGACTTCGTGCCGCAGGCCGCGAAAGGCCATCGCTACGGCGACGAGACGGACCGCTGTCCCCACTGGGCGGAGGAGATGGGAACGCGCGCCCACTCGATCGCGCAGTGCGTCCAGTTCGACTCTCCTGTCATGACGCTCTGCGACTGGCCGGAGCGCTATCGCGGCGCGGCCGGAATAGAGGCGCTGCGCGGCCTTCCTGCCGCGTGGAGGGACACGCGTCCTGTCGCCGGCAGATGCGGGGAGTTCTACGCGGTTGTCCGCGAGGCGCACGACGGCAGGTTCTATTTCGCCGCGACGACAGTCCGCGCGAGGACGGTCGACCTTGACCTCGGCTTCCTTGGCGACGGCGAATGGAAGATGACCGTCTACGCGGACGATCCGGCGAAGACTCCGTCTGATGCCAAGGCGCTTTCCGTCTCCGTGCGCAGCGTCCGCAAGGGCGGTCGGGAGAGCTTCGCCCTGTGCGACGAGGGCGGCGCAGTTGCCGTGTTCGAGCCGCGCGGAATGGAGTGACCCTCTCGGCAAAGGCCGCCTACGCATCGTGGGGACTGTCCCCGCCGCACTAAGCGCAACAGCAATAGCCCCAATGCTACGTATCCACGCGTTTTCGCTCTTTCCCGTGGTGTTTTGAGCGTTTTCAGCCTGTGCACGCGGTGTTTCCTAATGATGTACGCGGCGTTTGCTAGGCGTGTACGGGGGAGTTTTGACGTCAATATACCATAGAAGTGACGTCACTTCAATGGTATATTGACGTCACTTCACCACTGAAGTGACGTCAAAACTCATCCGTACACAGGCAGGGGATGCCGCGTACACCGTTAGGGGATGCCGCGTACACCGTAAGGAAACGCCTCGTACACAGGCAGAGCAAGGTCAGTTCACTCACGCCGAAACCACCGCGGACACAGCGGACGAAGGTAACGCTACCGACAGACAAACGGTAGCGCTACCGTTCGCCTGACGTTCTGGTGACCTTTGAGCGTCCGATTGAGAAGGGGTGCATAGCTCAAGCCCGAAGGGCCGAGAATCTGATATAATGCTCTCATGACGACAAAAGAGCTTCTGAAGGACATTAGACGGCGCATCGCGAAGGGCGAGTCCAAAAAGGACATCTACAATCAGTACGCGTGGACTGAATGGGAGACGGGGGTCACCCGTTTTCTGCCGACACAGGTCTCGATTTGATCGTCGCAATCGCCCGATTCAGCGGCATTGCCTATCCTATCGCCATTTGCCTTACATTGCAAAGCATCCCAAGAATTCTTGCCGCGATGGACAAGGTCAGACTTTCATTCGACCTGGGGACGGTCATCTTTGTCTTCAACGCTGTCCTGGCGGTGGTTTCGCTTGCCCTCATGATGATACTGTACAAAGTGCTTCTGCCTAATACAAACCTCATCCTCCAGCCCAGGCGCGATGCAGCGGGCAAGCCGCTGTTCGACGATTAGCCGCGCAAGCGCAACTTGCCGCGTTCGTGTCGCATCGGCGCACGTCTGGTCAAAGGGCGAACAGCCGCCTGTGACTTGTCCTAGAGACTGACCAAGCCAGATACCGCCCCTGTTTGGGGGCGTGGTGCGGTCTGGGCCCCCTTTGGTATAATTGCCTCAAAAGGGAGCTCAGGGTGAAATGAAGACAAGTCTGACGAGTATTGCGGTGGCGCTTTGCGCGGCGGCGGCGCTTGCGAGGGCGCCCAACTACGACGAGGCGAAGGTCGCGCCGTATTCGCTTGAGGATCCGCTCGCGTTTGCCGACGGCAGAAGGCTGAAGGACGCATCGGAATGGCCGGCGCGCCGAAAGGAGATTCTCGGCATCTTCGCGCGGGAGATGTACGGTCAGCCGCCGCCTGCGCCCGAGAAGGTGGTCGCGGAGCTCCGCGAGGAGGGTTCGACGCTGGCGGGGCTTGCGATACGCCGTCAGTACAGAATGTGGTTCAGGGCCGACAAGTCGGGCCCGTTCGTCGACTGGCTTCTAGTCCTTCCTAACCGCATAGCCGGGACATTCCCGGAGACGAACGACGTGCGCGTCGCCTGCGAGAACCGCGAAAAGGCGCCAGTCGTCCTCATGCTGAACTTCCGCGGCAACCATGCGGTGCTGGACGACGTGGAGGTGCCGCTCACAGAAGGCGGATGGTTCCGTGACGACGGCTCCGGCGGCCGCGGACAGAAGGAGTCCGACCGCGGCGCTCTCAGGCGCTCGCAGTCGCGCAGCACCGTTCCCGCGGAATACATCGTCTCCCGCGGATATGCGCTCCTGACGGCTTGCTACGCCCAGGTTTCGCCCGACGTCGAGGTGAAGAAGGGCGATCCGGAGGAGCTTGCGTACACGCACGTCTTCGAACTCTGGCCCAGGCGCGACGAGTCCCGCACCGACAACACGACTGCGCTCGGCGCGTGGGCGTGGGCGCTATCGCGGGGGCTCGACCTTGTCGAGCGGATACCCGAGGCGGACGCGGCGAAGTCGGTCGTAACCGGATGCTCCAGACTTGGCAAGGCGGCGCTTCTTGCCGCAGCGCGTGACGAGCGGTTCGCGGTGTGCGTGCCGAATCAGACAGGCGGCGGAGGGGTGCCGCTTGCAAAGCGCGACTTCGGCGAGAACGTGTCCACGGAAATGGCGATGTTCCCGCACTGGTACTGCAGGGCGTATGCGAAGTACATCGACAACGAGCAGGCGATGAAGTTCGACCAGCACCTTCTGGTAGCGGCAATTGCGCCGCGGGCGCTTCTGGTCGAGGGCTTCAACAACGGATGGTTCGACGCGAAGGGCGAATGGCTTTCGTGCCGCGCCGCCTCGCCGGTCTGGGAGTTTCTCGGCAAGGAGGGCCTGCCGAAAGGAGAGTTCCCGGACAACTACGACAGCTCTTGCATAGGTGCGCATCTCGGCTATGTTCGGCGCGGCGGGCAGCACGGCATTTCCGGCTACGACTGGCGCTGGATGCTAGATTTCGCGGACAGGGTGTTTGCGCGATAGTCGGTATTCTCAACGGACGCGCCGACTACGCGACACACGTGTCTGGATTGTGACGCACGCCTTCGGACAGGCGCTATGCCAAGGTGCCAAGAAAGTCCGTCGCTCTTGCAAGCGCCTCAAACAACGTTGCGCGAGGGCAGGCAAGATTGACTCGAAGGTAGGCCGCGCCATTCTCTTCGCCGTAGATCGCGTCCGGCGAGAACTTGACCTTTGCCCAGTGTCCAAGGCTACGGGCGAGCTCGGAGGACGGAATGCCCAAGGGCGTGGCGTCCACCCATGCGAGATACGTCGCCTCCAGCCTCGCGACTTTAAGCGCCGACATACGGTCGCGAACGAATAACCTCAGAGCCGAGTAGTTGCTGTGGAGATAGCCGTTCAATTCGTCCAGCCATCCTTCGCACTCATACCACGCCGTCTTCGAGGCGCGTGGCGGATGCGCTCACGCGCGTCGGGGTTCGCGCAGACGACAGCCGCAGTCTGGAGCCCCGCCAGATTAAACGCCTTGGAAGCCGACCAGAAGGTCGCCGAGTTCCGGGCGATGTCGCCGCCGGTCAAGGCGAAGGGCACGTGCCGCGAACCCGGCATCTGCAGGTCGGCGTGTATCTCGTCGCTTGCGACAAAGACGCCGTGCCAGTAGGAGGAGTCTCGTTCGGCTTCGTCAGGTAAGGGGACTCGTCGCAGCCTGTTTTCGACGATCGTGCAGCCCTGGTCGCGAATTACGGAGTAGAAACATTGGAGTTTCCTCTTTTTTTGGGGAAAAGTCGGGTTAGGATTGAACCGAATGCTGTCTTTCCGGCTTTAATATTATAGTGAACGTAGTAGATGAAATAAGACAGAATCGCGAAAAGGGGGCCAAACGCCTCGAAAGCGAATACAAGGCGGGGCTGATGGCCCTTGCCAGCCGCTTTTGCAACGATTCGTCAGACGCTGAGGAACTTGTGAACGCCACTTTTGCCACGGTGGTGGAGAAGATAGACGACTACCTCGAGCAGTCTGCCTTTTTCGGCTGGATGTGCCAGATTCTGATGAGTCACCTGTCGAGAAGCGTCCGGCGGAAATCCAACGAGAGCATAGTCTATCCAGGAGACCTCCCGGACGTCGATGACCAGGAGGCGCATGAGGAAGTCTACCGCAATCTGGACAGGTCGCTTGTCCGGGACGCCTTGCAGAAGCTGGAGCCAGAAGACAGGGAAGTTCTGCTCATGCACTATTTCCTGGACATCCCCGTCGTGAAGATTGCCAGAATCCTGATGGTTCCGTCCGGAACGGTCAAGAGCCGCCTGCACTACGCCCGCAGGGCGCTTGCGGCCAAGATGGGCGCGGCGGTGAAGAAAAACGGCGGCAAGGCGTTGCTTCTGGCGCTGGCGCTCGCCTGCATCGCCGCGCTTGGCGCGCTGGCGTACAACCTCGTATTTAACCTTTCAACCTCAAATGGAGAATCCATGAACCAAACAACCAAAACCACAACCACACGCGCCGCCGCCATGCTGGCTGCTGCAATGGCCGCCACGACGGCACAGTCCGACACGCTTTACTGGACTGGCGGGACATCCGGCACGTGGGGCGATTCCACGGCATGCTGGACCAATTCCGCCTCATCGACTCCAAGGCCCTGGCAGGACGGCAGCGATGCGGTCTTCGCAAAGGACGTTTCCGGCGACCATACGGTCACGGTCACCGGCAACCGTACGGCGAACGGCATTTCCGGCGGCGGTAGTTCCTACACCTTCAACGGCTCGGGCACAATCTCCTGGACGGACTGGTTCGCCCGCACCGCCAACACTACATTCAACGTCCCGCTGACCGACAACGGCGGAGGCCTCCGCTTCGACGCAAAGGGATTCATCTATTTAAAAACCGCGAACACCCATACGGGCGGGACATGGGTGAAAGGATCAAGTTCCAGCCTGAATCCTTTCGCCATCACGATCGGCGACAAGGCGTTTGGCGCGGTGCCAGTTGAGAAGCAGACGAACATCGTCTGGCAGGGCGGTAACGTCGCTCTCTACGCGGAGAATGGAGCGAAATCGCTTCACGCGAACCGGACGATTCGGGTCGTTGACGGTGCCACATTCTGGATTGCGACTGGCGATCCCATCGCAATCAAGGGCGACATCGTGGGAGACATCAACGCCACATACGGTCTGCCGTCCGGAACCAGAATTCAAGTCGGTCGGGACGCCTCCACTTGGACTGGCTTGGCGAAACTGTCCGGCACGAACAGCGTCGGACAGATTAAAGTGCTAAGCCAGCTGGAAATCTCCGGCGGGCGGACGAGCGTGGCAATGGGTACGGCTGCGGACAACGACAACGCCCCGATCTATATTGTCGGCAACGGAAGCGCATACAAGACGCGTGTTGGCCGTATGCTCGTCTCGGGCGGAGAACTCGTCAACAGCCAGAGCGACGCCCGATACTTTGAAACGCAGAGTTACGGACAGCTCGACGTGGCCGGTGGGTCGGTAATCGCGACAAACGTCCTTTTCCTCAACGCCTACGGCAGCCCCGGCAAGGTAACGGTGCGCGACGGAGGTCTCCTGCACTGCGGCACGTTCCGCCTGAGCCAGACCGGCACTGGGTCTGGCGGCGAACTCTTTCTCTGCACGAACGGCGTCCTGCGCGTCAATCAGATAGAAACCAAAGGCAGCGCCGGGGCGATTCACTTCAACGGAGGCCGGCTCCAGAGGACATCGAGTGACGGCGACGCCATCGCCAACGCATCTGGTACGACCTGGAACAGCATATCGTTCCTCGTCGAGGCCGGCGGAGCGGTGTTTGACACCTCCAACGGGAACAGCATCTCCTTCCCGAAGGCGCTCTCGTCCGGTGTCGCCGATGGCGAAACCGACGGAGGCCTCACGTGCATCCTCTCCGGCGGCAACCTCGTCGTGCTGACCGCCGCCGGCTCGACCTACAACGGGCCGACGCGCCTTGAAGGGCCGAACGGGACGCTCCTGTGTCGCACGGCGAACGTCCTGCCCGCCGGAACCACGCTCCAGGTCGGCCCTGGCACGACGGCAAGCTTCGCGACCGCTGCGCAAATGGATGTTGCTCAGACAGTCGCCCGCGTGGAGGGCACGGGAAGCATCGACAACAACTCTTTGCTGACGGTTACGCGTTCCATTACGCCAAAATTCGACGACACCTACGGTACTCTGACATTCGCGAAGACGTGTTCGCTTTCCGGCGTGGTGCTTGAGATTACAGGCGACGCCAGCGGCTGCGGCTGCGTGAAATTCGCGCCCGGACAGGACATTTCCGGCCTTTCCCTTTCTGTGGCGGACATGTCGGCCTTCTCCAAGGAAATGCCGTCCACGACATACAAAATCGTCGAAAACTACTCAGGTCGGTTCGCATCCGCTAATTTGCCGGCAGGCTGGAAAGTTCGCTATAAAGGCGATGCCATCTATCTGCGTCACTCCAGCGCATTTATGGTCGTCGTCAGGTAGGAGATCCGATGAAAGCGACATGCCTTCTTCGAACGGCGCTTTTCGGCGCCGCAGTCTGTTGGTGCGCAAAGTCGGCGGAGGCCATAAGCTGGACGCCGACGCCGGGCGCGGCGATCAAAGACGGCCACCTCCTTGTCAACGCCGATGTCTTCGGCGCGACGACAAATGAATTTGTCGGCGCGACGGCGCGTGTGCCCATGCGTGGCCTGCGCGACTTCTATGTTGCCGTGCCCTTTTCGCGAAAAAGCGCCGAAGGTGGCGGGGAACTGCGCCTTGACGCAGCCGTGAAGGAGGTGAGCGGGGGTTTTCATGTGCACAGGGGACGGCGGAAGCAGTCGGGCACGGCCACTGTCTCCGACACGCTTGTGACGCGAGTGTGGTGTCTCACGCTCGGCCCGCTGGAAGACGAAATGACCGTTGAGGTTGGCATTGCGAATCCTGCCGGGTGCTTTGATTTCGACCTTTCGTCATTCCGCATTGTTGACTTCCGCAACCTGCAGCCGCCGGACGACGACCGCGAGGTCAGCTACCCCGCGTCCGTCCGCGGCATGCCGCCGCTCAGAGGCGTGATGCTGCCGCCAGAGCCGTTGTCCGAAGACGGATGGCGGACGCTTTCGGACTGGGGCGCGACGCTCGTTCGCTTCCAGATGGTGCGCAACTGGGGCAAGCCGTTCGACAACCGCGACACGGCTGAATTCGCCCGGTGGCTGGACGGCAAGCTTGACACGCTGGTGCGCGCCGTGCTTCCTGCGGCGCGGCAGCATGGGATGAAGGTCTGCGTCGACCTCCATGTCCTCCCCGGAGGCGGAACTCGCTATGGCGAGACGAACATGTTCTTCGACCAGAAATACGCCGACGCCTTCGTCGAATCATGGCGTAAGATTGCCGCGCGTCTGCGCGGCAGCGGCGACGTCGTCTACGGCTACGACCTCTGCAACGAGCCGAACCAGATACGGCCGTCGGCGCAGAGCTACTGGGCGCTTCAACGCCGCGCTGCCGCGGCAATCCGCGAAATCGACCCCGACACCACCGTCATAGTGGAGTCCAACCAGTGGGCCGCTCCGGATGCCTACGCCTACATGGCGGCGCTGCCGCTCGACAATGTCATCTACCAGGTCCACATGTACGAGCCCCTGCTCTACACCCACCAGGGCATCAAGGAGAATGCGCGCGGACTCGTCTACCCGGATGCCGCGAAGGGCGTCGACAAGGAGTGGCTTCGGCGGACGCTGCGTCCTGTGCGCGATTTCCAGATGCGTCACGGCGCACGCATATACGTAGGCGAGTTCTCCGCCGTCGCCTGGGCGCCTGGTGCCGCCGAGTACATCCGCGACTGCATCTCGATATTCGAAGAATACGGCTGGGACTGGACCTACCATGCCTTCAGGGAATGGCCAGGATGGAGCGTTGAACACGAGGGGGACGACATCGGCCACATGGTTCCCTCTGCCGACAACCCCCGCAAACGCGCGCTCCTTGACGGCTTCAAGGCGCCGAAGGAGCTTGAGACCGCCGCCATTCAGAGCCGCATAGACGATGCATGGCGCAGTGGCGGCGGAACCGTGGAGGTCGAGGCCGGCGTACACAGGATTGGCGTCATTCGGCTTCGGTCCAATGTGACGCTCCTCCTTCGTCCCGGCGCGGTGCTTCAGGCGTCGCGCAATCTGGCGGACTACGACGGATGGGCGAACGACGCGCTTGAGCCGGTGGCGCGTCCCAGGAGCGGAGATCCCAACGACTACATGCGGAACTGGTACCGTGCCCTGATCAGGCTGCACTGCGCCACGAACGCGGCGATTGTAGGCGAGCCGGGAAGCGTGATAGACGGCTGCAACACCTTCGATCCTGAGGGCGAGGAAGGGTACCGGGGCGCGCACGGCATCACGGCGATGTACGCGACTAACTGCGTTTTTCGTGGATACACCATGCGCCGCACTGGCAACTGGTCTCACCACTTCAGAATGGGGCGAAACCTCCGGTTCGAAGATCTGGCGATAGATGCGGGACACGATGGAATCCACTTGCGGCAGTGCGACTCGGTTGAAATATCAAAGTGCCGGTTCCGTACCGGCGACGACGCGGTGGCCGGCTTCGGCAATTCAAACGTTCACGTGCACGACTGCGACATCTCTTCGGCGTGCAGCGCTTTCCGCTTCGGCGGCAGGCACGTCCTTGTGGAGAACTGCGTCGTGCACGGCCCGTGCGACTTTCCGTTCCGCGGCTCCCTGTCCGACGCCGCGAAGACGGAAGGCGGCGAAGGGGAGCTAGGGGAAGGACGGCGCAACATGCTCTCGCTTTTCACCTACTTCTCGATGAGCGGATACGGACTCAAGGAGAACGCCGGCGACATCGTGCTGCGGAACATCCGCGTCTCCGGCGCAGACAGGTTCCTGCAGTACAACTATTCGGGGAACGAGGTTTGGTCGACTGGCGTGCCCATGGATGGCATCACGTTCGAGAACGTCACGGCGACCGGGCTGAAGTTCCCTCTGTGCGCATACGGCGACGCGGCGGTTCCGCTGGCGCTCTCGCTGAAGAACTGCCGTCTTTCATTCGCGAATGAGCAGAGCGAGCTTGTCCGCGGAGCGAATCTGAGCATTGACCTTTCCAATGTCGAGATCGAAGGCGTTGACGGTGGCGTGCTGCGCAACTATGGTCCGAAGGTTGACATAAAAGCGACAGACGTCAAAGGAGTGAAGCCGTCGGACTGCAAAGCCGACGAGCAGTTTTCCGTCGAGGCGATATGAGAGGAACTTTCTGGCTTTCCTACCTTTCCTTCGTGTGCCGGATGAACATGGTTCACTGGATTGGGCCCATAAGTTTCAAAATGGCGCAAAATTCGCGTCATTTGGGGGTCAAAAACTGGGAATATTCCAGCCCTGTCCCAGTGCCAGAAACGGAACAGTCCCACCCTGGGCCGAACGCGGCAACTGCCGCGGACGGCGCACAGAACTGAAACCGCCGCGGACGCGGCGAAAACCTCCGGAGGAAATTTTCGTTTCCTAGGAAGGAAATTTCATCAACCGGCAAACGAAATTTTGTCAACCGACAAAAAAACGAGCGACAACCAGAAAACGAGAGGACCCCTTGCCACTCAAAACTCGATGGGGACATACCCCTTGCCACTTATAGTTCATTGCCTACTCCCTCTCTCCCGCATATTATACCGCACGGACGGAGTCTCTACAACGTGGCGAAGTCCATGTAGAGGAAGCGGTAGTCGTCGGGATTGTAGACGTACTCCTTGCCGTGCGCGGCGCCTTCGCGGACGATTTCGCCGTCCTTCGCCGCGGTGAGCCGCGTGAGCGGAAGCTGATTCCAGCCGTCGCCGGAAAGCGGCTGTGTCGAGAAGACGAGAGCGCCGCCGTCGTCGCGGACGTGCAGCGAGCCGCGGAAGTTCGTGTGCGCGTAGAGGATTTCCCCGTCGTAGACGAGGAGGTTCAGCTTGTTGCCGCCGGCGAGCTCGCCGATCAGGTCGTCAAGCGCCGCAAACCGCTCCTTCCCGTCGAGCGAGCGTCCGTGCCTGATCTGCCGCTCGTTCACGATGTCGACGAGGCGCAGGAGGATGCGTTCCGAGTCCGTCGAGCCGAACTGCAGCCCCATGTAGCGGTTGAGCTTAGAGCCGTTGAAGATCGTGCCGTTGTGCTCCAGCGTCCAGATGCGTCCGCAGTTGTCGGCGGCGGAAAACGGATGGCTGTTGCGGCATTCGAGGTGCCCGACCGTCGCAAGGCGGATGTGCGCGAGAAGGACGCTCTCCTCGATCGGCTCGGCAATGCGTTTCCTGAGGTATTCGCTCTCGGTCGCCTTGATCGCCTCCTTCTCGATGTCCGGGGCTCCGGCTTCGTTGAACGTCGCAAGGCCCCATCCGTGCGGATGGCGTTCGGCGTGGGAGTAGAATTCGCGGAGAATGTCGTTTGCCCGGATTCTCCGGTTTGCGGATATTCCGAGCATCTCACACATGGCACGCCTCCATCCACGCATAGCGTCTTTCGGGATGGTACACCTTCTCCGCCTCGAACGCGAGGATAGCGCGGGCGTCCGGAAATCCGGCGAAGAACTCCTCCATCCGCTCGACGAACTCGCCGACAGGCGTCCAGTCGTAGTCGAGCCGAGCCGCCGCCTTGAAGTACCCGACGCACTCCGCCTGTTTTTCGGCGGACAGCGTCTCGCGCGGCTGCGCGGCGCACCAAAGGAAGAAGAGCCGCACGAACTCGACGTCGCGCGCATCGACGAGTCCGCCCGTCAGCGGATTCAGGTCCACGCACCTCACTTCGATATGGTCAATGCCGTTTTCGACGAGGGTCTGGAGCCGGTTCTGTCCGCGTGGCTTGAGGCGAATCGGATAGTACAGCTCGCTCGGCGCGACAAGCTGCCCCTCCAGCACATACCGCGCAATGCTCCGCGCGTAGTCCTTCACGCTCGAGAAGTCGAGTATGGGGATGAACTTGTTCCAGTAGCCGAGCTCCGAGCATCTGACGCTTGAGTAGCTGCCGCGCGGGCTCGCCGCCGTGAGCGCAACGATCGCCCAGCCCCATTTGATGCACTGCGACGCGAGGTGGAGGTAGAGCGCGTCGCGGTCAACTCCCGACGCCGCGACCAGCCTCTTGCCGAACGAGAAGTTGACGTGGATTCCGCAGTAGGCCATGAGAGCCTTGCCGTACTTGTCCGCGAGGTAGTCGCGATACGTCGACTTTCCTGCGAGGGGTCCGTCGAACTTCGCCGCGACGATTTCGTCCTCCTGGAGACTCGCCGGCGGATTGGAGTTCGTCCAAAGCCGCTCGCCCCGCGGCAGAATCGCCGCGCGGATCAGCGCGTCGATCTCCTTCAGCTCCGCGACCGCGGCATCCGCCGTCGGATGGACGCCGGTGTTGATCTCCGTCTGGTTTTCGCAGAAGTCGCGGACGATGCGAGGATGGTCTGGAGGGAACGGATGCGGCGTCTGCGCCATGCGTCCCGCCTCCGTCACTCGCAGCGACTCTCTCTCCAGTCCGAAGTTCCCCTCGAACGCATAAGGCCGCAACTCTGGAAGTCGTATGTCGAACATGTTGAAAGCGCCACTATTATAGCGAATCTCGCGTCCGCAAAGGTAATAGGAAATCTTCCAGTCCCCTTATAGCCTCTGCCTATTCCCAGGCTGCATTGTCTCTGCCATAGACAGAACTCAAGAGAAGAAAGTCCCATCAAGGGGGACAACTTCGTCTATGGGGCGGCCAGAGAGTTCGAAAGGTCTATCGCGAATGGGATAGGCGTCAGCCTCTCGACGGTCTCCCGTGAGATCAGGAAGCACACCTACGAGTCGTTCAAGAGAGGGGGCTACGGGCGCATGGACCAGTGCGTCCACAGGCATGACTGCAGGCTCGCCGCGACCCGAGGGAGGACGTGCTCAAGCCCAGGCTCGTCGGCATTGAGATGAAGTAAGGCCCTCTCGGCAGATGGCAGCTCTTGCCGACCCGCGCCCAGGCGTATCTACTAGGCCGCAAGCCTGACATGCACGGCGGGCTGGGGGAGCTTTTGCCTCGAGGGGCCGACGCGAATTATACGCCAAGTCCGGGGCGCATTGCAGGCGTGGAAGGCATCTCGCACGCAGCCAACGGATAACGCGAGACCGCCCCTGCGTCCCTTTTGGCTTTTCTCACTGTCCCTCGAGCCTTTGCCGCAACGATCGAGGACTTCAGACATCAGACGTCAATCCTGGAGGTCCTTCCTTCGGTCCCTGAAGCCCGATGGGGACAAGTCCCCCTTGACCTTAGCGCGTCATGTTCGTGGAGCGCGCCTGCAAGGACTCGCTGCTCATCCACCTTCTGAAGACGCACCCCGAGTGGACGAAGGTCATCGTCTTCGCGAAGATGAACAACCGCAAGCGCCACGGGCACAAGTCTTTCATGGACAGGCGCCAGGGCGACTTCGGAAAGAAGCCCTGATTTCAGTTGGGAGCAAGAAGATGAACATAGTCGGTCTGGATCTGGAAGGGGTGCTGGTGCCCGAGATATGGATTGCGTTCGCGGAGAAGACGGGGATACCAGAGTTCCGCAGGACGACACGCGACGAGCCCGACTACGACAAGCTGATGCGCTGGCGCATCGAACTGCTCGACCGCCACGGGCTTGGGCTTCACGAGATAGAGGAGGCGATCGCCGGAATCGAGCCGCTTGACGGGGCGCGGAAGTTCCTCGACGCCCTGCGCGAGAGGACGCAGGTGGTCATAATCTCCGACACGTTTGAGCAGTTTGCGCGTCCGCTTATGCGCAAGCTCGGCTGGCCGACGTTCTTCTGCAACACGCTCGACGTTGGCGAGGGCGGCAAGATAGTGGGCTACCGGCAGAGGTGCCCGCAGTCCAAGTTGACGACCGTGAAGGCGCTTCAGGGCTGTGGTTTCGAAACCATCGCCGCCGGCGACAGCTTCAACGACATCGGCATGATACGCGCGTCGAAGGCGGGGTTTTTCTTCCGCACGACGGACGCGATCAGGGCGGCCAACCCCGACCTGCCCGCCCTGGAGAACTACGACGACTTCCTCGCCGCGATATTCGCCGCGCTGTAGCCTGGTGCCGTAGTCGTTCGCTACGGTAATTGCCGGCGAAGTGCCCGAAGGTTTCCTTCGGGCGGCATCCAATGCTTCAACTTTCGCGGTGCAGGGCGCCTCGCCAGCCACGATAAAACTGGAGAGACTCCTGGAGTCGCGTCCCCATTGACACGAATGGGTATATTGAGTATAATATGCGGCGTGTTTTCACCTCAAAGGGGATGTGCCATAAAAAAGGAGCTGCCATTTGACGTAAGCAAGAATGATTCACGTTCGCTCGTGAGTCAGGTTGCGGACGGCCTTCGACAGGGAATTGTCGGAGGGTTCTACCGGCCAGATGACGTGATTCCGTCTTATCGGGAGCTTGCGGCCATGCTTGGCGTG
>JAEEZC010000081.1 GCA_016288465.1 Verrucomicrobiota bacterium | reverse complement strand
TCGAAGCTCTCGCCGTGGCCGAGGGTGATGACGTCGATGGCGGCCGTCGCCGCCATCGCAGCGAATAGCGAACAGGTTATAGTGAATAGTTTTTTCATGTCCGTTCCTTTCAGTTTCGTGAATAGTGAACGGCCGGTCTTCCAACCTGTTCACTATTCACTATTCCCTATTCACAGCTCGTCACGCGATGACGAGCTGGAGGTAGCCAGGCGCGCCGTTGGGCGTGGAGACGCCGTCGATCGTGTGGCTCTCCTTCGTGAGCTTCACGCCGATCTGCGACGCCGAGTTGAGGAACGCCGTGTTCTTCCCGGGAGCGCCGTGGATGAACGACGTGACCGGAAGGCCGCTGTCGGGGTCGGTCTCGGTCGTGAAGGACTGGTACATGCCCTCGACGGCCTCCTCGATGCCGCGCGCGGCGATGACGATCGCGTCCTCGGGGACGACGTAGCCGGCGCACTTGTGCGTGTTCGACGCCGAGAGGTCGCTCACCTTCGAGAGCATGAAGATCGCCTTCACGCCGTAGAGGCGGCCGAGCGCCTGGGCGACGTCGGCGAAGTTCGTGCCGTTGAGAACGCCCTTGTCCTTCGCCTCGTCCAGGAGCGCGCCGTAGTACTTCGGCGTGAGGATGATGTTGCAGGTCGAGGGGTTGTACTTCGCGGCGATCTTCTCGAGGATCTTCTCGCCCATCGCGGCGAGCGTGAAGGCGCCGATCGAGTCCTCGCGGTCCGTGTAGGTGAGGAGGTCCGAGATCTTCTTCTCGAGCGCGTCGCCGATCATGCGACCGGCCGCGACGCCGCAGTTGCGGTACTTCGAGGACTTGTCGATCTGGTTGAGGTCCTTCTGCGAGATCTTGAACGTCGCCTTGATGACGTCCGTGAGGGACACCTTGACGGGGATGATCTTGCCGTCGGTGTTCTCGTAGTCGTTGGAGGAGTGGTCGAACGTGGAGGCGTTGCCGCTGTACACGTCGACGCTGACCGACTCGTTCTCGCCCTTGAGCTCGGAGGAGAAGTCCGTCGTGAAGAGCGACGCGAGCTGAATCGCGCGCTGGGCCTGGATGATCGCCTTGTTGGAGGCGACCACAAGACCGGGATTGACAACCATAGAGCTACCGTCCATGATGTTTCTTGCCTTTCTTTAGTTGTGTTGGTTTTGTTTTAGCCTCCGCGGGTCATTCCGCGGCGGAAAGCTCGGCCGCGTGCGCCTGGGCGAACGCGATCTTCTCCTGGGGAGTCTTGCACTTGTTGAGCTCGGCGACGGCGTCGGCCTTCGCGAGCTTCTTGTCGGGATCCTTCCCCTTGTTGAGGATGACCTGCGGCTCCTCCTTCTTCGCCTCCGGAATGGCGGCGACAAGGGCCTTGCAGGCTTCCTTGTTGGCGATGTACTGGGCCTTGCAGACCTTCGGGTCGAGCTTGGCCTTGTTCGCCTCCGCGAACTCGTCGGCCTCCTTCTCGAGGGCGGCGGCTTCGGCGTCCTTGTTCTTCTGGAGCAGCGCGTTGACGGCGTTGAGGACATCCTCCTCCGACGCTTCCGGCGCGAGGCCCAGGGCAGTCTTGATCTTGTCCATGTTTTCGCTTTCCTTGGTGTCCTCAACGTTTGTGTCGCCCGGCTGCGCCTTGTTGAGGACAGGCGCGACGGGAATGTTTGGAGTGTTGGTGAGCGCGACGGACTTCAGGTGCGTCGGACGTCCCTCGTCGTCGAGCGGCCACACGGGCGAGAGGAACCGCAGGCGGCGGTTCGAGACGGCGTCCGCGCCCTCGTCGGTGAACTTGAGGTCGCCGACAAGCCCGCGCTCGTCGTCGATCGCGAGATTCGAGATCCACGCGGCGGCGCGAGTGTCGCTGTCGATCTTGTCGACCTCGCTCTTGTGCTCGAAGTCCATGAGTATTTCCTTCGCGCCGGCGTCGCGCCAGTCGGCGACCACCTGCTCGAACGCCTGGCGGTCGCAGACCTGGAGCCGCTGCGAGCCCTGGTACTCGCCGAACGGGCAGAGCTGCACGCCCGGCACGGTCTCGCCCGGCGCGACTGTCTTCTCGATCTTCAGTTCGGTGTTCATTGCCCAGTTGCCTTTCGTCAGAAGTTTGTGTTATAATTCCTCATGTCCGTATTGCTCGGCTTAACGCCCTCTTGCGGCACCCGTCCCACCTGGGGCGGGCTTCTTTGTTTCTACGTACCAGCCCGTGACCTTCCCGGAATCAGCCCACGCCCTGGCAATCATCGGACCGCCAGACGCAGGCGTCGTGTACTGCTTTTGAGTCCCGCGCGGCGGATTCATCGGGTCGTGTATGGCACCAGCGAGATATTGCAGCTTCGGGTTCGGGTCGTGCTTGACGGCGTACATCGCGATCGGCAGCTCTTTCAGGCGCTCCGGGTCTGGCTTGTTGCCTGGGCGTCCTCGCCCCTTGAGGTATTTGAGCCCCATGTCGGAGCCGAAAGTCACCTCCTCGCCGGTCATGCTCTTGACCTTCGGGCTCTTGGCGAGCGCGGCAAGCGCCTCCTCGATCTTGCAGTGGCTCTTGTGGTCGCCGCTCGTTATCTCGGCTACACGCTCGGGCGTAACGGCCTTGGCTTTCTCTTCGTAGTCTTCCGTCGGCCTGCCGGCCGACGCACTGGACGCGCTGCCTTCGCCCTTGCTCACGAACTGGCCGCCGTGGCCGCTGCCGGGCTCGCCATGCTCCGCGCCGTTGGCGTCGACCGTGTTTTCCACCTCGCCCTCGACCGCTTCGGCGGCGGCATCCGCGGCGGCCTTGACGGCCTTGGCCATCTCCTCGGCGATGACTGCGGCCATGGGAGGGTCTTTCGGCACGAGCGTCGGGAGTTTCGCCTTGAGCGCCGCGAACGCCTCCTTCGTCGGGTTGGCGAGCACTTCCCTGATCGCCTCGGCGATCGGAGAGTTCTGCCTTACGAACGCCTTAAGAATGGGCGATGGCGCAGGAGGCCGATTTTTTGCGATTTGAGAGGGGGGTGCGCCTGAGGGGTCTCCTTGTCCGTCCGAACCGCTCGGAGCGTTTTGCAAGCGGTTCTCGTCGTTTTGCAAGGGGGTCTGGGGCTGTTTGTTGAGCGAGAGGCCGCCTAGACCGCCCTCGGAGGGGGTTTCAGGGGCTTTTTCGAGCGTGAAGCCGGTCGCCTCCTCGAGTTCGGCCTGGTCGACGATGTAGCCCGCGCCATGCAGCTTGACGGCGAGGTCGGCGGCGTCGCTCGCCGTGACTTCGCGCTCGCGCCCGATCGAGAACTCGACCGCCGGGAGACGCCCCGGGAACTTGCGCTCCAGGAAGCTCCAGAAGAGCTGCCTGTTGAGCGCGTCGGAGATGAGCGACGAGTCGCGCTGCACGATCTGGTCCCAGACGTCCATCTGGGCGCCGCCGGCGAGAGAGCCGGTGTCGGCCTGGGCGAGGGAGGTCAAGGTGCCGCCGGTCGCGCGAAGGACGATCAGCTTCTCCTGGTGCTCGATGAAGGCCGAGAAGGGGTCCTGGCCGCGGCTGCCCTCGGCGCGGCTCGTCTGGGAGCCGGACGGCCAGACGGTGGAGAGCCCGTCGCGGGCGCGGTCCGCCGCCTCGACATAGTCGGCCCTGTTCTCGTTCGTCGCGTTGGGGGCCATGACGACGTCGACCGGCGGGATGCCGTAGCGCTCGATGAAGCGGCCCCAGTCGCGCTCGCCGAGATACTTGCGGATGTGGATCGCGAGGGCGGGATAGTCGATCGGACGGCGGCGGCGCACCTGGACGATGCGCGCGGAGGCGGGAATCTCGAAGCACGCGCGGGGATCGAGGGAGCATTCGGGGTTCCAGAGGAGCCGGTTGTCGTCGCCGAAGAGGAAGTTCCACGACTCCAGAAGCGAGACATGCTGCACCTGCTCGCCCTCCCAGATCGGCTGCACGACGGAGAAGCCGCGGAAGAAGGCGAGGTCGAGGTGCTCGACCGTCTCGGTGAAGTTGCCGATGCCGCGCACGAACTGGTCGAGAGCGTCCTTCTGCTCGTCGGCGAGAACCTGGTCGGCGCTGGGGCGCGGCGAAATCTTCCAGCCGAGTTCCGCGAGCGCGGCCTGGCGGCGGTCGACGCAGACGCCGAGGACGGGGTCGACAAGCTCGATCTCGTCGTAGATCTTCTGCAGCAGCGGCGAGCCGTGCGCGCGGGCGACGTCGAAGATGTTCCGAGCCTGGGAAATCGTGAGGCCGTGGAGCGGGTTGACCCTCTCCAGCCAGGCGTTCCCGGCGGTGCGCTTCGGCCTGTCAGTCAAGATGTTCATATCAGTCTATCCTCCGTCTGTCGTAGCTCGTCCGCGCGTGGGTTGTGATGGGCTTCACGTACGGCGCGGCGGTCGCCGCCTTGATGCAGAGCGCGAGCGCGGCCGCGCGGTCGGAGTGGCCGTCGGCGTTGCGCGGCGCGGAGTAGGTCACGTTGCCGCCCGTGGAGACGACGCGCTGCACCGCGTGGAGGTCCTCGCGGAAGTCGCGGGAGACCGGGATGCGCACGGAGCGCTCCTCGAAGCGCCGCCGCATCGCGCCGTACATCTCGCCCTTCGAAGCCACGTTGAAGACGACGCCCTCGAACTTTCCGCCGCCCCTGCGCTGCGCCTCCTCGGCGAGCATCGCGCCGATGCCGGTGGAGTCAATGCAGACATGCTGCACGCGGTTTGCAGAGCCCTTGGAAAGCAGCACGTCCAGCTGGTCGTTGAACGGCATCCGGCGAAGCTCCGTCACGTCGATCACGGCGAGAACGTCCCCGAGCTTGACCGCCGTCACGATGACGGAGAGGTCCTTCGAGCGGCCGATGTCCATGCCGATGTAGAGAGGGGAGCTGCCGTCGTCCTTGATGGTCTCGGACTCGCACTTGCCGATCATGTCGTAGGGGAGAAGGACGGAAGTGTTGTCGATGAACTCGCACATGTACTCCTGGGCCCAGATGTCGGGATCGTCGACGCCAGCCTTGAGCTCCTCGAGGTCGATGGGGAGGCCCATGCGCACGGCGTCCTCGATCGTCACCTTGTGCTTTGAGTACTTGTCGTTGTGCTCCCAGAGGTCGGCGAACTTGTTGCCGCGTCCCTTGGGGGTCGAGACGATGCGCAGCTTCTTTTCGCCGTTCAGGGGGTTGGTGATGGAAGGATAGATAGCGGCCCAGATTTCGAAGGGCTTCTCGTGGATTGCGAACTCGTCGAGGACGAGGTTCGCGGAATAGCCGCGGGCCGTGTCGGGGTTCGCGGGGATTGCCGTGATGCGCGCGCCGTTCGCGAAGCGGATTTCAGCGCGGCTCAGGAGGGCGTTGGCGCTGTTGCGTATCTCGTCGTAGCTGTCGACGGCGGCCTTGATTGCCTCCGACCACTTCCGGGCCTTCTCCATCCATTCGAGGGCCTGGCGCTCGCCGGCGGAGAGGACCACCCAGTGGCACGCGGTTCCCTTCGGCTGCGCGGTGCAGTCGGTGGTCGCCTCGCAGGCGGTCGCGAAGCTCTTGCCGGTCTGACGAGACCACAGGCCGATCTTGAAGCGGGAGGAGTCTTCCACCCACTTCAGCTGGTACGGCATCAGAATCTCGTTCAGTATGGCGTTCATGTCACTTCATTCCGAAGATGCTCTTGATCTTGGCGACGCGCTCGGCGTCGGTGAGCTGCGGCGCGTCGACGGCGCCCTGGACGGCGTTCAGCCTCTTCTCCGCCGCCTCGAACTTCTCGCGGGCTAGCTTCAGCGACTCCTCGGCGGTCTTCTGCCTGGCGGTCTTGAGCTCCAGGTCGCGCTCCTTCTGCGCGCGGTCCCAGATCGCGGCCGCAGCCGCCGCGAGCGCGGTCGCGCTCTTGTTGTCGCCGGTCATCGCGCTGTCGATCGCGAGCGACTTCATCGTCTCGACGAAGACCTTCGCCTTGATGCCGTGCTTGTCCGCGACCTTCTCGGCCTCCGCGACGGACTGGGCGATCTTCTCAATGCGGCGCTCGGCGTCCGCCTGGCGCATCCTCGAGAGGAAGCGGTACCACGCGGCGCGAGTCGGAAGGCGCTTCACTCCAAGCGCCTCGAGCTGGTCGCAGACGGCCTGCGGCCACGGCATCGTGCGGGCGGTGTCGTAGATGTCCCACCGGACTTTCTCCGGAATGTCCTCGCCCCAGGCGTCAACTCTCGTCTTCTTCGTCACATTCCCTCCAGGGCCGTGAGGCCGCGTTCGGTCAAGGTCCACCTCTGGTCGTGCCAGATCGGCTCCATGTAGGACGTTATCCAGCCGCGCTCCTTCATCATCTGGAACGCCGCCTCGCGCTGCTCGCTCGTCGTCATGCAGCCGGCGGCGAGGTCGATCTGGTCGAGAAGCCCGAGCTTCTTGATGCCAGTCCCACCTGCGGCCTGCAGCGTCTTGAGCGCCGTCTTTATAACGTGTTTGTCGAGTGGATCCATTTTCAGCCTTTCTTTGTTTAGACAGGATTTACAAGATTTTTGGGGTCTGGGGCAAAGCCCCAGTTCTTAATCCTGTTAATCTTGTTAATCCTGTCTAAAAACATACTCACCTCGTCTTGAAGAGTTTGTTCTTGATCGCGGAGAGGTCTTCCCGGATGCCTTCCAGGATGCCTTCCAGGCGGGACGTCAGCTTGTCGTTCGCGTTGAGCCGGGCGAACATGTTCTCGTGGTCGCGCATGTTGTCCTCGACATGGCGGTAGAACTCCTGAGCGGTGACGTACTTCGGCTTCTTGCCGACCTCGCCCTCGATGCTGACGGGCTGGTTGGCGATCTCGGTCTTCTGATTGCGGCTGCGGAGCCAGGCGAGCAGCTCCTTGACGACGAGGCCGGTCGTCGTCGCGCCCAGGGCGATGGTTATGCCGTCGGTGGAGTCCATTGTCATTCCTTCTCGGGGGTGCAGTCGGAGCAGTCCGCGGACGCTTCCGCGCCCGCCACGGAACAGGCCTTGCGGGACTCGGCGGCGGACTTGAGGACGGAGAGCGGCGAGACGGCGCAGCTCGAGGATCCGGGCTTGGAGGCGGTCGGAACGACCTCTGCAAAGGCCTTGCAAATGTCTTCGATGATCTTGGGCGAAGCGGCGGCGGCCATGCTGCCGACGAGGAAGATGTCGATCTTGTGGGTCTTCTCGGCCGGGTGGAGCCAGGACGAGTCCTCCTCATAGTGGGCTGCAAGGGCCTCCCTGTCGCCGGGGACGGACGTGAGGCGTCCGTAGCCGAGCGCGAGGACCTCGCTGTAGCCGTTAAGGTACATGCCGCGAAGCTCGATGTCGCGGAGCTTGGCAGCCGACTTGCAGCCGACGAGGCACAAGGCGCAGGCGGCGACGGAGACGATCAGCAGCACTTTCTTCATTTTACCTCCTTTGTTGCTCTGTCACGAAAAGCCTCGCACCAGGCGACCCATCCGCCCTGGGAGCTGACGCCGGCGAAAAGGGCCTCCGCGACGACGTAGGCGCGATAGCGACGCCAGTTGAGGAGGCCATAGGCCTTCTCGGCAAGCGCGATGCAGTTCTCGCGGAACTCGAAGTTCGCGTAGTTGAAGGCGCGGCGCGTGCCGTCGGAGACGGTATAGCGCATGTCGTGGATGACGGCAGCCGGGGCGAAGAGGGCGAGATACCTGGAGAGCTTCCGGCGCTTCTCGGCGGAAAGGAACGACGGGCCGATGCCGTTGTAGGAGGCGGCGATCTGGTCGTAGGTGAACTGCGAGACGAAGTCAAGGCCTTCGAGGTCGGCTTCGACCGCGATCTTCAGGAGCTCGTCAATCTCGTTTTCGTCTTTCATTCCGTTTCCTCGGCGCTACCAACTCAAACCTATTTACTCAAACCTCAAACCTATTCACTATTCACTCTTACCTATTCACTCTTCTCAACCGCCCCGTATCGCCGGGGCCACGCGTTTTACCATGAACACACAGTCAGGAGGTCGTCAGGATGGGGTTTATCCCTTCGACGCGTATATTATCGCACGGCGAAGGGCAAGATACAAACGACGGAAGGTGGTACAGGGCGCTAAAACGGAAAAACAGGAAAAATCGACAAAATCAAGATGAAAGGCGTTCCAAGGCAGTCCAAGGCAGTTCAAGGCAGTAATCAAGTTGATTCAAAAACGACAGGGCTGTCGTTTTTGAATCAACTTGATTAGACGAAAAACCCAATAAAATCAGGGGTGAAACGCGGGTCGGGCCTGAAATCGGGCGTCAAAAACGTGCAAAGGAAAACCCCCTGCAAGGGGTTTGCAAGGGGTATGAATAGTAGGTTGGCTATAGTAATTTGCACATTAGGTTGATGACCCTGTAAACAACGAATATGGCAATTACGAAGACTGCGACAATCGCGATTGTCGACCAGCAGATGAATGAAAAAGCAGCAAGCGGCATCACGAATCCCGTTAAGATGCAAAAGCATGACAGTGCCAGGTTGACAACGACTGACTCATACAGGTAATGCTTCAACGTTGAGAAATGGCCGGACTTCTCAAGGAGCTTTATCTTGCGTGTTTCACGTATCGAGAACAGAATGCCGACAAGTGTTGCGGCAAAGCCAGCCATTATTGACGCAAAGCTGAGCATGCCATCCACACCTTTGCTGATAGCGTCTGCAATGCTATCGGTATGTTGTGGCATGCCAACGTATGCTACTGTAGCAACTTCGATCAGAAGCGCTACGATTCCTATCAAGTATGGATACCAACGCTCCCAGAAGATCTCAGCAACGCCGAATCTCCTGGCTGTCACTCTGTTATCAGCTTCTGGAATTCCTTCAAGTTCCATGCGGCTCTCAAGAATTGTCTACGCGTATTGTACGATATTCTCCTATCGCTGTCAAATGGGAGCGAGTCTGATACCGAAAGCCTGTCTTTTATGAAGTCAATGACATTCACTCCGTCGTCATCTTCGTCTGCCCGCACTCGCAGCGTCGCAATGGGCGTCCCCATTTCGCGGCGTAGCATGAGATTCTTTACCGTGTCGATTAAGGAAGGCTTGTTCAACGTTTTTCCCTGCCGCTGTGTCAGGGAGACCGTGATTGAGATTTTCTCGCCGTCGAGGGAACTCATTGCGTCCATGGCATGGGCGACGGAAGCTCCGCAGCCTTTCAGGTCTTCAATTCCTCCGACGGGGGCGACTGTCAAAGTCAACGCCCTGAAGCCCGCAGCGTTCTTCATTCGTTCCAGTGCGGCCAGCCTCATCATGGGGAGCATGGTGATCATAGTGTTCGCTGGATCGATATGGTTGAAGTAGTCGCAAAACCTTACATACGACACTCCGAGTCTGTTGCGCTGCAGGATGACGACCTTGTCATTTGGTGAATACAGGAACGCCGTTTCCTCTCCTATGCCTTCGTTGTCCTTGAGCCCAAGGTCGACGATTCCGGCGTCTTCCGAAGCCTTCACAGGAAGGTTCTCCATCCGGATACGGACAAGTTCGCCCTCCACCAGCTCTTTCCCTTTGTCCTTCCATGTGCTGCACTGTTCCAGTCTGACGAGTCGGTCAGCCAAATAGACTTTTCTCTCGCTGATTTTCTTCTTCATGAGGCTTTTCAGGAGAAGTCCGAAGTCTCCCTTTTCCTCTGACAGTCTGTAGTAGTCGGCTCTTATTTGCCGACTTGTTGTGTTGGTTCCCATTTCCTTTTGCCTTTCTTTTTGGTGGTGAGCCTAAGTAATTTTGATTTGGATTTTGCCGTCGATTGCCCCGATAATTAAGCCGAAGAGGGGAATAGCGATACCCCAGAATACATCCCATCTTGTTAGGGGTGCTTTCTCCATGCAAAAACGAATCATTTGTCCGAACATGCAGATACACAAGAGTGTATAGCGGGCACAGAATGACCATCCGTGGTTGTCACCCCAAAATATAAGAGGTATCATTGATAGCTCAATAATCCGTATGCAAATTTGTACAACCTCTTCTCTTGGCATGTTTCTCGCTGCTTTCGCGAGGTATAAGACAAGTTTCCATCCTAATACAATCAATATACCTTCTACAATATGCCATGTATTCACTTCGCCGTCTCCTCATAGCATCTTCTTCAACTTCTTGATCGTGCCTGCAAGCGCGGCAGATTCTTCTGCGAGTTGCGAGGCAGTCGCACGCAACTCGTCAAGGTTGATAGTTGATGGCGGTGGCTTCGCGGCAGATTTGCCGCGCTCGTCACTAAGGCCAAGCAACCAGTCGGCAGAGCAGGCATGTTCGCGACAGATCTTTTGTATGATTTCTGCCCCTGGCAATGCGCCACCTGCTTCATATCGTGCCCACGCATTGTACTTTATACCTATGGCTTCGGCCATCTCCCTTAAGGAGGATGGTCCTCGCAGCTCTCGCATTCTGTCACCGATTGTGCTCATACGCGCCTTTCACCTTTCTGGTACACCCACTTGACGGCTGTCACAGATATGTGATACAATATCCGCGTTGACCGTTCACAGAACGGTGAACATTATACCAAAACCATAACAGGAGGCACAATGAGCGATTACGAACCATACGGCCCCGAATGGGCGCGAGAGGTCGGACGTCTGAACAAGAAGCAGCTTATCTGCATGCTTGCGACGACGGGGAAAGAGCGAGACTTCTTCAAGTTCAAATACGATTCTCTCGGCGCGATAATCGCCGAAGGTAAACAGGCAATAGAGAGGAGCGGCAAATGAAGAACGCTGTGTTGATAAGGCCCACGACGGAACTGCGCGGACTTGGCGCGGCTGCGCGGCGGTGCGGAGTTTCGCACACGCATCTGAGGAAAGTGCTGCAGGGCGAGCGCAAGCCGTCCGCAGAGCTTGCGTCGAAGATGAGGAAGCTCGGCCTTTCCGCCGGGCAGATGAAGGAGGGAGTATGAAGAAGGAAACTGTCAGGCCGGGGACCGAAACTCCAGAGCAGAGGGCCGCCCTGCGAGAAATGCTGCGGCGGTGCGATATGCCCACTGGGCGCAGCTTCCCCGCCATAAAGTGTTCAAGGCCCACACGACCGCTTCCTCGGGGATATCTGTCTTCAGTTCTAAAGAAACTTTGGAATTGGTAAGGATGGTGAGCATGGCAATGGCAGATTCAATCCTCAGTCGGAACATGAACGACTCGGCGACCGTCTCCGGATTCTTCGCGAAGTCCATCAACGCGGTGTCGATTTTCTTGTCGAGCGTCTCGCGGGTGTGCTTGTCCGCTCGCTTGATGTTTTCGAAGATGCTCCCGAAGTCGTCCAAAGGCCATGTGTACATGGCTTTGAACAGCTCGACCGTCGTTCCGCGATCCATGTGGTTCGACAACTGCTCAAGGCAGCTCGCAATCACGTCTTCAATTTTCATGGCTTGAATTATACCACACCTAACCACCAAACACCACAAGGAGGCGATATGATAAACGGAGCGCATTTGGTTGTCACGGCGGTTGTGTTCGTCGTCGGGCTTGTGTTCGGCGGGGTCTACGGCTGGCTTCTTCGAGGGGAACGGGGAATGGGGAACGGGGAATAGGGCGCGCAGCCTTTTAAACTTTTAACCTTTTAAACTTTTAACCGTTTATGCAGTCAGGCAAATACATCTTCACGACCTGCGAGATATGCGGGGAGCAGTTCGCGGCCCTTGCTTCGGCACCGACCCCGGCGAAGCGCTGCAAGCACTGCGCGACGATACGCAGCTTCGAGGCGCGGCAGGTCATCGTACTCGGCCGCAGGAGGGCTGAGATGCGCAGAAGGCTGGAGGCGCGCGACGACGAGTACGCGCGGGCGTTCCCCGGGCAGGTGACGGTCGTCGAGCGCGGCGAGACGCGCATCGAAACGCGCGGGCGCGCCTTAGTCGCGCCGCGAACGAACCTCAACATCTTCGGAGTCAGATTAAGGGGGGAGATATGAACGCCACAACACAAGCGATAATCAACAGGCTTCCAAAGAAGCCGCTTCTGATGCCGTCGGAAATATCCGATGCATACGGGCTTAAGACGTCCGACAAGGTGCTTTCCGACATCAAGACCGGGAGACTGGCGGCGAACAAGGTCGGGGGAAAGTACATCGTCTCGAGGGAGGCCGCCGAAGATTACATCGAATCAAACGAGTACATACCAGACGAAGGAACGCTCTGAAATGAAAAAGAAGAACGAAGTCGCCGTCACCCCCGAAGTAGTCGAGCCGACCGCGCTGACGGTCAAGTCGACGAAGATGCCGAAGATCAAGGGGAAGACTCCAGGACAGCGCATCAACTTTCTGCACAAGCTCTCGGTAGCGAGCGGCAAGCTCTCAATAGCAGCGGGAATCATGGCTGGCTGGGAGCTCTCGCGGGCAAAAGCGAAATGCGAACACGGGTACTGGCTCAACTGGCTCACCGCCAACACTGAGATTTCTCCTAGAACGGCACAACGCTATATGGATGTCTACGAGGCGACGCTTGGCGCGACGCGAGCGGCGCTGCCGGAGCCGATTTCGGCGGATGTCGCGCCGACCGCGGCGGAGCTTAACGAAGCGGCGGCGAACGTCGACGCCTCAACGCTCAACGGGCTGTATTCGCAGCTCAAGATCATGAAGCAGAGCGGCGAATGGGGCGGAAAGCGCGAGGGCGCTGGTAGGAAGGCGAAGGAAGAGGCGGAGGACGTCTCGGCGCAGCTTGACGCGGTGGTCAACTCGCCGGCGCTGCTGATCGCGCTGATAAGAGAGCCGATTGCGACGGTGTACAAGGCGTGGCGCGAGCGGGACGTGTTCGCGCGGATCGACCTCGAGGACCTTGGCCAGGTGACGGCGAGCCTCAACGAGCTTGCGAACGCGGCGACGGCGGCGCTCAAGGCAAGGAGCAAGTGACTATGATTTATCTCACCAGAGAAGTTGGAGTTCGGAGTTGGAGTTGGAGAAAGGAATAATTCCACTCTCCAACTCGAACTCGAAACTCCAACTCAAAGACAAAAAACGAAAGGTTGAAATGGAAACACCATTGATTATCACCAAAGTCGAGATAGACGAGCTCATGAAGCTCTTGCCGAGCGACGAGGCGCAGAGGACGCTCAGCTTCATCGACGCCCTGAAGGTGTTCGACCGGGCGACCGACAAGAAGCGGTGCGCGGCGGAGATCGCAGCGAGGCTTGAGCCGCTCGGGTACAAGGGGCTCTCGCTGAAGAGCCTCTACCGGAAGCTCGACCAGTTCAAGGCGGTGGGCGTGTGGGCCTGCGTCGACCGTCGCGTGGCGAGGCGAGTCTCAGCCCAGGGAATCGTCGCGAACCGTCTCTTCGTGGAGGCGTGGCAGGCGAGGTGCCTTCTCAACCGGCGCAAGGTGAAGCCGGCATGGCGGGCGCTGATGCTCGACCTCGTGAACGGGGTGACGATTCCCGGCGTCGGGACGTGGCGGGAGCTGTACGCCGCGACCTACGGGTACAGGCCGGCGGAGGACGAGCCGTGCCCCTGGAGCGAGAGCGCGCCGCCTCCCGGGTGGTCGCTCCGGAACATGATGACGATTTCGCCTGACAAGTTCGCGCTGCAGGCGGCTCGGATAGGAATGGGCCAGGCGAAGATAGACTTCCTGCCGACGATCAGGATGACGCGCGTGGGGCTCAAGCCGTGCCAGGTCGTGGAGGTGGACGACATGTGGTACGAGCACAAGTGCATCTTCGGCGGGAACGCGAAGCCGCAGAGGGTCGTCGAGTTCGCGATCATGGACCGCCTGACCGGGCATGTGATCGGGTATCTTCCGAAGCCGGTCGTGGAGGGCGAGGACGGGGCCAGGAAGACGTTCAAGTCCGCATGGGTGAGGTATCTCTACCACTACCTCCTCTGCTGCGTCGGCGTTCCTGAAGGCGGGTGCGTAATCAAGGGCGAGCACGGCACGGCGGCGAGCGACGACACTTTCGAGGCGGCGCTTCTCGCGATCAACGCGGTCCGCGAGGGGGACGGGCGGAAGCCGGTAGTGTTCCGGGCGGGGTCGATAATTACTGAGCCGGTGGCGAAGGGGCTGCCTGGGGTGCAGTCGAAGGGCAATCCGCGTCACAAGGGGATGATCGAGCAGATGCACGCGACGCTGAAGAACTACGCGGATTCCGTGATATTCGGCAACGTGGGCGGCGGGCGCGGGGTGCAGCCGCACGAGGCGATAGGGATGGAGCACGAGGACGCGGCGCTTGTCAGGCTCGCGGAGGTGCTGCCGGCGGTGCCCGGCTCGGAGCTGCGGTTCAACTTTCCGACGTGGAGGGAGTTCGCGGTTGCGGCGGCGGAGGCGCACAGGCGGATGGACGAGAGGACGGACCACCAGCTTGAGGGCTGGGAGGAGTGCGGGTTCCTGGTAGGGGAGCTCAAGGTCGCTGGGACGCCGCACTGGACGGCGGTGCCGCGGCTGGCGGCGCTGCCGCCCGTGAGGGCCGCGCAGGTGAGGGCGCTTCTGGATGCGGGCGCGGCGGAGTACAGGGAGAGGAGGATGAGTCCGGCGGAGGCGTGGGCGGCGGCGACGAAGTCCGAGAAGCTGGAGCGAGTTCCGGCGAGCTGCGCGCCGATGATATTGGGGAAGGAGCTTGCGCACGTCGGGACGGTCGGCGACAAGCTGACGGTGACGGTGCGGGACGCAGAGACGGGCGAGAGATACACGATCGTGGCGATCGTCGACGGCAAGCCGCTTGAGAGGGGCGCGAAGGTGCACGTGTGGGTCAACCCGATGGACTGCGGGAGGGCCTATGTGAGCGACGCGCAGGGGCGTTTCATGGGGGTTGCAAAGGTCATGCAGGCGGTGCGGGCCGACGCCGACGCGAGCGTCGAGGAGCTGCAGGAGCAGCTAGGGATGAGGAGCGCGGCGCTTGCGGAGGAGCGGAAGAGGCTGGAGCCGCTTGTGCGGGCGAGGCTCAAGGAGAGGAACGAGGCCGCCGCGGCGAACCTTGGCGCGGTCGGAGTGGAGGATCCTGTCGAGAGGCGGGAACTCGAGGGGAGGCAGCGCGCGGAGCTGGCTGGTGTGGAGGGCGCGGACGTTGCGCTGGACGCGCCGGACGAGCCGTCCATGGACATTGGCGACGACCTGTCCTCCGAAGCCCTGGCGAAGGAGGATGAGCCGGAAATACCGCACGACGATTTCATTGACTGACCACAAACAAAACACACACAAAGGAGAAGAAAATGAGCATAGTGATACCAGAGGTAGTGAGCGACCTGACGCCGGCGACGCCCAGCCAGGGGATGAACCGGAGCGCGGACCAGGTGAGGGCGACGTGCCGCGTCTACGTGGACGCTGGGCGGATCACCGACGAGGGGCTCGAGAGCATAATCAAGCTCTTCAACCTGGGCAAGCAGCGGGGGTACTCGTTCGACCAGACGGGCGCGCTCGTCGAGTATTCCGGGGCGACGCTGTCGAGGCTCTTCGCGGGGAAGTACGAGGGGGCGCTGGACAAGGTCGTGACGCAGATCAACTCCTATCTGGAGCTCGAGGCGGAGCGGGCGAAGATGAAGTCCGACCGGTTCATCGAGAACAGCATCTGGACGAAGGTGAACGGGCTTTGCAACTTCGCGATCTTGCGCAATACTCCTACCATGCTCATTGGCCCGACTCAGATCGGGAAGACCTACTGCCTTAAGGAGTACATGCGCCGGTCGAACAAGCAGGTGTGCTACGTGAGGATCCCGGCGGCTCCGACGATGAAGCTCGCGGTCGCGGCGTTCGCGGATGCCGTCGGCGTGACTTCTTCGATTCGCGAGGATGATGCTCGCTTGCGCGTTGCGCGGGCGGTGGGGCGCAATACTCTTCTTATAGTGGACGAACTGCATGAGCTTGTCATGTCTGGCGGCAAGAGTACCGCCATGAAGGTTGTCGAGTGGATACGAGAAATCGGGGACAGGTCAGCATGCGGAATGGTTCTTTGCGGTACCAGTGCCATGAAAGACGACCTCATTAACGACCCGCGCATGAAGGGCTGGCTCGTCCAGATCGAACAACGCTGCCAGAGGACGGTTGTTCTGCCGAACCGCATCCCGATGGAGGACATCGAGCTCGCGGCAAAGGTCTACGGCATTAGCGGCTCGACGGCGTGCGTGGAGGGGATACTCTCGAACATCAGGATGAACCGCCTCACCTCGTGCCTCGCGCTCACGGCGAGCTGGTGCGCGGGGAACAACAAGTCGCGGCAGAAGCACCCGCTGAACTGGGAGAGCTTCCGCGCCGTCTACCGCTCGCAGTTCGAGGAGGTGTGAGATGTCGTCGGACAAGTGCGGCAACAAGGAGTGCAAGTGGCGCAAGGGCGGCAAGTGCCTTCTTTTCAAGGGCGTCACGCAGCTTGAGTGCAAGTACAGGGATGTTAAAACCACGAAGAAAGGAAAATGAAAATGGCTAGGAAGATAGCGACGATGAGGGATTCGAACGGGCAGGACGTGCCGGTGAAGTACGTCTCGGCCTATGACAAGGCGCGCGACAAGGTGGCGCGCCGGATCGAGGCGAGGTTCCGGCGGGCGAGGGCTGTGCTGGAGGCGGTGGTCAGGGAGACGATCGCCGATCTGGACGGGCTCAAGGGCGGCAAGGAGAGGCTCGGGGAGAAGGGCAACTTCCAGGCGCGGAGCTTCGATGCGCTCATCCAGGTGAGCATCCGGCAGCAGTACAACATCCTCCTGGACGAGCGCGTCGTCCGCGCCCGCGAGCTGATGCTGGGGTATGTCGAGAGCGTGCTGGCCAAGATCGGCGGGAACGATGCGCAGGCGCTGAAGCTCATTGTGGCGGAGGCGTTCAGGGCCAATGCGCAGGGGTTTCTGTCGACCGGCAAGATCATGGCGCTTCTGAGGATGGAGATCGACAACGACGACTGGCGCGAGGCGAAGCAGATACTTCAGGATGCGATCAAGCCGCAGAAGGGAAAGAGGTATCTCGCCTGCGAGGTCAGGCCGTCCACGCAGGCCGAGTTCCGGCAGATACGGCTCGACATCGCCGACTGCTGGCCGAGCGAGAGCTAATTAAGGAGGGTGTCCACCATGAGCCGCAGAAGTCGGAAGAGAGAGTTCGCGCCGGTCAACTCCGGCAGCGTGACGCGCCCTGAGCGCGTCAACCTTCGCTGCACCACTGAGGAGTGCGGGAGGTTCCTGGCGTAGGTCTCGACTCTGCGGCAGCTCAAGGGGAGGCCGCCGGAGCCGATAGCGGAGACGGTGCATCACGTTCTCGTGCCGCTGGCCGAGAAGCTCGTCCGCGCCGTCCGTTTTGGCAGTGCGGCGGAGCAGTCGTCGGCGCGGGTCTACTTCGAGGAGAGGGTACGCAGAGACGACTACATCCGAAACCGCCATGAGCGCTACCAGCAGATGCTGGCGCTTTGAACACCACCAACACACCACCAGGAGGAGGGAAAGATGAGCATACGACCACTAACGGCGCTTCAGAGGAGGGCGTTTTTCATGGGGATTCGCCCGGCCGCGATAGAGGTCGGCGAGGATCCCGAGACCTATCGCAAGCGCATACTAAGGGAGGAGCTTGGGGTCGAGCATCTGGGCGAGGTGTCGCGGAACGGCGGCTTCGACAAGCTCATGTCTCGCATCTGGGCCGATCGTGGCGACTACGAGCGCGCGCTTACCTATTCAAACGGATCGATCGTGCGCCTCGTGCATCTCATTGTCGCCGCAGCCGAGAAGATTGTTGCCTTTTCGCCGGATTACGACGGCACGGCCTACGACTACGTCGTCGGCGTGATGGCGCGGTCGAAGATGTTCGAGACCTTGCCGGCCACCTCGCCAGTCGTGTTCATGCACGAGATGTGCTGGGGTTGCTACAAGGAGGAGCAGCTGAAGCGACTGCTCATGATGCTCAATGCCTATCTATGCCGACTTCGCGCGCGGTGATGGTGAGGATGTATCGGCGGCATTGGGAAGCCCCTTGCAAAGGTCTTGCAGGGGGCTTTCCTTTTGGCTTCTTCGCCCTTGCCTATCTCGGCTCTGCAAGGGATTCTACAATCAAGATGCTTTCTCAACAATTTGAACTTTTCCCGTGTTTCCGCCTTGGTTTGTCGGTGTTTTCTCAAAAAGGCAAGCGCGCACCTGGGCGGCGCGATCGAGTATCCTGGCGGCGGTCGGACGCAATATTTACGCGGTCCAGTCTCGCCTAGTCCCGCCTTTTCTCACCTATTCGCACTTTCTCAACTCGCCCAGCACCGATCAATGGTGTCTTGCCGTGCCATCGTCGATAGCCGAAAGTGCTGTCGACGCGGCAAGACACATTCTGTTTGGCTTTCCTACGACTATACAGTACGTGGTCATCGTCCCCTCCTGATTCACAGTGTCATTAGTGGGCTGTTGCCTGTTGTAGGCTAAACAAGCAAAATCTCCAAAAAATGACGATATTTAGAAAAGAATAAAAACCCTATTGCATTGCGGTGGGGAAAAGTGTATAATTGTGTCAAGAAATGTCAATGAAAGCAGTCGAGAGTGTCGTTGAGTCGACAGGCGTAAGGACAAGTGCCCTAGTAGGACGCTATGACCATGCGCTAGACCCCAAGAAGCGGCTGACCATTCCGAGTGAGTGGCGTGAGCTTATGGGGAATCCCGGCTATATCTACGCTATGCCCGATCGTCGTGAGCGCTGCGTCAATCTGATCCCTATGGCGGATATGGACGTGTGGCTCGACAAGATACGCGCACAGTCGCTCTTTGATCCGGCGATGAATGCGGTGCTTCAGACGATCGGCCAGAACTCGTATCTGCTTTCCTTTGATTCACAGGGACGAATCCGCATCTGCGACAAGCTCCTTCAGTTTGCGAACTTGACGACGACGGTTGCGATGGTGGGTTCGGTTAAGATGATCAAGGTCTGGGATCCGGCTGCGCTGGCGCCGGCCGACGTCGTCGATCAGGCGGCGCTCGATTCGGCAATGTCGGCGTTGCCATTCTGACAGGAGGTGCTACATGCCTGCTGAAAGACATATCCCGGTCTTGTTGAAGGAAACAGTGACGGCGCTTGCCGTGAAGGCGGGCGGTAGGTATTTGGATGGTACGCTTGGAAGGGCCGGTCATGCATCGGCAGTCGTTGACCTAGGCGGCGTTGTGCTGGGCATCGACCGGGACGACCAGGCGCTAGATGAGGTGAAGGCGGAAGGGCGCATTGGCATCGCCGTGGTCAAAGGGAACCACGGTGACCTGGTGCGGATAGCCCTTGAGCACGGATGGAAGAATGTTGACGGAATACTCCTTGACTTAGGCGTGTCGAGTCCGCAGCTCGACGAGGCAGGCAGGGGGTTCAGCTTTCTTCGCGATGGGCCTCTTGACATGCGGATGGATCGGTCGTGCGGCAGAACGGCGGCGGACATCGTGAATGGCGACAGCGTAGAGGGACTTGAGGACATCTTCAAGACGCTGGGCGAGGAGCCTAGAGCGAGGCAGATAGCAAAGGCGATAGGAAGGGCGCGCGGCGAGGGCCGCAGGTTCGAGACTACGAAAGACCTTGCCGACTTTATTGAGGGACTGATCGGACGGCGGGGGGCGCATCATCCGGCAACACGGGTGTTCCAGGCGCTACGCATGGAAGTAAACGACGAGATGGGTGAGCTGGAAAGGGCTCTTGAGGGAGGAATGGAGATTTTGACGAGCGGAGGACGGTTTGCAGTGATAACGTTCGAGAGTCTCACCGACAGGGCAGTGAAGAGGTTCTTCGCTGCACACGTGGGCAGGATGAGGTCGTTGCAGGCTGGCGGCGAAGAGTGGGACGGGGTGCCGCCGAGGGCGAAGGCGGTCACGCGGAAGGCGATTGTCGCGGGGCCGGAGGAGATTCGCGTTAACCCGAGATCGCGTAGCGCAAAGCTGCGCGTGATCGAAAAGGTCTGAAGTTCATGAGCAGAAAAAACCGCAAGATAAGCAAGCGCATGAGCGTCAACACGGCGATTGCGACGCATTTTGGCGCCGTTATCGCGTTTCTTTTTGTGATGGTGATTCTGAATTTGCTTGCGAATTCGAGTTGCCAGCAGCTTGCGAAGACAATCGGCGATGAGGAAAAGGAGCTTGCCAGGCTCGAGGACGCCCGCAACCGCGAGGAGACCCGTTGGCTGGAGATGCAGACGCCCAAGCGCATCGAGAAGGCTCTTCTCGCCAATGGCCTCAAAATGAAGTCGGCTCATGCAACGCAGAATGTGTACATGCGGTCCGACGGTAAGCCGTATCCGGGACAGGTGTCTATCGCCATGGCTATGAAGCGCAATGGCGCGGTGGCGACAGCCCAGGTTGGGAAAGGGCGCTGATGCGCCATGCCGATGCGCGGCGAGAATCTGCGTTTTTGGACGCCTGTCACGCTTCTGGCTGTTTTAGCGGCATACTCCGGGCAGAAACTCGTCCGTTCGCATGTTGATCCGGAGGTCTCTGCTCCGAAGTACGTGTTCGAGCGGAGCCTCCCGGCGCGTCGCGGCTCGATACTCGCCTCTGGCGGCAGATTTGCCCCTCTTGTCAAGTCTGTGCCGCATTGGGAGTACAGACTCGACCCCGTCGCGCTCACTAACGCTGTTGTGCGCAGGCGCGGCGAGCCTCAGCGCCCTAAGGCCGCAATCGTAAAGACAATTGCCGACGCTCTTGGCCTCAAGTACGCCAAAGTGAAGTCGATGGCCAGCGCGGCGCCGACGCGCGGCTGGAGAAGCCAGTTCCTCGCTCTTTCGTCCGATCCGGATGCGCACCGAACGCTTGCCGACTCCACGCTTGTCGCAGGCGTCGCCATTCATGACAAGCAGGTGCGCCAGTATCTGCATGGAAGGTCGATGGCGCACATTCTTGGCTCGGTCAATTCCGAGGGCGTCGGCTCGTCCGGGCTGGAGCTCAGGTTCGACAGGGAGCTGACCGGAACCTCTGGCGTCGTGCGCGGCATGAAGGACGCCCGTGGGCGCGAACTATACGACAAGAGACTCATATCCATCGATCCCAAGCCTGGCGCAGACATATACCTTACCGTCGAGCCCAATGTCCAGTTCGAGACCGAGCAGGCGTTGTCGTGGGGAATGGCCGAGTTCGGGGCAGGCTCCGGCTGGGCGATTGTCATGGATGCGGCCTCTGGCGCGATATACGCCATGGCGTCCTACCCGGACTTCAACCCGCTCTCATTTGGAAGCGCATCGGACTCCGCGAAGATGAATCGGGCGGTCGCATTCAACTACGAGCCTGGGTCGGTGATGAAGGTGCTTACCGTGGCCACTGCTATGGAGTATGATCCGAAGCGGTTCGGGCCTGCTACAGTCTATCGGACGACTCGCGACGACCCAGGCTATTACAAGCTGCCAGGCGACGGTTCGCACGTCTGGGAGCCGACGATGACTCTGAAGGACGCGATTGTGCACTCTTCGAACATTGTCATCGGCAAGCTCGCATACGATATCGGACCGCTTGTCCTCCATGACGGACTAAGGCGCTTCGGCCTGGGCGCGAAGACCGGCGTGGAACTTCCCGGCGAGCAGTACGGAATTCTTCCCGATCCGCGCAAAAGGCAGTGGGATCTCGCTTCGCGTTCGCGCGCCGGAATCGGCCAGTTCGTCGCCGTGACCGCTATTCAGCTCGCCAGCGCCTACCAGGCGATTGCGAACGACGGTGTGCGCATGCAGCCTCACATCGTCTCGCGCATCGTCGGTCCGGGTGGCGAGGAGCTCTTCAGCCACGTTCCGAAGGAGGCTGGGCGCCCGATCTCGCCCGCGACGGCGCGCGCGCTGCGCGACATGATGGTCGGCGTCGCGTCGCCGCAGGGCACCGCACGCCGAGCTGCGATACGCGGCTATTCTGTCGCGGGCAAGACAGGCACGGCTCAGAAGCAGATTCCTGGCGGGAAGGGGTACTTCGCGGGGCTCTACAGGGCCACGTTCTGCGGAATCGTGCCCGCCACCGCGCCGCGCATCGTCGTGCTGGTCACGCTTGACTTCGACAAGAAGACCGTATATCACCAGGGCGGCAACTCCGCCGGCCCGGTGTTCAAGCGCATCGCGCTGGCCTCGATACGCTATCTCGGCATCGCACCCGATCGTCCTGAAGAGCTGGACGAATTCGACTCGGAGGACGAATTCGACAGGATTGTCGACGAAAGAGCGGCCAAATATGGTATAATCCAGGATTGATGGACAAGGCCATTGCGATAGTAGGCATGAGCTGCAGATTCGCCGGGTGCCCGACGCCCTCGGCGTATTGGAACGTCATACGCGAACGGCGCGTGATGCTGACCGCGCCCGGTCCCGAGGCCGAGCTGCCAATCGGGCAGAAAAACGTCTTCAACAGGCCGTACCCTACGCACCTCGGCCAGCTCGGCGATCTCTACGCATGCGTGCCGTCGATGCAGAACTTCCCGCGGCAGGTGAACGCCGGCGAGAACCAGGATCTGTACTTCGCGACGCAGCTTGCGTTCGACGCGCTTGCCGACGCGTCGATAAAGCCGCATGGCCCAGGCCCTATGCGCGGCAGCGTGAGGGTTGGATACGCCCCTCCTTTCAACGCCTCCACCGTGAACTGGCTGCAGCACACGTCGTTCCTCGACCAGACGATGGACATCCTTCGCAGATTCTTCCCCCATGCGCCAGAGGAGGCTCTGGACCGCGTGAAGTGCCAGTTGGTGGAGTCTCTTCCGTCTCCGAACGCCGCGTCGTTTCTGATGGGCGCAGGCTACCGCTTTGCCTCCTGGATCGCGAGGGAGTGCCACTTCTCCGGAGAGGCGACGATAATGGACGGCGGAATGCTCTCGGGCGCCGTGACTATAGAGACGGCAATGGACGATCTCAACTCCGGACGCGTCGACGTGGCTCTTGCGGGCGCGCTCAACCCTCCGCTTTCCCGCGCCTACATCGAGGGCCTTTCCGGCGAAGTCGGCTTCTCCACCATGGCCGAGCTGCACCCGTTCGCCCAGGAACAGCACGGAACCATTCCCGGCGAGGGCGGCGCCTTCTTCGTGCTGAAGCGCCGCCAGGACGCGCTTCGCGACCGCGACAGGATATATGCGCTCATATGCTCTACTGCCATCGGGCACAATCCGGAGGACGATCCATCGTACATCTTCGCCGAGGCCGCGGCGCGCGCCGAGGTGCCCGTGCGCACGATAGGCCTCATCGAGGCGGACGGTTCGGGCATCGCGGTCCAGGAGGCGCGCGAGATTGCCGTCGTCCAGCGCCTGTGGGGCGACCACAAGCCAGGCGGTCCGCTCGTGGGCGTAGGCTCGGTCAAGGGCAATGTAGGGCACACTCTGCGCGCATCAATGTCCGCCGGCATGGTAAAGGCCGCGCTTGCCCTCTGGCACAAGGTGCTGCCGCCGCAGATCGCGCCAGGGCATCCTGCGGACGCGATTTCCAACCTTGGCTCCAGCGCCTACTTGCTCGCCGACGCGCGCCCGTGGATCACGGGCGACAGCTCGTCGCCGCGCCGCGCCGCCGTAATGGGCGCGAACTTCGACTCCGTCGGCCCGTCCGGCGGAAGCTGCGAGGGCCGAAGCGCCGTGATCATACTCGAGGAAGAGCCGGAGGACCGCGCATGAACGAGCTCGTGATCCTTTCCGCGCCCGACGAGAGGGCGCTTGTCGCGGAGATGTCGCGCCTGATCGCGTTCATAGACCGCGTGCCCGACGTGTCGCTGGTCGACGTGGCGTACACGTGCTCTCTGACGAAGGGTGCGAGCGTCATCTCGCTTGTCGTCGAGGACGTCGCGGGGCTCAGGGCCAGACTGTCGTCCGCGCTGGCCAGAATCGAGTCTGGCAGTTCGCGCCGCGTGCGCGACAAGAGCGGCACATACTACTTCCGCGACCATCTGCTTGGCGGCGGCAGAGGGCTGCTCGCGTTCGTCTACCCGGGCGTGATGAGCTTCTATCCCGACATGCTCCGCGACCTTGCCGTGGAGCATCCGGAATGCAGGGACGTGTTCGACGAGCTGGAGGAGGCCCTCTCGGGCAACGAGGAGTTCACGCCGTCCTCCTTCATCTTCCCTCCCGCGCCGTACTACCGCCACGACGCCGACATCTACTCGTCCGGCGCGTACGCCCAGGCCCTCGTCGCGACGTATACGGGCTGCGCGGCTCTGACCCGCCTGCTGATGAAGGGCGGCGTGCGCCCTGACGGAGTCGTGGGCTTCGCCGGCGGCGACCTCGCGGCCATGATGAGGTCCGGCGCGGCCGGCGTCGAGCCTTCGCGTCCCGAACGTGTCAGCGTCATACGCGACATATACCGCATAGTGCACAAGGCCGTGAACCATGGCGGGCTGCCGCGAGCTGCGATGGTGTCGGTGCTCCTGCACCATCCGGGCGAGATCGACGAACTGGTGCGCGGCTTCCCGCCGGACAAGGTCATGCTCGCCGTCGACTTCTCGCCTCGGCAGAAGACATACGCCATTGCGCCCGACTTCGAGAAGGAGGCGATGGCGGCGTTCGCGGCGGCCGGCGTCCGCACTATGAAGCTGTCCCTGGACCGCCCCTTCAACACGCCTCTCTGCGAGTCCCTGGTGCCCGCGGTGCGCAAGTTCGCCAAGGCGTGGATGAAGCGCAAGCCGATCTACGAGATCTACTCCTGCGCGACCGCAAGGAGGCTCGAGTCGGGCACAAGGCCCGCGAGGGAGGACACGGCGCGCCGCTGGGCCAAGCCGGTGCTCTTCGAAGAGACGATCAGGCGCATGCACGAGGACGGCTACAGGGTCTTCCTCGAAGTCGGCCCGCGCGGACTCATGACCGCGGCGATCGAGGACACTCTTCGCGGCATGGAGCATGCGGCCATCGCCATGGACTCCATTCACCGGCGCGGCGTGCTTCAGCTCCACCACGCCATCGGCCAGCTCGTGGCCCTCGGCGCGCAAATGGACATCTCGGCCAGTTTCGTGCGCCGCAACGCCCGCAGGCTTGACTTCGACGCGGCGCTTTCGCTAGAGGTCCGCAAGGACGCGGAGATGCGGCTGTCGCGGTCGTTCCCGAGGCTCACTCTTCTGTCCCGCGAAACGGCGCTTTCCGCAGCGAACTTCCTGATGGAGCCAAGAGGACGCGGCGTCAAGGCGGCGCAGCGCGCGGCGGCGGTGGCGCAGCAGGCCCGCCGCCAGCGCCAGTTTGACTTCGGCGCAATGAACCCGCTCGTCTCCGACGCCGACACGCTGTCGTCCAGCCCGGGCGTTTCGGTGGAACTGACAAAGGTCTTCAAGATATCGGAGCTGCCGTTCCTCGGCGACTATGCGCTCGGCACAAGCCAGCTCTCCTACTCCGACCCGAATCTCAAGGGCCTCATACTGCTTACGATACCGGTTGGCGCCGAGATAATGGCCGAGGCCGCGGCGTCCGTCGTGCCGAACAGGACTCTCGTCCGGATCGAGGATTTCTCGTGCAGGCGCATGGTCTCCTTCCGCAGCGGCGAGCTCAGGCTGTTTGTCCGGGCCGAACGCGTCGCAGCCGCCACGCCCGGCGAAATCGCCGTCAAGGTGCAGCTTCGCGACGATGCGCCGAACGCGGCGTACACCTGGCCTGTGATGGAGGCGACCTTCGTGCTCGCCGTCTCGCCGCCGCCTCAGTCGCCTGCGTCGGTCGACCCTCTCGTCAAGCCGAGAAGCGTCCACTGGTCTGGCCGCGACGTGTATCCGGTTAGGCTCTGCGCGGGCAAGCGGCTCAGAGGCGTCACTTTCGTCGAGGCGTGGAGCGAGTCGGGCCTGGACTACGAGATCACCGTGCCGCCGCTCGCCGGAAGCGTCGTGTTCACCCGCTTCCCGCTCTGGATCGTCAATCCGCTGCTCATGGAGATCGTCGTCAGCGGCTTTTCCCTCTGGCGAAGCCACGAGCGGTTCTCGGGCGCGTTCTCGTTCCCGTTCCGCATGCGCAGGATGTCCATGACCGGCCCGGCTCCGGCCGAGGGGGCGCAGCTGAAGTGCTACCTCAGGCTCACCGGCGTCACGCCCAAGAGCCACCTATGCGACATAACAGTGACGGACGGCAACGGCAAGGAGCTCGCGGCAATCGCCGGATGGGAGGAGCTTACCGAGCGCGTGCCCGTCGAGTACCGCGAGTTCGTCATGCAGCCCGCGCTGAGCTTCCTCACCCAGTCCCTCGACTCCGAGACTCTCGGTGATCCGGCGACGGACGTCTCGTCGGCGTTCGTAACCGACGTGCCCTACGCCATCTTCGAGCGCAACGAGGAGCTGTGGCTCAGAATCTTCTCGCGGATCGTCCTGGGCGGCGCCGAGCGCAAGGACTTCGGCGACATGACAGGCTCTACTTCGAGACGCACCGAGTGGCTCTTCGGGCGCATCGCGGCAAAGGAGGCCGTGCGCCGCTTCCTCAAGGACTACTACCAGGCTCGCTGGAGCGACGCCGACATACAGATATGGGCGGACGACTCGGGCAAGCCGCATGCGCTGGGCGAGTGGAGCGAGTTCCTGGCGACCAAGCTCGACATCGCGATCGCCCACACGTCTCAGTTCGTGGTCGCGGTAGCCGCCGCGAACGCGCGTGTGGGCGTGGACGTCGAGTCCACGTCGCGCGATCTGTCCGAGGAGTTCACCGCCGGCGTCTTCACTCCCGAGGAGCTCGAACTCGCGGCCGGGGCTCTGAACCCGTCTCTTGCAGTAATCCGCTTCTGGTGCGCGAAGGAGGCCGTCTCGAAGGCTCTCGGCACCGGCATCCGCTACAGTCCGAAGGAGATGGTCGTCACGAACTACCAGCCGGACGGAGGCGTCCTGACGATGCGCCTTCAAGGCGCGTGGGTCGAGGCGTTCAAGGCCTTCAAGGGGCGCGACATCAACGTGACGGTCAAGACCGTGCACGACCACGCGCTTGCCACGTGCTTCGTGCCGGCTTCGCTCTTCTCCCAGGACTGACCTCCCCCGCTGTCGCGTCGCAGTACGCGTCTGCGTCAGATTTGCCGCGACGATGGCGCTGTACGAAGGAGAACCGGGGCGAACGGGTCGTCGAACTCGCGGCAAAGCGTGTTAAACCTAAGCGTCGCAATTGAAAGGCCGCGATCGTGATTGCGGCCTTTGTTTTCAGTGGGATGATGCGTCTGCGGCTTTCACCATGTGGGTGAAAAGAAAACTCTTAGCAATGTCGCCATCACGAAATTCGTTGCAAAGCTTGACAAGCATTCGGATTGTTCGATTGAGATAAAAGGAGACATTGTAGATCTCAGGCAGCAGGAGTACAGGGGAAAGCGGATTTTCCTGCAGATAACCGATGGATCAGGATACAAGGTCATCACAAAGGTCGATCTTGGCGTTCACGCGAAGATTGAAGTCGCTCAGCGTGATTTTAAGTTTGACATTGTAACTGACGCAAAGAGCGTCAAGCTCCTTGCGAACTCGAAGGAGCAGATTTTCGCCGAGAAGATGAAGAGCTTCCTGCGACTGGGAACGCTTTCTAGCCGATATAAAGATGTCTTTGACATGTACTATCTGATTGGCAGAATGAATCGCGCGACACTCAGAGAGTATTTCGGCCTTTATGTCTATCGTGACAAGAAGATGCGAGAGAGGGACCCCGAAGCGATTGTTGCCCGTCTGTCTGCGGTGTTTGAAGACACGACATTCAAGTTCAAGAGGCAGCTTCGTAATAAGAAGTTTGCCTGGCTGAGTGTCGCCCCAGCGGTTGCTACTAAGGCCATCCTTGATTTCATTCTTACTATTCGCTAAGCGTCTCGTGATATAATCGGACAATTTCCACAGAATAAATCAGCAGCGGTTTTCGTAAAAGACATATTTTTGCCATTTTGACTTATGGCATTGCCAACACTATACCGAAAATGGTATACTATTGGCCGTGACATACTATAACCAGATATTTGAAGAAGCAATAGGCAATTACGGGATCATTTCCTCTGCGCGAGCAAGGGAGATCGGGATTCCGTCCATTGAGCTGGTGAAACTGGCAAAGCGTGGTCGTCTTCGTCGGCTTGGTTATGGCGTGTACAAGCTTGTCCATTATTCGCCGGCTCCGGACGGACTGGATGCGTATGCAGACTCCGTTGCGCTTGTGGGCGACGGGGCATATCTCTATGCGCAGTCCGTCCTGGCAATGCACCATCTTTGCCCGACGAATCCTGCGAGAATCTATGTCGCAACCCCCAAAAGGTGCAGAAGGGCCCTTGGCGATGGCATAGTTGTCGTCGACGAGAGGCTGTGTGACGAAATCGAATGGTACGACGGTATCCCATCCCAGACTGTGGCGGACGCGATAAGGGCATCTCGCGGCGTGGTGATGGACGACCGGCTTGTCGAGGCCGTTGACACGGCATTGCGCAAAGAGTTGATAGATAGGGAGACTTCAAGGAAAATCAAAAAGGAACTTCATGGATAAACGGCCAAATAGCAAGGTGAATCTGGATCGTGCCATTCAGCGTATCTACGGCACAGGCGCGAAATACGTGGAGATTCGCTCCATGATAGCGAACACGATTGTCGGGCAGTTTCTGCCGGAGGGCGTA
>JAEEZC010000080.1 GCA_016288465.1 Verrucomicrobiota bacterium | reverse complement strand
TCGCCGAGCTTGCAGCGGAGGGCCTGCTGGCATGACAGGGTCGTTCGAGGTCGGTTCGGTCGAGGAGACCTGGGGAGTGGCGAAGCGCTTCGCCGCGGACCTTGCGCCTGGCGACGTGGTTTGCCTTGAGGGGGACCTGGGCGCCGGCAAGACGACTTTCACCCAGGGGCTGGCCGCAGCCATGGGCGTCGAGGGGCACGTGACGTCGCCGACATTCTGCCTTGTGCAGGAGCACCGCGTGCCGGGGCGTTCTGCGGCCGGATCGGTCCCGATGCTTGTCCACATGGACCTGTACCGCCTGAGCGGGGAGGACGACGTCGTCGCCATCGGGTGGGAGGACTATCTGGCGGACGGCGCTGTTCTGGTGGTTGAATGGCCGGACAGGGCCGGAGCTCTCGTGCCGTCCGGGGCTTATCATGTGCGTATTACCCGTATGGGTGACGCTGATGAGTCCAGGCGGATTGACATATCATTCTGATTTGTGCTATACTTTCCCATGCAGATGCGTAGTTTGTATTCTAGTTTTCTGATGATTTCGCTCATCGGGGCGTGTGTTTCGGGCTGTGAGAGCGTAAGCGGCCTGTTCGGGCACGATCACCGAGAGAGCGCTAATGCCGACGTGATCCCCACTTGGTGGGACGGACCTCGCGTTCGCCCTGGTGTGGCTCTGATCTTCCAGGTTGGTACGCCTGCGGCGGCGCCGACCACCATCAGCACCTTGGTCGACCAGAACGGCGACGTCACGGGGCTGCCTCTTTTGCAGGAGCCGGTCGCCTGCGACGGGCTTACGCTTGAGGCTCTCAAGCAGAAGCTGATGAAGGCGTATTCCGTCTATTACCGTCAGCCGCAGATTACCGTGACCTTCGCCCCCTACGACGGCAAGGGCGTCAGCCCGTGGGGCACGGTGACGGTGCTTGGCGAGGTAATATCGCCCGGCCCGGTGAACATCCCTTCGACCATGGAACTGACCGTTACGAAGGCCCTCCAGATGGCCGGCGGCGTCAAGCCGTTCGCCGACCGTTCGGGAATCAAGGTCTCTCGCTGCGACAAAGACGGCCAGGTCCGCAGCACGATTGTCGACCTCAAGGAGATTGGCAAGGGCGGCCGTGTGGACAAGGACATGGCCCTTAGGGCCGGCGATGTAGTCTGGGTTCCGGAGACTTGGTACTGAGAATCATATCGAATTGAATAGGAGGCTAACGATGAAAAAGCTGATGACTGTTGTGTCGGTGCTTGTAGCGGGGATTGCGTTTGCGCAGCTCTCACCTTCCGCCGCGCTGGCAAAGATAAAGGACTGCATTGCAGATCCTGCGACGATGACCGCGACGATGAAGCAGTTGTCCGCGGGCGACCAGGCTGCCTTCCTTGCAGAGGTGAACGATGCGATTTCGCGCATGCCTGGCTCGAACGAGACCAGGACCGCCGCATACCTCAACGCGAACCGCGCTGCGCTGAAGGGCGCGGCCAAGGGCAATGTCGCGACGCTCATCGCCGAGGTGTTCGCCACAGTTCCGCCGGAATCCCTGACCGTAATCAACGAGAAGTTCGCGGCAGAGCTCTTCAACCGCGCCGGCGACCCCTCCAAGACATATTCCGACGAGCAGTTCGTCAGAATAGCGACCAACGTCATGGTCAGGATCAACGAGCGCACGTCTTCCGTCGAGAACGGCGCCGCTCGCTCGGCTTTTGCCGCGCTGATGTTCCTGCGCGCCTCGAACGGGACTCCCGAGAACCTGGCGGAGACGCTGGTCAAGACGCTTCCGGAGTCCGCCCAGAACGCGGCCCGCAACGAGTGGATTCCCGCGGCGATGGGTCAGGGGCAGCCGCAGAGCTACGAGCCGATTCTCGGCGCGGCGGATGCGCACGAGGGCATGCCGTCCAACGATATGGTCATCAGCATCGCCGGGCCTCAGCTCATCGATTCCTTGCTGGGCGACCTCGTCGAGGGCATTCCCATGATCGATGACCTCAACCGTCAGGAAGGGTTCGTCGTGCCCGATCGCGATGTCGGCAACAATGTTCCGCCTCCCAGCAAGCCGATTTCGGACGACGAGTACGAGGAGCCATACGGGTACCAGGGGCAGCACTAAGGTCGATATAGCCTAAGGAGCCAAACATGAAAACGTCACAGATGAAGTTTCCGATTGTCGCAGCGGGCGCTCTCGCGTGTGCGGCTGGTTTCGCCGAGAAGATGGATCGCCCCGTGGGCATCCCGATCGGCGAGAGAATGACCCTCAAGCCCTACGTGGCGCTTTCGGCGGCGTACGATTCCAACGTTGACAGCCGCAAGAGCGGCCGCGAAGACGTTGTGTGGACCGTCAACCCCGGCCTCGGCCTTGACTACAAGGCGGAGACGTGGAAGCTCTCCGCGAACGTGTACTACCAGTACAACGCCTACACGAAGCATCATTCGTACACCCAGAACAGCTATCACAGCTGCGGCGAGTCCCTTACGTTCAACTGGGCCGACTCGCTCAAGGACGAGAAGGGCTGGTCGCTCATGCTGACCGAGAAGTATTCCAAGCTGAACCAGATCGACGACATTGTCGATTCCGTCGGCCACGAATACGGTCGCGACCGCCAGGAGTTCAACGTCGCCGCCGCAGTCGAGCGCAGATTCGGCCGTGGCTGGCATGCCGACGTGAACGGTAGCTTCTACTGGCTCGACTACGACACGAACAACAGCGACGGCGAATACTGGGGCCTCTACGGGTGGCAGCGTTGGACTGTGGGCACGGAGCTCGGCTATGCCGCTACGAAGTGGACCGATTTCATCCTTGCCGCGAACTACGCCAGCTACGAGCAGAACAATCGCGACAACAGGTACTACGATTCGCACAAGGACTACGGCCGTTCTAGCGGCGCGCAGGGCATGACCGTCCACGCCGGTATCGGCACGTTCGCGACAGACCGCATCTCCTATCGTGCACTCGGCGGCTGGAGCCACTATGACTACGATGAGGGCGGCAAGGCCTCTGACGGCTTCACGTACTCCCTCAGCTGCAACTGGAACATTTCCGACACTTGGGACACGGCGCTTCTCGCGACGAGCTACTATCAGCCGACGGAGCGCGAGTATGGCAGCTCTCAGCGTGTCGACGCCCTGAGCTGGGGCCTGAAGCATCGCATGGTTCGCGGCAAGCTGTACGGCACGGCTGATGTCGCCTACCGCCGCGAGAGCCGCGAGTACGAGGCCGTCCAGAGCTACGACTACGACCTCGACATCGTGACGTTCCGCCTTGGTCTCACGTATGTCCTGAACCGCTATCTGCAGCTCTACGGCAGCCTTGAGTACCGCAAGTCAATCAACGAGTCGGGCAGCAGCTCCAGGGGCGAGTACTACGACTACGACCGCTACCGCGGCTCGCTCGGCATGAGGTTCACATACTAAGTCTAGAGGTTCACGTACTAAGTGCAGAAGCTTATCACGAAGTACGGGTTGGCGGCGCATCTTGCCATTACGGCGGTAGCGCCGCTCTTCCTTTCGCCCACCGCCTCGCTCTGGCTCGCCGGTATGGCGGCCGTCTGGCTGGTGATGGAGCCATCGCGCGTCGGCAACGAGATGCTTCACGACGCCCGTCTGCGGGTTGCCTCGTCTCTTGTGCGGGATCCGCTGTTCTGGGTGCTTGTCTCGCTGGTCGTAGTGTCTGGTGTGCGTGCCCTAAACTCGGGCATCGAGATGTCGTATGACGCCGAGTCGTCGAAGTGGTTCATGTCGGATCCGCCCGTGGCGATATTGCCGGCGTCTGTGGATGGCGCCGGGTTCCCGGTGTTTGCGCTTGCGGTCGCGGCGTTGCCTGTGCTTGTCGGGTGCCGCCATGCATTGGGCAGGTCCGCTCGATATGCCTTTCTGCTGGTCGCCTCGGCCCTGTCGGGCCTTGGAGCGGTGGTGATGGCGCTGATGATGCGCGAGGGGGTCCCTTACGCCGTCGGCCTAGCGAAATGTCCGCTTACGGAGCCTTCGTACGCGGGTTCGGCGTTCGGCCTGTATCTGGCCGTGTCCGCGCTGGCCCTCGAAGCTGCGTTCGAGCGCCGTTGGCTCAAGGCGATGCCGTTTGCCGCGCTTGCGGTTCTCGGCAATGCGGCGGGTCTGTTCCTGTTTTCGCCGCCCCTGGTGGCGGCGATGTTCGCGGGCGCGACGCTTCTGGTGTTCTTCTACGCCTTCCTCTACATACGGGTCAAGCTCGGCGATTCGGCGGAGTTCAAGTATCTGGTGGTGTTTGGCCTTTCCGTCGTGGTTGGCGCGATGCTTGTGATGGCGCTTGCCCCGCGCTCTCTGGTGGACGGTCGGGTCGAGCCTTTCACGACCGGCGAGTTTCTGCCCGAGAACTTTCGTGCGATGCGAGACGCCCTCTCGGCCATTTCGTCCAATGTGTGGAAGGAGTGCCCCTGGCTGGGCAGCGGGCTGGGCTCGTTCCCCGTCGATCTGCGGTTCTCGGCCTCGGCGGCGGACTGGTCGGTTTTGTCGCCTCTTCAGAAGGCGCCGTTGAACGGGTACTGGCTTCTTCTTGTGGAGCGTGGCGTCATAGGGGCTTTCTTCATCGCAGTTCCGGCCGTGCTCATGCTCGTCACCTACCTGCGCCGCCTTGTCGTGGGCGTGACCGCGGAGTTCCCGCACCCTCTCTGCTGGGCTGGCGTGGTCCTTGCCGCGACGGCGGGCGTTGAGATGCTTGGCGATGCGTCGTTTCTGGCGCCAGGCGCGATGATTGCGCTTGCCTCGGTGTTTTCGCTTTCCGCAAATGCTTTCCCCAAGGAGAAGAGGAAGAATGTCTGACAAACCCCTATATTACGGGACCTCTAGAAGCTCCGCACCCATTTACTACGGCTCGTCCAGCACGCCGGCGTACGGCGGCAAGGGGTCGGCGTACGGAATGAGGGGCGGTGCCTACGGCGCATACGGCTCGTACGGTTCCTATGGCGCATACGGAGTCTATGGCGGAATGGCCGGCGGCTCTGCGGCAGAAGACGGCTCGCTCGTCGGCACGATTACGATGAGCCGAATGCTTCGCGTCATATC
>JAEEZC010000079.1 GCA_016288465.1 Verrucomicrobiota bacterium | reverse complement strand
GTGCCTTTCCGTGGCCCGCGAGGCCGAGCGTTGCCGCAACATCGGTAACCTCGTCGCCTCCGTCTGCTACGAGCAGGAGACGTATCCGCGCCATGTGCTGCACAAGTCGCCGGGCGCGATCATGACTGAGTGCGCCCTCGCGCTCGCCTCTGGATGCGACGCTCTTTCCCTCTACTGGTATGACCATGCGGCGCCAGAGCCGATAGAAGAATATGAGCGCTTCGTGCGGACGCTTGCCGAGGCACGGCCTTATTTTGAGCGTCTGGCGGCTTCGACTCGGCGCACGCGCCTTGGAGGAGTGGCGCGGTTTGTCGGTTCGGCCGCGACCGAAACGCCCGGGTTCGACTTGCGCGACAGGAAGGACTTCGACCTGGCGTGCGCCGGCATTCCCGTCACGGTGGCGGAAAGCGGAGTGAAGGTATGGTATCTCACGGAGAAGTCGCGCAACGAGATGACGGAGACCGACAAGGCGAAGCTTGCGGCAGGGTCCGTGGTGAAAGTGTCCGACATCGAGAGATATCCGCTCGCGAGCCGCCGGACGAAGCTTCTGGACGATCTGGACGCCGCGACGAAGGGGACGTTTCCGGTGCGCATCGACGCATGCCGTCCGCTCCGCATCCTTCCGCGCGTCCGCGATGACGGGCGGATCGACAGCGTGACCATCCTTAATCTCTCCATAGGCGGCACCGACGGACTAAAGGTTCGCGTCCGTCGGCCCGTTTCGCGCCGTGCGCTGTTCCAGGAGGTAGGGATGGCGTCCCCGTCGTCTCTTCCCTGCGAGGATGGCGCATTTTCGGACGAGGCTGTCGTCACGCTTTCGGACATGCCCGGATGGCGGATAGTGACGCTCTTTTTCGGAGAGGACGACGGCGAACTTGCCGCGCCGCAGGACATGCCGCGCCATGAATTCCGCTAGGAGTGAGACAGGCGTACGCCAGCTGACTGCCGCCTTCATTGCGCAGATAGCGGTCTTCGCGGCATTTGGCGGCGTAGCGGCCCTTGACGGCGCGGCGTGGATAGGCGCGCCGGGAAACGTCGCGCCGCGCTTTCGCGGACATTCGAGGTGCGCGGCCCCGTGAAATGCGCCTCGCTTGTCATGGCTGCTCCTGGCTATTGCGAGGCGCAGCTTGACGGTCGCAAGGTCGGCGACAGGATGCTCGACCCTCCGCCTGCCGATTTTACAAAGCGCGTCTACGCTAGCGAGCTTCCGCTGGAACTTGCCCCAGGACGCCATGAACTGACTGTTCTGCTCGGACACGGGCGCCTGGACCAGCGGGCGTCTTCGGCGTGGAACAACGACCGCGACAAGTGGCGCATGGAGCCGTGCCTCAAGGCGGCGCTTGTAGAGGCCGTGCGGCGCGCCGATGGTCGCTTTCGCGGCGGCGTAATCGGCTCAAAGCACGTGTTTCGCGCGCTGAGCCGCGCCGGGCGCAGCGACCTCGCGTTCGACATGCTGACGAGACGCGGCTCGCCGGGCTTCATGCACTGGCGCGAAAAGGGCGGCACGGCTCTGTGGGAGGACTGGTGGGGTGGCTTCTCGCGCAACCACGTCATGTTCGCGGACTTTGCATGCTGGGCGTACCAGTGGCTTGGCGGGCTAAGGCTGGCGGAGGCGACGGGCTCGACCGCCGCAGTCCCTGTGCCGGAGAAGTCAGGCATGGGCAGCGTAGTCGTCGCGCCGGACTGCATAGACGCCCTTGAGTGGGCCAGGGCCCTGACCGAGACTGCGCGTGGGCGCCTGGCGTGCGAGTGGCGGCGACTTGCGGACGGCGCGATCGAACTGCGCGTCGACGTGCCGCCGGAAACGCAGGTGCGCGTAGTTCTGCCGCGTCCCGACTCGGGCGGTGCGCGCGATCACGAGCTGCGTTGCAGTGGATCGTATGTGTTCGTATGCCCTGCGAATGGAAGTTGTGTACGAGCCCCATAAAAGCGCCACCGGAAGAGTCTTGCCCGCGAACACCACGTGAGCCGCTCCTCGATAGGCCGCGTAGCCGCCTCTGCAAGGCGTTCAGTAGCTCACTAAAGGCATACCCCTTGCAACTTACTGATACGGAGAGTGAATGGCAAATGCCTCCTATGCCTAGTGCTTCTCTGTAGTGCGCGCGGCGGTTTCTGCGTGCGTTAACGGACCTTGCTCTGCCTGTGTACGAGGTGTTTCCCTACGGTGTACGCGGCATTCCCTAACTGTGTACGCGGCTTCCCCTGCCTGTGTACGGAGGAGTTTTGACGTCACTTCAGTGGTGAAGTGACGTCAATATACCATTGAAGTGACGTCACTTCTATGGTGTAATGACGTCAAAACTCCCCCGTACACGCCTAGTAAACGCCGCGTACACCGTTAGCAAACACTGCGTACACGGGCTGTAAACACGCAAAACACCACGGGAAAGAGAGAAAACGCGTTAATACACAGCGGTGGCGCCTGGCACTTCGTATTGAACCGACGACTGGACTTGAAAGGCGGCGCTCTTTCTCTAAAAAATCGTCCAGAAACCGCGCAAGCATCCGCAACAGCTCGCCAGCCGCGAAAATATACTGGGAAACCTCCAAAATGCGTTATGGGGTGTGCAGCAAATCGGCAAATTTGATATAATACGCAGTCAAATGTGCCGCAGAGTCGGTCTATGGCGGCGTAGAAAGGAAAGCAAAGAAATGAAACTCTCTGATCTCAAGGGAAAGACGGTTGGCGTGTGTGTCTCTGGCGGGCTTGACTCCAAGACGATTTGCTGCGTTTTGAAGGACGCCGGCGTCAAGGTCAAGGCGTTTTCGGCGAACGTCGGCCAGCCCGACGAGAAGGACATCAACGACATCAAGAAGAAAATGGCGCCGACAGGCGTCGAGACGACGATTGTCGATGTGACCGAGGAGATGGCCGACATCTGCTTCGAGACGGTCAAGTGCCAGGCCATGTACGACGGCGGCTACTGGAACTCCACCGGCATCGCTCGCGCGGTCACGGTGCAGAAGCTTCTGCCTGCCATGAAGAAGGCGGGGTGCGTGGCCCTTGTCCATGGCGCGACGGGGCGCGGCAACGACCAGATGCGATTTGAAAGGTACACGAACGTGATGGACCCGAAGTTCGGCGTTTACGCGCCCTGGCGCGACGCCGATCTTCTGAAGCGCTTCCCCGGCCGCACCCAGATGGTCGAGTTCCTCGCCGAGCGCGGCATCGTCGCGTTCGTCGGTACCAAGAAGAAGTACTCCACCGACGCCAACCTCGCCGGCCTCAGTCACGAGGCGGAGGATCTTGAGTCGATGGAGACTTCGATGCGCATCGTGAAGCCCACGATGGGCGTGTGGCCCGAGAAGGCGCCGAACAAGGTCGAGAAGATCACGCTCAAGTTCGAGAAGGGCCGTTGTGTCGCGATCAACGGCAAGAAGCTCTCGCCCTACGAGGTCATGCTCGAGGCCAACAAGATCGGCGGCCGCAACGGCATCGGCATGAAGCACGCGCTTGAGAACCGCATCATCGGCACGAAGAGCCGCGGCGTGTACGAGGCGCCCGGCATGGAGGTGCTGAGCTGGGGCCTCAAGTACATCTACGAGGGCGTGATGGACCGCCGTTCGACGCTCCTCTTCCAGCAGCTCTCCAAGCTCGTCGCGGACCAGATCTACGACGGCCGCTGGTTCGACCCGGCGACGCAGGCCGCTCGCGCCGCGATCCAGGTGTGGGCCGACAAGGCCACGGCGGAAGTGACGCTCGGTCTCTACAAGGGCAACATCTT
>JAEEZC010000078.1 GCA_016288465.1 Verrucomicrobiota bacterium | reverse complement strand
TTCTCATGGTTGAAGGAGAAATGCCCCACGCGGCGGATGGACGGGTGGTGCTGCTTGAAGTATGCGAGTGCACGCCTGTTGAACGTCGCCAACATCACGCGGCTCTGGTCGATTCCTGCGGCCTTCAGCGCTCCAAGAACCTGATTTGCGAACTCGGCGGAGAATGTTTCGTTGTCCTTGAAGTCGAGCCAGAATTCGGGGACCGGCTTCACAATGGCGAGCGCTTCGTCGAGGCGGACGATCCGCCATGACCCTCGGGCGCCGTTCTCGTCGAGAAACCGTCCCCTCGCCAATATGTCGGGATAGTTCAGTGTGGATATCTTTGCGGCCCAGCCCATGTTCCGCTTCAGCGTGGTGTCGTGCCCCATCACCACGACACCGTCCTTCGTCCGCTGCAGGTCGAGCTTGACGATGTTGCAGCCCGTGGCCACCGCGTTGGAATAGGCAGGCAGCGATGCCTCCGGCATGACGAGGTCCCCCGCGCCGCGATGCGCAACCATCTTCGGCTCGACATCCTTCTCAAACGCCTCGGGCGAATAGAATATGCGCCCCGTGTCCGTCAAGGCGAAGCGCCCGTTCTCGTACTTCAGCACATGCACGCAGCAGTTTGGCTGTAGCGTCCTTTTTGCCGAGTCTGACGCACCGTCGCCCGCAAACTCGCGGACGAGCGCCCTCAGCACAAGAGAATGCGTCACGCACAGCACGCGCGCGGCAGACCCTTCAAGTGGCATTATCTCCTCTGAGAGAAACTTGCGCAGGCGGGCGCCGACCTCAGCAAAGGTCTCGGCCCCTTCTCCACTCGGCACGTATCTCTCAGGATCCTCGAAGAATCGGCGCAGGTTGTCGTCGGGGTAGTCGCCCTTGTCGTACCTGACGCCTTCGTACCTGCCGAAGCACATCTCGCGGATGCGCGCGTCCACGACAGGAGCCGGGCCCGCGCCGCCGGCAGCGACGAGTTCCGCCGTGTGCCGCGCACGCAGGTATGGGCTCGTGTATGCGCGGTCGAACCGAACGCCTGTGGCAAGCATTCCCTTCGCCGTATCTTCGGCCATGCGCACGCCCTTGTACGTAAGGTCGGTGTACGGCACGGAGCCCTGGAGTATCTTGCCCCGGTTCCATGTCGTCTCCCCGTGCCGGAGGAAGTAGACCTCCAGGCCCCACGCGTTGAATGCGGTAGTCGCAAAGACGGCCAACAGCGCCGCAACAACTCGTCGAAATCTTATGTGAACGCCTATCATTTACTGTTCCTCTCCAGAAAACGTCCGCCGCGATTGCCGGTGAAGCGGCCGTCTGAGTACGGGACAACGCCGTTGACCATGACGCACTTCACGCCCGTCGCGAACTTGTGTGGCTCGACGTAGGTGGCGGACGACTTGAACTCGTCTTCCTTCCAGACTACGATATCCGCAAACGCTCCCTTCTCCAGGACGCCGCGCCCGCGCAGCCCGAAGCGCCGCGCAGGGACGGACGTCATCCGCGCAATTGCCTCCTCTCGCGAAATGCCGAGCTCTCGCAGGCGACGGTAGAACTCGGGCATGGTGCCGTACGCGCGAGGATGCGGATGGTCCGCGCCAAGCGGACCCCACGGTGCGCGAAGCGACGCGTCGCTCCCCGGCACGATCCACGGCTGGGAGTATATCTTCGCAAGGTTCTCCTCGCTCATGCCGAAGAAGAACGCGCCCGTCTTGCAGCCGTCGCGTTCGAGGATTGAACAGACAAGGGAGCCAGGATCGGGCGAGAGACGCGAGACTTGAGACGAGGCGACTACCACGTCTCTCGTCTCTTGTCTCAAGATCTCCGCTATCGTCTTTCCTGAATACCGCCTGTTCTCCTCGCTCCACGTGCCGCCGACCATGACGGTAGACCAGTCGCGGCCCGAGGCGTTAACCTCGTCTTCGATCCGCGCACGCGTGGCTGGGTCGGCGAGGCGCTCCATCTCGGCCTTCGCGGCACCTTCCTGCGCCCAGTCCGGGAGAACTATGTCGAGGTCTGTCCCCGCCGCGCAGTACGGATACCTGTCGCTGCCGAGGAGTCGCCCTTCGCCGACGGCCCTCCCGATCTTGTCTATGACTGCGTCGATCTTGTGCCAGTTGCGCCTGCCGCTTGTCTTCAGATGCGATATCTCGGCGCGGATGCCCGTCGCCTCGACAAGGGCGAGCACCTCGTCGATCGCCTCGATTATGGCGTCGCCCTCGCTGCGCATGTGCGTCGCGTAGTAGCCGCCCTTCGCCGCGGCAACCTTCGCGAGCGCAACGACTTCCTCAGGTGAAGAGTATTTGCCCGGTTGGTATATAAGACCCGTGGTGAGCCCCCAGCCTCCCTCGTCAAGCGCCTGGGCGAGCATTCGCTCCATCGCCTTGAGTTCGTCCGGAGTCGCTGCGCGGCCCGCGTAGCCGACTACGGAGGATCTCAACGTGTTGTGTCCAATGAACTGAACCGTGTTTACGGCGGGCCTGGCGGCGGCGAGGGCGCCGCGGTATTCGGCGAGCGAGCGCCAGGTAAGGCGATCGCCAAGGACAGCCGCCCAGTCGGAGCTGAGCCGCGCCTCTCCGTAGCGAGGAGCCACGGAGCCGCCGCACTGCCCGTTGATTTCCGTCGTTATGCCCTGCGATATCTTGGAAGGCGCGTCAGGCTCAACGACCAGATACGCGTCGGAATGGGCGTGCGCGTCGATGAAGCCCGGGGTGACGAGGCATCCGGACGCGTCCACGACGCGCATGCCGTCGCCATTCGCCGCGCCAGGGGCGACGATGTCGGCGACGCGGTCGCCTTCGACGACGACGTCGCCGGGGAACGCGGCTGCGCCCGTTCCGTCGACGACCGTTCCGCCTCTTATGACCGTCATCGCATCAGTCGACGACCGGACGGAGGATCATGTTGCGGTAGTCGGCGTCGGAATGGTCGCCCTGGAGGTAGATCGGGCCGGGCACGAACTCGTTGGAGTCAATTGCGCCGCCCGTCACGCCGGTGACGGGGACGTTGTCCAGGATCTTCACGCCGTTCAGGACGACGGTCATGTGGCGGCGGTAGAGCGTGACGTCGACATGCTGCCACTCTCCGGGGGCCTTCTCCGCGGAGACGGAAGGCGCGACGCGCCCGTAGTAGGCGGCCATGTTGTGGCGGTCAACGGGCTTTCCGTAGCTGTCGACGACCTGGCACTCGTACCTTCCGCGCAGGTACACGCCGGAGTTCGACCCCTTCGGCACACGCACGTCGTAGCTCAGGTTGAAGTCGAAGAAGTCTGCCCTCTTCGTCTTGATGTTCGCCCCGCCGTGGACCCACGAGCCGTCCGGATTCAGGCCCATCTTGTTCGAGAGAACGCCATTCTCGAACACCCATCCGAACTTGGACTCCTTCGACATCTGCTCCCATCCGTCGAGGCCGTCCTTGAGAAGGTCGACGGGCTCGCCGAGCTTCGCCTCGGCCGTGTCCGCCGGCGCGATCTCGGGCATGCGCCTCGCCGTGAAAGCCTGCCAGTCGCCAGTCTGCTTGCCCGTCTTCCTGTCGCACGGCGCGAACTCCGCCGTCATGACGTCTCCGCTAACCTTGCCGCGGTAGAGCTGTCCGTACGGATGGCGGAAGGAGAACGACGCGCCGTCGGCCACTACGTCGGAGCACCACTCGGGCGAGCCCCAGCGGTAGAGGACGAGCGCCTTCATCTCGTTCTTGTCGCCGCGCGAGAAGATGAAACTCGTCGCCGGCATCTTGTCGACGGGCAGGTCGCCCTCCCAGCTGCCCACGAGGGGATCCTCGCCGATGCGCTGCTCGCGGGCGGCGTCGACGTAGGGCTTGATCGCATCCCACCAGATTTCGTAGCCCTTCTCGTTCGGGTGGAGGCGGTCGTTCATGCACCACTTCGTGTCGCCTTTCGCGTCCAGGAACTTCTGTGTGAAGTCGAGCCAAATCACCTTCTTGCCGTCCGCGAACGCCTTGATCGCCGCGTTGACCTTGTCGTTGCGCATGCGCACCGGATCGGATGCGTCCTTCCCGCGCGGGAAGATCGGCAGCAGCAGGGTCTTGGCCTCGGGGTGCTTCCTGGCGATGATGTCGAGCGCGCGGCGGATGCCAGGCACGATGTCGCGCCATCCCTCGCCGCCCTTGCGGCCCTCGCCGTTGTTGGTGCCGATCATGAGCATGAACAGCTTCGTCTTGTACCCATCGAGCTCGCCGTTCTCAAACCGCCAGATCAAGTGCTCCACGCGGTCGCCGCCGTAGCCGAGGTCGAGGATCTTGTATTCCCCGCGGAGCTTCCGGAAGAGCTCGCGGCCCTCGCCGCCCTTGCGCTCCCAGCGATGCGTGATCGAGTCGCCGGCGAAGACGGCGTCGTAGACGACATTGCCGTTGTCGACGATCTCGTTGCGCTTCTCGAGGTAGCGCTGCGGCCAGTAGTTGCCGCCGCGTATCGCCTGGGCGGCAATGGGCTCGCCGTAGACGTAGCCGGTCGGGCTGGACGGCCACACGGACGGTATGCATTCGTCGTTGCCAGCCGCGAGAACGCGGTCGATGAGCGGAATGACTGCGCTCGCCCACATCTCGTATCCGCGCGCGTTCGGGTGCAGGAGGTCGGGGAAGAGCTCGCGGCTGAGGCGGCCCTGCGCGTCGAGGAACTTGTCGGAGAAGTCGCACCAGATGACGCGCTTGCCGTCGGCGAACGTCGCGATCTCCTTGTTCACGACGTCGTTCCTGCGGCGGCACGGGTCGTTCGCGTCGACGCCGCGCGGAAAGATCGCGGTCAGTATCGTGCGGGCCTTCGGCTGCTTCTCGCGGATTACGTCGAGGATGCGCCTGACGCCCATGATCGTGTCGATCGGCGGCTCCTTGTCGAACGGGAAGTGCCCCGAGTTGTTCGTGCCGATCATGAGGACGATGCACTTGGCCTCGTAGCCGTCGAGCTCGTGGCCCTCGGTGATGCGCCACAGGACGTGCTCGGTGCGGTCCGCGCTGTAGCCGAGGTTTAGAGCCTTGCGCGGCCCATTCGAGAAGTAGCGCTTCCAGCGATGCTTGCCCTCTTCCTCCCAGAAGTGCGTTATCGAGTCGCCGATGAACACGACCGACGCCCCGCCGTTCGTGACCGCAACCATCTTCTCGGCGTGGCGCTTCATCTGCCAGCACTTCGGGTCGCCGTCCCATGCAGTCGGCGTGACGGCGCGGATTGCGCCAAACGATGTAATCGCGGACGCAATGGCGGCCGCAAGCACTGCTCCTCTTGTCATCTTCATTTTTCCTTGCCTTTCAGTTCTTGAATGAGTGGATGGGGGCCGGTATCCGTCCTGTGCGGGCTATCATCGCCTCGCACGAGAAGCCGGATACCTTCATGACGGGAGCGTGGCCGAGAAGGCCGCCGAACTCCACGGTGTCGCCCTCCTTCTTGCCGGCCACGGGAATGACCCTCACGGCCGTCGTCTTCTGGTTGACCATTCCAATCGCCGCCTCGTCGGCTATGATGCCCGAGATCGTGCTCGCCGGAGTGTCGCCCGGAATCGCGATCATGTCGAGTCCGACCGAGCAGACGCACGTCATCGCCTCCAGCTTCTCTATCGTGAGCGCGCCGGCGTTGACCGCGTCGATCATGCCCTGGTCCTCCGAAACCGGTATGAACGCTCCGGAAAGCCCGCCGACGTACGACGAGGCCATCACGCCGCCCTTCTTCACCTGGTCGTTCAGCAGCGCAAGCGCCGCGGTCGTGCCGGGCGCGCCAGGCTGCTCAAGGCCGATCTCGCGAAGGATGTCCGCGACCGAGTCGCCGACCGCCGGCGTCGGCGCGAGGGAAAGGTCGATTATGCCGAACGGAACCCCGAGCCTCTTCGACGCCTCCTGCGCGACAAGCTGGCCGACGCGCGTTATCTTGAAGGCCGTCCGCTTGATCGTCTCGCACAGAACCTCGAACGACTCGCCGCGGCATGTGTTGCGCAGGACGTAGTTCACGACGCCCGGACCCGACACGCCGACGTTGATCACCGCGTCGCCTTCGGTCACGCCGTGGAACGCGCCGGCCATGAACGGATTGTCGTCCGGCGCGTTGCAGAGGACCACGAGCTTCGCGCAGCCTATCGAGTCGCGCTCCCTGGTCGCCTCGGCCGTCTTCTTCACGGTCTCGCCCATGAGCCGCACCGCGTCCATGTCGATTCCGGTCTTCGTCGAGCCGACGTTGACGCTCGAGCAGACCCTCTCCGTCGACGCCATCGCCTCCGGTATCGAGCGTATGAGCAGCTTGTCGGCCTTGGTCATCCCCTTAGAGACTATCGCGGAATACCCGCCGACGAAGTTCACCCCGAGCTTCTTCGCGGCCCGGTCGAGCGTCTTCGCGATTCGCACGAAGTCGCGAGGCGTCCTGCAGCACGCTGAGCCCACAATCGCCGCCGGCGTCACGGAAATACGCTTGTTGATGACGGGCACGCCGAACTCGCGGCCAATCGCGTCGCCTGTCTTCACGAGGTCCTTCGCAAGCGTCGTCAGCTTGTCGTAGACGTTGTCGCACGTCGTCTTCAGCGACGCGTCGGCGCAGTCCAGAAGCGACACGCCCATCGTGATGGTGCGCACGTCCAGACTTTCCTCGAGAATCATCTTGTTGGTCTCGAGGACTTCCGAGATGTTGATCATACCCGGTGCATCCTCTCGAATATCTCCGACCTCTGGCAGCGGATCTTCATGCCCATTCCGAGCCCGAGCTCGCCAAGCTCCGCCGCGACATCGTCGAAGCTCTTGGTGCATTTCGCAACGTCCACGATCATCATCATGTTGAAGTACTCCTGGACGACCGTCTGGGAGATGTCGAGGATGTTTATGTTGGCCTCGGCGAGATAGGTGCATGTCTTGGCGAGAATGCCGACGGCATCCTTGCCAACGACGGTGATAATGGCTTTTTTCATAATTTCTGTAATTATAGCATATTTCGCCCTGGAACGGGGCCACTTTGGTCTTGTAAGAAGACGACCGCGATGTCCAGAAGCTAACGCAAGATTCTCTTGCGTTTACCCTCTGTATCCCCGGGCAGGTCTAGCCGCCAGAGGTGGCATGGTGGGTGGCTACACCTGGGGGAGTGGGCGTCTCCTAGGCGGGGACAGTCCCCTTAAAGATTCGGCGACATGGGGACCCCATGGCAGATACGCACACATTGCATGTTTAGCCTGCATCGGCAAAGACACCGCGATCCTCACGAGCAGCTGCCGTTTTTCGACATGGTGATCGCGCCGTTTCGCTCGCAGATGCGGCGGACTGCGGCAAAATCGGCCTGCCGTACGTCTTCGTCCATGCGATACGCCGCGAGCGTTCCTGCCGCCTGGCCAGTAGCCATGCATTGCGCCTGTACGCGGATCGACGCGAACGGCGCAGATTCGGCCGCGACTAGGCCGCCGGCCGCAAGGAGGTTCGGGCATTTGGCGGACACAAGCGAACGCAGCGGCACAACCCCAGGACGTTCGAGAAAAGTCAGGTTCTGCGCACTTGAACCGGCGATATGCCTGTCCATTGGATGCGCGGCTAGCGCAATCGCGTCCGGCTCGTCCGCGCCGCCGAGGAACTCCTGCGCCGTGACGCGATGCAGCGCCGCGATTTCGCGGCATTCGCGGAATCCGCTGGCTGCGGCAGTCTGCGCCAGCCATGCGGTGCGGAAGGCTGGATCCGCCTCGCGCATCACCGCCACAATTTCTGGTATCTCGCGCCGCATGAGAGCCGTCGCTTCAGCGATCTGAATCGGGTCTGTGACATCTGCCGCAGCGGCGCGAGTCGCGTTGACGCTCACGAACCCGCTGCGGATCGTGCTGCCCCAGACGGCCCACGGTCCGCCAAAAGACCTGATGCGCCCGGCGGCCATCGCCTTTTGCAGCGCATCTCTCAAAACAGGATTTCTCGACCGCTCATTGTCGTTCCCCACAAGCACGCGCGCATTGTCGGTGTCGACGCCTCCCAGTATGAAGCAGAGCGACAGCGGCTGGGCGGCGCCTTTCTCCGAACGGAAGCCGCCGAAGCCGCAATGCCCGACGATCGCGCCGGACGCCGTGCAGTCCACAAAGCGGTTCGCCTCAATACGCGCAAGAAAGCCGCCTGTCGAAAGCGTCACGGCGCGTATGGAACCGTCCGCCGAAAGTTCCGGTTCGCCGCAAACTTGAGTCTGCCAGAGACAGCGCACACCCGCCTCCTCCAGCATCTCGCGCGCCACGCGCCGGTAGACTTCAGCCTCGAACGGGACATTGCCCTTCGGGAGATCCGTTACAGCGCCGCCAAGCGCGGCCATGCGCTGGACGAACTCCCACGCGATTCCGCCGACTACGCGGCGTCCTGCAAAATTGAATTTTGAAATAGGGCCCACCAGACCCGCCGTTGCCATGCCGCCGGGGAAGCCGAACGATTCCGCGAGCGTCACATTCGCGCCGTTCCTCGCCGCCGCGATGGCCGCGACGAATCCCGCCGGCCCAGCGCCCGCCACGAAAACATCGGCCTTTACTAGACGAGCCGGCTCCGCCTTGTCGCGTCCCTTCGCGCCTTCGGCGAACGCCGCGCATATCGTGCCGGCAAGGAATCCTCTGCGTCCGATCATCATAGGAAATCTCCATTGTCCGGAAACCACAATCTCACGGTGCACGACATGACCAGTCCGTTTTTCGCCTTGGTCTCGGCGCAGACGAACGCCCTCTTCCCCGCGCACAAATGCGCCGGCGCGACGTCCAGGCCCTGGCTTGCATCGAACCAGCCGCGCCCCGTTATGTTCAAGCCCGCGTCGAACACCGCCATCGGAGCATCGCCATCGGCGGTGTAGAACGCGGCATAGACGTTTTCGCCGTCGTTGGCGAGATCCTGAAAGCCATACGACGTCTCCGCGCCATAGTCGAATTCGGCGCGGGGCAGGATTTCCTCCAGGGTTTCGGCGCTGAAACGCCCTAGTATGTTCACGCGGTGCGGTTCGGACGACGGCTGCTCCTTCGCACCCATGCCCAAATACAATATTCCGTTCATGCATGTAATGCCGTCTATGCCGCGATCGACATTCACTTCTTTTACCGGCTTCAGATCTTCGTCGAAAACCATTATCCGGCCTGCCTTCTTCCCATCCACCATCAGCGCGACCGCTGCATAAAGCCTGCCGTCGTCGAATGCAATGTCACCAGTATGGTGCGGCGTTGGTATCGTCTTGAGGACTTTGCCGTTCCAATCGACCTTTACGATCCGCTTCATCTGCGACATGTAGAGGGCGTCGTCCGTCGCGGCAATGCCCTGAACATGACCGTCGAGCAAGCCTAGCGCGTCTGCGCCGACAGTGAAAAGGTCGATTGTGCGCAAATCGAGAGGCTGTATCTTCACGGCGTCTATGCGGCATATGCCGCTCGTGTCCGGCTTCTGGCGCACGGAAATTATGAGCGACATTCCGTCCGCACCCCTTGGAACGCAAACCAGAGCCTCGCCCTCGCGCCAGCCCTCCGCATTGGCCGCGCCAAACCGCAGTTGTACGGGCGCAAGCACATTCCAATCGAATTTGCCGTTCCGCTTCCATGCGACAGAAGCGGAAACACCGTCTCCTTTCGCGAATGTTGAAACGAGAAACCTCTCCCCCGGCTTCGGCTCCCTGGGAAGCGAGACCGAAATCGCGCCGTCCTCGACCCCATCCGCCGCGAGCGACGACCCGTCGCCGTCAGCCGAAACAGAGTCTCTGAAGAACCGCCCGGGTTTTGTCCCCTTCTGCCGCCAGACGGAATATGGCGGCGGCACGGCGTCTCCAACGCCGGTACATCCAGGATTTGCGTTGACTGGCCGCAGAAGCCCCGCATCTTTCAGTTTCGCGACACGATGGCGGACGAATTCGCCCGGCGCCTTCTGCAAAAGGATTTCGTCTTCCATTCCCGGAAGGCGGCTCTCCCAGGTATCATGCGATATTTTGCGCTCGTCGGACGGTCCTTTCCCGCGCCAATCGGCCCAGCAATGCTTTTCGCCCCAGAACCAGACGTATTCATCGGCCGATTCCGCCGCCGCATGGAGATTTGCGGCAAAGCGTCCCAGTCGCGATCCGTTCAGCGGGCCGAAGAACCAACTTGAGCCGGGCGGGTTGGTGTACATGTCGAGATACAGACCGAACGAGACCGAAACCTGGCGGCGGTACTTATCCCTGTTTCCCGGCGAGACGAGAGCGGAAAGCCTGCTGCGCACGGCGATGGCGGTGCGCGCAAAATCACCACGACCGGCTTTGTAGCGGTACGAATGCTCGTTACCGTCGACAATAAGCGCCCCGGGAGGCGCCACATCCAGAATGCCATCGACAAACGCCGGCCACAGATCGCCGTTTTCGGCGGCATCGCGCGCCGGATCGTCCGATGCAAGATACGTGTGCGTGAGGGAAAGAAGCCAGAACGAAAGAATCCTGACATCTGGATATTCTCGAAACACGCCGGAAAAAACTTCGCGTCCGCGCTGTCTGACCAGTCTGCACAGCTCTTCGTACGGAGCATCGCCGCCGCGCCTCCGGAACTGGCCGGAATGGCGGTAGTCCTCGGGGTCCATTGAAATGCCGCGAAATCCGCCGGCCTTCGCAAACCACGCGGCGATAGCCATGTTCGTGGCGATCGCGCCCCATCTCGCATCGTCCGACCAGTCTATCCGCTTGGCCGGCGCGCGGAACGTGCCTATGAACGATTCGCGCATCGAGGCGTGCGCCGTCAACTCGCGGGCGAGAGGAACGAGCGGCTGGAGAGCGTCACGGTTCCAGAGCGCATGCATGATGTTGTGCGTGCTGACAAGCGTCCCGTCCGGCGTCTTCTCGTTCAGGTATACGCCGATGCCGTTCAGCGGAGTTTTGTCAAGTTCGTCGGCGTAAGGCGCGAGGTCGCGCAATGACATCCGCGAGAACTCCCAGGCGAATCCGACGAATTTGCGTGACGGCGCGCTTGGTTGTTCGCCGGTCGCCGCCGCTGCGGCGACATTGACGACCGCCGCAGCGAAAACAGCCAGTAAGATGTTGGAACGCATTTTCATCTGATGATTACAGTCAGCCCTGGCGTGACATTCTCGACTGCAACGGATTCAGACTTGCCGCTTTCGATTGTCGCTGCATCAACTGCATAAGCGGACCTTGCCGCATATGTGTCGGTTTCGCCGCCACGTCTCCAGCGAACAACAAGCGAGGATGATGTCGCGCCGGGAATTTCCTCGCCGTTTCTGTACCAGCTATACGATGTGGCGCCGGGAGCCGTTGCCGTCAGCGTGACTGTATTGCCATGCATAACCTTGGCAGCCGTCTGCGCCACAACCGGCGTGAACGCACCGCCGTAAGTGAGAGGCGATGCCGCAGTAGAGGCGCACACCCTGAATGTCGCGTCGTTGCCGGTCGCGTCGCGCAGCCCCGCAACGCTGTCCTCGACCGCCGGAACATAGTCGCGCTTCAAAACGTATTCGCCATTCTCCTTCTCCCATATCTTGCAGCCGTAGATGCGGATCGTCGCGAAATTCGCCGCAGCGTTCTGCTGCGTCGCAAGTTTCAATGAGAGTCGGTTGAACGGCCCTCCTGCGGCGGTCTCGCATGTCGCGTTCGTCACGCCTTCGGTGACAATGACACCCAGGTTGGCAGGATTGTCAAGAATGACAGTGCGGCGGACGTTCACGGCGCCAGCCCCTACATTCGCCCCTACGTCCATCTTCCAGCTGTCGCTGTTGATGAATCCAAATCCCCTGTCGTTGATGTAGGCGGCGAAATTGTGAGTGTCCTTTGCGCAGAAAAGATACCACGTGTCGCCGGCGGTGCGCGCCCCTGCGGGCGCATAGTCGATTGCGACCTTGGTGTTCGCCGTCACGAGATAACCTGTGTCGATGTAGCGCGAATCGGCGCGGAGCGTCTCGACGTAGGACGGGAGTTCCATCTTTCCGCCGCACGTTAGGCGCTTCGAGGCCGTGGCGTCCGGATAGGAGATGAAGGTGCCTGTGA